>CAZLLI010000004.1:0-67430 GCA_964560355.1 uncultured bacterium | reverse complement strand
TGAAGCCTTCGTTGAGCCAGAAGTCGTTCCAGGTCGCGTTGGTGACGAGGTTGCCCGACCACGAGTGCGCCATCTCGTGCACGATGACGGAGACGAGCGACTTGTCGCCCGCAACGAGAATCGGCGTCGCGAAGGTGAGGCGCGGATTCTCCATGCCGCCGAACGGGAACGACGGCGGCAGCACCAGCACGTCGTAGCGCTCCCAGCGATACGGTCCCAGCATTGATTCGGCCGCGTCCATCATCGCTTCGAGGTCCGAAAACTCCGCGGCGGCTTTGTCGGCCATGCCGGGTTCGGAGAAGACGCCGGTGCGCGGACCGATCTTGCGAAACTCGATATCGCCCACCGCGAGTGCCAGCAAGTACGACGGAATGGGCTGCTTCATCTCGAAGCTATATGCGCCGTCCGCGCTCCGCGCTTCCGGATTCTTCGCGCTCATCACCGCCATGAGTTCGGGCGGACACTTGACGCGCGCGGTGTACGTGATGCGATTGGCCGGCGTATCTTGGCACGGCACCCACGAGCGTGCGTGGATCGACTGCGACTGCGTGTACACGTACGGGTGCTGTTTGCCGAGCGTCTGCTGCGGCGTCAGCCACTGCACGCCGCGCGCCGCGGCGGTGGTCTCGAACGTGACCGTGAAACGTTTGGTCTCGGGCGTGATTCCAACCGACAGCGGCCGCCCGATGAGCGGGAGCGAATCGCCCAGCACCCACGTCGCCTTCTTGCCATCGACCGTGACGTCCTTAATGCGCAGCGCCCACGTGTCGAGGTTGACGATCTCGGCGTCGGTCTTGCGCGCGATGTCGTACGTGCACGTCCCCGCAATCACCTGCCGGTCGAAGTCGACGGCGAGGTCCATGTCCATGTGGGTGACGGCGACGTCGTTCAAGCGTGCGTACGAGTAATCCTCGACCTTGGTAGCGGGCGCCACCGTGACCGGCTTCTTGTTGCACGCCGGCGTGAGACACGCGAGTGCCACCAGCAGCGCGAGCGGGATGCGATACTTCATGGAATTCCCCTTCTAGCGAACGAGAAACGGAATGATGTTGAACAGGTAGTGGATCACGATCGGGACCCACAGCGACTTCGTGCGCTCGTAGATGATGCCGACCACGATCCCGAGCGGGAACGCCATCAGCACCCACGCGCTGGCCGCGAACAGCGGGTAGATCGGTAGCAGGAGCAGCATCTGCATATAATGACGGACCGCGAACAGCGACGTCGCGACCGCGATGGCGTAGCGCGCCGAGTGGCGCTTGCGCAGTGTGCCCTGCACGTAGCCGCGGAAGTACAGCTCCTCGCCGAACGCGGCCCACGCGACGATGAAGCAGTAATACGCAATCGCGACGGTTTGCTTGGCGAGGTGGAGTCGCTCCGCCGCCTTGGTGAACATGGCGTCGAACATGGGCGGCACCGCGATGAGCGGATCGTCGAGCCGCTCGACGCCGCCCATCGCCACCACGATGCGCGCGTAGACGCCGTTCAATAGCAGACTCGACACCGCTTGCAGCAAGATCGCGATGACCGGGCACACCGCCCACCACCACCACGGCACGTCCTTGATGGCGCCGAAGCGGTACGTCCCCCATTTGATCGGGAGCCAGGTGGCGAGCGCCGCGTACACCAGGTAGAACGGCGCCCACGGTGCGACGCTGTTCTCCAGCCCCGCGACCACCATGAGCGCGAACGACACGACGAACACGCCCAGCGTCGTCTCGTGGAATTTGCTCTTTGCTGCCGTCATCGTTTCAGGTGGTCCCACCCGCGCGCTTGGAACGCGCGCACGCGTCCGTTTTCGAGGATCCCGTACGCGCCTCGCGCCGACGTGAAAACCCCGACGACCGCGGCCGGCGCGCCCGAGTTGCGGATTGTACGGCAAACCGCGTCCGCGCGTTGCGGCGCGACGCTCAATAATAGTGCGTAGTCCTCGCCCGCGTGGAGGGCCCATTCGACCGCGCTCTTGCGCCGGCGGGCGCAGAACTCTCGCACCGCGCGCGGAATCGGGAGCGACCCCGCGTCCAGCTCGCAGCCCACGCCGCTCGCCTCGCACATATGAATGAGGTCGCTCGAGAGGCCGTCGCTGATGTCGATCGCGCCACTGATATCCCGCGCGACAGCGCGGGAAACGTCGAGCCTCGGAGTCGGTCTTCGATATGCACGGATCAGAGCTGCACTCGGCTTCTTTTTCTCGCGCAGTAGTGTCACTCCCGCGGCTGCGGCTCCCAAGTTTCCCGCGACGACAATAATGTCGCCCGCTCTTGCTTTGCGCTTCCACGCGCGCCCGCGCCTGCACGTTCCCACCAGCGTCATGTCGCACACCAGCGGTCCATCCGTCGACGCGATGTTGCCGCCCACGATGGAAGCGCCGTAGCGCGCGAGATGCTCCGCGGCACCGCGCTGGATTCCCTCCGCGTACAACGCGCTCACACCGCGCGGCAGCACGTACGAGATCAACGCCCAGCGCGGGACGCCGCCCATCGCGGCGATGTCACTCAAGTTCGCGGCGGCGAGTTTCCACCCCAGGTCGCGCGGGGAGAGCCACGTGCGCTCGAAGTGCCGACCCTCCACCAGCGAATCCGTCGTGACCACGACGTCCTCGCGCGCGGAGACGCGCAGCACCGCGGCGTCGTCACCGATGCCTACCACGACGCCCGACGTCGAACGCCGCGCACGACGCGACGCGCGCGCCAGGGCTTCGATCAGCTCGAACTCCGACTTCATCCCGGGCATTGTATTCGTGATAGCATGCCGGGGCAACCCCGCGAGGAGGCGGGCCGACCGGAGGACTGGGAAGCTGGTATACTCCCGCCTCCGGCAACGTGGCTCACGACGAATCATGGCGACCAATATCAAGCAATCCCCCTGGCTCCTCGACGAAGTCCGTCGTTTCGACCCCAGCGTTCCGTTGGAAGCGGCGTGGCTGCCGCCCAAGTCGTGGTACACGGACTCGCGCTTCTACGATTTGGAGTGCGAGACGGTGTTCAAGAACAACTGGTTGATCGCGGCGCGGAGCGACCAGTTCAAGAAGGCGGGAGATTTCGTGGCGGGGTCGGTGGCGGGCGAGCCGTACGTGGTGGTACGCGGCGAAGACGGCGCGTTGCGCGCGTTTTTCAACGTATGCCGGCATCACGCGGCGGTGGTGGCCGTGGGCGCAGGGTGTTCGGAATCGCTGGTATGTCCGTACCACGGGTGGACGTACGGCCTCGACGGCCGTCTTCTGCGCGCGCCGGAGTTGGGCGCGGTGAAGGATTTCGACCGCGCGAAATTTGGATTGGTGCCGATGCACGTGGGCGAGTGGTGCGGCTTGGTGTTCATCTCGATGGCGAAGGAGCCGCGCCCGCTCGGCGCCGACATGGGCGAGGTCGCGCGGCGCTTGCAAGAGATGCAAGTGGGCGCGTTGCAGTTCGTCGCGCGGCGCAAGTACACGCTGGCGTGCAACTGGAAGGTCTACGTCGATAACTATCTCGACGGCGGCTACCACGTGTCGTACTTGCACAAAGGTCTCGCGGGGCAGCTGGACTTGGATTCGTACCAAACGGAAATCTTCGAGCGCTACTCGATTCAATCCGGCGCGGGCGCGGGCGACGGGGGCCCGAAGGGCGGCTCCGACTTTTCCGAACGCATCGGCGACAAGGTGCTCTATGCGTGGATCTATCCGAATCTGATGATCAACCGCTACGGCCCCATGATGGACACGAACTGGGTGATCCCGAAGGGCCACGACCACACCGACGTGATCTTCGACTACTACTTCACGGGCGCGACCGCGAGCGACGATGACTTCGTGTCGAAGAGCCTGGCCGCGAGCGACGTGGTGCAGGTGGAAGACGTCGAGATTTGCGAGTCGGTGCAGCGCGGGCTGGGATCGTCGTCGTACGAGGCGGGGCGTTATTCAGTCAAGCGCGAGCACGGTGAGTACCACTTCCACAAGCTGCTCGCGGCGGACTTTCGATCGGCCTAGTCGGTTGCTTCAGGCGGGAGTTCGAGGATTCGTACATCCTCCAGGTCGCGAGGTCGGCCGGCGGCGCGCTTGGCCGCAATCAGATCCTTCCGTGAAACCACGAAGAAGCTTTGCCCCCCGAACGACATCGTTTCCCTATTCTTCCACGCGTCGGCAAACGACAGCCGTTGCACGCGGCACGCCGTGGAGAACGGCCGCGATGCCACCGATCACGACATATCGAACGTTATGGGAGTTTAAGGACGAGAATACGCCCTGGAGTCGATTGAGCACGCCCCACCTCGACAACCTTCGGATTGTTCTCGAGAACCATGTCCGTGAACTCGCATAGGAGGTTCATTCGCTCTTCGACGGACAGCGACTGGAACCATCGCGCCTTGGCTTCGATGCTCTCGTCGGTACGATCGTGGGATACGCGTGGAACCATGGACTTATCCTACCACACCGACATGAATACCCGGCGTTGAATCCGCCCGTCGCTCTCATTATTATAGAGGCAATGATTCGCATCTCCATGAGAACCGACTACGGGCTGATCGCGCTCAAGCACATCGCGGCCCTGCCCGAAGGCCAGCTCGCCAACGCGCGCGAGATCGCCGCGCATTTCAACTTGCCGCCCAACCTGCTGGCGAAGATTCTGCAGAGCCTCTCGCAGAGCGGAATCATCGAAGCGACCAAGGGCAGCGGCGGTGGCTATCGCATGGCGAAGAAGCCGGGCGACGTCACGCTCGCGCAGATCTTCGAGTCCATCGAAGGGCCGGTGCACATGGTGATGTGCACCAGCAACGACGGCTGCTGCTCGATCGAAGACCGCTGCACGGTGAAGAACGGGCTCACCAACCTGGAGCAGCGCTTCTACCAGTTCTTCGACACGGTGACACTCGCGGATGTCTAACATGACCGCGACCCCGCCCGACGTCTTCACGCACCCGCGCCTCGAGTACGAAGCGCTCACGCACACGGTCGGTTTGATCGACCTGCCGCACGTCGGCATTCTGCGCCTGCGCGGCGGCGACCGGGTTCGCTTCCTGAACGCGATGGTGACGAACGACGTCGCAGGACTCGCGCGCGGCAGCGCGTGCAGCGCGTTGCTTACCACGACCAAGGGTCGTATCGTTGCCGAGCTGTTGATTCTTGCGCGCGAGGATGAGCTGCTGGTCCTGGTCATGCAAGGCTCGACCGCGCGCGTGTTCGAAGCGCTCGACTCGCATATCATCGCCGACGACGTCCAGCTCACCGACATGAGCGCGGAGATGGCGATGTTTTCGCTGGAAGGACCGAAGTCGCGCGAGATCGTGTGGCGCATCTTCCCGCGCGAACCGCTCCCGCTGGAACCGCTCACGTTCACCGAGAACGAGTACCAAGGCATGCGCGCCATCGTGGTGCGTCACTCGGTGGCGGGCGAAAAGGGCATGCACGTGCTGGTGTCGCGCGGCCACGCCGATCACATGCGCGACTTTCTGGTGCAAGCGGGCGTCGGCATGGACATGCAGGTGGTCGGGCGCGTGGCGTGGAACGTGCGCCGCGTCGAAGCGGGACTGCCGTGGTACGGGCACGATGTTTCCGAGGACAACTTCCCCAAGGAAGCGCGCCTCGACGATCACGTGAGCTACGAGAAGGGCTGCTATATGGGACAGGAGCCGATCGCGCGCATGCACTACCGCGGCCATCCCAACTGGCAGCTGGTCGGCCTCACCGCGGCCGACGCGCCCGAGTCGCTCGCGTATCCCGCGCGCGTGGAGAAGATCGCTGAATTGCCGACTCTTGTGCGCGACGCCGACGCGGTGCGCGCCGACGCGTCGTCGCTATCGCTCGACCACGCCGCGGGCGTCGAATTGTTCGCGCCCGACGCCGACGACGTCGCCGCCATCGCGGACGAGATCAGCGAAGGCGGTCCGCTCAACACCGACGGCTCCGCGCGCAAGGCGTGCGGGCGCTTGACGTCGGGCGTACAATCCCCGCGGTTGCAACGCCCGCTCTTTCTGGGGTACGTTCGTGCCGCCATGGCGGAGGCCGGAACCAAGTTCCGCGCGCGCATCGGCGGCGTCGACGTGACGCTGGCCGTGGTCGCGCTTCCGCTACCCGGTCCGATCAAGGGAGACAAGCATGCGTAACGAAATCGTCGCCGCTCTTCCCGAGCTCTCCATGATTCAAGACGTCGCGCTGCGCGACAAAGTGGTCGACGTGTGGGAGGAGGCGCTCAAGACCGGCGGCTTTTCGTTGTGGGACCTGAAGAACATGCCGTTCACGCTCCTCGCCGACAACGTGAGCGTGACATTCCTCGAGCACGTGCGCGCGGTGTGCCAGATGTGCGTCGGCATGGCCGACGTCGTGATCAAGTCGTACGGGAAGCGCGTGCCCATCAACCGCGACGTGCTGGTGGCGGGCGCCCTGCTCGCCGACATCGGCAAAATGATCGAATTCGAGAAGCGCCCCGACGGGACGCTGCGCAAGGGCCACAAGGGCGACATGCTGCGCCACCCGTTCAGCGGCGTCGGCATGGCCTTCAAGCATAACCTTCCCTACGAAGTGATGCACATCATCGCGGTGCACTCCAAGGAAGGCGACTTCGTGCGCCGCAGCCCGGAAGCGATCATCTACCACCACGCCGAGTTCTGCGACTTCGACCTGGCGCGCTAGAACACTTCCGTCATCCCCAAGAAGAATCCGTGCGAGTCGTCGTGGCCCCACCCGTAGTCGAGGGTGAGGTTGGTGTTGGTGTGCTTGTTGAATTTGAGGCGGAGCCCGGTGCCCACACCGGGGTCGGGGTGCGCGAAGGTGCCGGTCTCGGGCTGCGCGGTCGAGGTCATGTTGGCGAACACGACCCATCCGAATAGTCCGTCGGCGGTGAGCGCGCGGCGGTACTCGGCTTCGACGTAGAGCTGGTCGGCGCCGCGAATGCGTCCCGCGAGATAGCCGCGCGCGCCGCGGCCGTAGGTGTCCCACCCGTTCGACGGCAGGTTCAAGTACGGCGCGGGGCCGAAACTGAACCACCCGTACATCCAGAACGCGAGCACGCTGTTGCTGCGCTTGGGAACGTGCGGGTACACGCGCGCCTCGATCCACAATTCCTGCCAGCTCTGGTCGGAACCGAACGCGGTCAGGTAGTCGCGAAAACTCCAGCTCAAGAGGTAGCCGCGCATCGGGTTCACCAAGTTGTCGCGGGTGTCCGCGAGCAGATTGAGCGAGAAGCCCGACGCGCGCGTCATCGTGGGCACGCCGCCGCTGTACTCGCTGAACGGGGTCGAATCGCCGAGTGCCGCGCGCTGGTCGACGATGTCGGAGAATTCGTCGTAGTGATAACCGATGCCGAGGTACACGGGGCCGCTCACGCGACGCAGCACGGTCGTGTACACGCGGTTCAAGAGGAACTCCATCGGGTACTCCTGCTGGTTGGAGTACACCGGACCCAGTCCCCACGTATCGCGCTCGGTGTCGAGGTAGCGAAAGTCGATCTTGAACAGATAGTCTTCGCCCGCGCTGAACACGTCGCCGCGCGCTTGCAGCTGGAATTGTCCCTCGGTCGAGTAGTTGGCGGAAACGGACATCGACGAGTAGCGCCCATTCACATCGCCGCGCCGGCCGGCGCCGGAAATCATCGCGCCGATGGCGGCGCCGTACACGGGGTTGTAGCTGAAGGTCGGGAGCAGCGACCACTGCAATCCCGTCTTCGGCTTGAGGTCGAGCTGCGGCTCCACGCGCCGCTTGAGCACGTACTTGTCGAGCAGGTCGAAGAAGTCGCGCTGCGGCACGCCGGTGGTCGACGTGGTGTCCTGGTGCGCCGCGATGTTGGGGTCGGGCAATTTCTGCTGCGCCCGCGCGCTCGACGCGAGCAGCGCGACCAAAACTACGACTCGGAGCGCGTGCATCGGCGCATGGTACCACGACGGCGTCGCCATCACAAATCCGGGGGCTTGTCCGCGTGCGCGGCGCGGGCGTAGACTGGTCACTGATCATCCCACACAAGGAGGGAGTCCCATGTTACTCGACAGGCTGACGAAAAATTGGTGGGCCATCGTGCTGCGCGGCGTGTTCGCCGTGATCTTCGGCGTGCTGGCCATCGCGTGGCCCGGCGTCACGCTGGGCATGTTCGTGCTCCTGTTCGGCGTGTTCGCGCTCGCCGACGGCATCTTCGCGCTCGCGGCCGCGTTCGCGGGCGGGAGCGGAACGCCGTGGTGGGCGCTGGTGCTGAAAGCGATCGTGAGCGTGATCGTCGCCGGCGTCGCCTTCCTCATGCCGGGACTCACCGCGCTCACGCTGCTCTACCTGATCGCGATCTGGGCCATCTTCATCGGCCTGATGGAAATCGCGGTGGCGCTGCGCCTGCGCAAGGAGATCGAAGGCGAGATGTTCCTCATCTTGAGCGGCATCTTGTCGATTCTGTTCGGATTCTTGATGATCGCGCGCCCGGGCGCGGGCGCGCTCGCGCTCACCTGGATGATCGGCGGCTACGCGATCGGGTTCGGCATTCTCTTGATCGCGCTCGGGTTCCGCTTGAAGGGGCTGCGCAACCGCGTGCACAAGGCGGCCAAGGCCGCTTAGCGCGACGCGATTGACGCCATGTCCGCGGGCAGGGGCGCGCGCAACACGACGCGCGCTCCTTCCAGCGGATGCGCGAACGCGAGCGACTCGCCGTGCAGCGCGTGGCGCGGCAGCACCAACGCCGCCCGCACGCGCTCCGTCATTCCTTCGCGCAATTGCTCGTCGCGAATCTCCCCCGCCAACGAATAGATCTTGTCGCCCACGATGGGGTGGCCGGCGTGCGCGAGGTGGACGCGAATCTGGTTGGTTCGTCCCTGCTCGGGCAGTGCGCGCAGCGTCGTGAAGGCGCCGTGGCGCGCGACCACTTCGGCGCGCGTGCGCGCCGGCTTTCCGGCCGGGTCGACGCGGCGCTTGGGCAGGAAGGTCGCGAGGTCGTTGGCCTTGCCGTACTCGTACTCGACCGGATACTGGTAGCGCGCGTCGATCTTGCCGATCGGAGCATCGATGGTGAATTCGTCCTCGGTCACGCGTCCGTGCACGACCGCGACGTATTGCTTCTCGACGTCGCCGCGCTCGAAGGCGCGCGCGAGGAGCCGGTTGGCATCGCGGTGCTTCGCCAGCACCACCACCCCGCTCGTCTCGCGGTCCAAGCGGTGCACGAGATTCACGTTCTCGCCGAAGTCCGCGCGCAGGCGTGCGACCAGCGTGTTGACGATGTAAACCCCGCACGCGTGGACCGGAATGTTGCCCGACTTCGCCACCGCGAGATAGTGGTCGTCCTCGAACAGAACGTCGTAGCGGTCGTCGACGGGAGGCTCCGCGTGCAGAATGGTGTACGCGACCGCGTCGTTTTTTTGCACTACGTGGTCGGTGGCCACGGTCGCGTCGTTGACGCGCACCCATTCGTCGCGCACGCGCTTGGTCCAGCCGTCGCGCGTGTGGTACGGAAAGCGGTGCGCGAGGAAGTCCACGATCGACCAGCCCGAGCGGTACGAGTCGACGCGACAGCTGAGCGTGAGTCTCTGCTTTTCGATGGTGCTCATGGCGTGAAACGACGAAGGCCCCTTCGCACGCGAAGGAGCCTTCGAAACTCGCGCGCGCGATCGCGCGTCAATCCAAACGAATCTCGCGCGTCCAGCCGTGCGTGTCGGGCGCGTCGCCGGTCTGAATACCGAGCAGCGCGTCGCGCAGCTTCTGGCTCACCGGACCCACCTCGTTCGGCCCGCCGTACTGGATCATCTTCTTACCGTGCTGAATCTGGTACACCGGCGAGATGATGGTGGCCGTACCGACCAGCCCTGCTTCCGCAAAGTTGGGAAGCTCCGCCACTTCGACCGGCCGGTTCTCGACGGGAATCTTCAAGTCGCGCGCGACGTCCATCAGACTCTTGTTCGTGATGCTGGGCAAGATCGACGTCGACTGCGGCGTCACGTAGCGCCCGTCCTTGGTAATCGCGAAGAAGTTCGAGCTGCCCGATTCGTCGATGTACTTGTGCTGCTTGGAATCGAGGAACAGCACTTCCGCGAAGCCGCGGTCGCGCGCGCCGTAGGTGGCGCGCAGTCCCGCGGTGTAGTTGCCGCCCAGCTTGGCGTCGCCGACGCCGAGCGGCGCCGCGCGATCCACTTCTTCTTCCACCCACAAGCGCACCGGCTTCAATCCGGTGCGGAAATACGGACCCACCGGCGTCACCAGCACCGCGAGCATGTACTCCTTCGACGGCTTGATGCCGATCGTGCCCGTGATGCCGATCAAGAGCGGGCGCACGTACAGCGACGCGCCGCTCCCGTAGGGCGGGATGAAACGACGATTGAGCTTGGTGACGCGATCGACCGCCTCCACGAACAACTCCACCGGCGGCGCCACCATCAACGATTTCTTGGCCGTGTACTGCATGCGACGCGCGTTCTCGTCGGGACGAAACGCGAGCGCGTGGCCGTCCTTGGTCTCGTAGACCTTGAGGCCTTCGAAACACTCTTGACCGTAGTGGAGACACGTCGACGCCACCGAGATGGTGACCTTGTCGTCCTCCATCACCGTTCCTTGGTCCCACTTGCCGTCGCGATAGACGTATTGGAGGTGGCAGTCCGTGCGGACGTAGTCGAACGGAAGCTCGCTCCAGTTGAGATCCGCTTTTTGCATGGTTTCCTTCATCGCGGCACGTCCTCTGAGGAGAGAAAATTGGCGCGGCAACGCCGGATGGACCCCTTGAAAATACCCGCCGCGGGACCCGAGTGTCAACCGAAGTTTGCCCCGCGTCCGCGGGCCACTCCGTGCTTGCCTGGCGCGCCCGCTTGCGGTACCGTCGCCCTCGAAATGTTCGCCGTCACGCGCAAGCAATCGTTCAACGAGGACACCTTTCTCCTCGAGTTTCGCCTGCCCGCCATCGCCGAGCGCGCGATGCCCGGGCAGTACGTCGACATTCATATGAACGTCGACGGGCCCACGTTTACGCTGCCCATCGCGACCGTCGACCGCGAGGCCGGCACTTTCGCCGTGATCGAACAGGCGCGCGACCTCCCCACCGAAAAGCTCATGATGCTCGTCGAAGGCGAGGACGTATTCCAGATTCGCGGGCCGCTCGGCGGTCCGTGCCGCATCGACTCCGACGGCAAGGTCGTGCTCGTCGCCGACGACTTGGGCGCGGCGTCGCTCCTGTGGCGCGCGCGCGCATTCAAGGAGCACGGCGCGCACGTCATCGTCGTGCTCGGCTTCGCGTCCAAAGAACGCGTGTTCTGGAAGGACGAATTCGCCGCCGTCGCCGACGAGCTCTACGTCGCCACCGAGGACGGCTCGTTCGGTGTGAGCGGCCGCGTGACCGGCGTGCTGCAAGCCCTGTGCGAAACCCACAAGGATATTGATCGCATCGTTCTCATTGCCAACTTGAAGCACATGAAGCGCGGCGCCAAGATCGCGAGCGATTTCGGCATCGACGCCACCGTGAGCTTCGACGCCATCCGCTTCCCCATCGGCGCACCCACCATCTTCGACCACGGCGACGGCGCGCAGGAAGCGTTCGCCTTTGCGCGCGCCCCCGAATTGGACGCCGAGTCCGTCGACTTCGAGAAGCTCCTCTCGCGCGAGCGCGCACTCGGCAAGGAATCGAGCGACGACGACGATCCCATACCGCCGCGCCGACCCACTCCGCCGCAGCCGACATTGTAGGAGTTGTTCAGACAACTCGTTACGATCGACCGGGCTCTAGCATCGACGCCGCTCCTATCACAATCTCCTGGTAGACGAGGATGCACGCATCTGCTAGAATTTATGTTGCTGCCAATTCGCATGGCACAGCGGGTGCCTCCTTGCGCTGAGTCAGTGCTTGCCGCGTCGGTTGCTTGATCGCGGGAGAAGCCATATGACAACATCCGGGAGACTTGTTGGATGTAGACGCATTCTGTTCGTCCTTCCTCTGGCGCTGCTTGCTTGTAACCGGGGGAAGGTCAGTGTCGTGAGGATCATTGTGTTGGTTTGGATCGTCGTTACTGTACCGGCGATTCTTCATGCACACACGATCGAGGTGTCGGCGAGTGAGTTTCAGTATGAATGCCAGCTATCCAATACGTCCGGGCCGGGCCTTCGAACTATCTATGTCCGGCACACGTTCAACCCGGGATCCATTGCGTCTCGCTTCAAGGTAATGGCCGGTCCGGGTGCCACAATGACGTATCTCTCAGAAACGCATCCTTTCCTGTCCACCGAAGGAAATTCCCAATCTGGACTGTCTGTTTGTTACGGGGCGTGTATCCCTGGTGACGTGCTTGTCGCTTCCATCGCGTATTTCTCGAGCGGGACAGACGAGAACTGCAGCAAACTGCTTGTCGTTCCTCATCCCCTTGCTGAAACTGTTGAGGTGCTTGACTGTGCAGAGCAACCCGCAGCGGCCTTCGTACGCGATCTCCACATACGCGCCCCCGGCGGCGTCCCCTGTGGGTGTCCGGTCGGACACGGGTTCCAGGGCGTCGCCAGACAATTCGATTGTAGTCCGGTGCCCACAGCAGGCAGAACGTGGGGTGCGATCAAAGCGCTCTACCGAAACTGATCAGGCCATCGCGGCCTGCTGCGATTTCTTCCGCTAGGTGCCATTTTTAGCCCCGGGGAGGTTTAGAAATGAAACGGCGTCTTCCTTGTTTGCGCTCCTTTGCGACTCCACTATTCGTTCTCTTAAGTCTTCCTGCCGCGAGGAACGGGCAGGCCCAAGAAGTCCCGATGCCGCTCTGCGTGCTTTCCGATTCGACAGCCGCTTATGCAGCGGCGCTTGGCGATATCTTACACCTATTCGGAAGCGACATCAGCACATATCCCAATGAGTTCAATGTGTCCTCCTTGTTCCCAGCATTTGATCAGGTGTTTGAACTATATGTGAGCGATAGCGTCTCCAATCGTTGGTCACAGAGTGAGTGGGAGGACGTCATCGGATCTATCTCAAACAATGATACAACGATTACTGACGACGATGTTTTTGGAATTGTATGGAACTACTTCATGCGCGAGGAAGCCGATCAAAACGATTCGTACGCTGGCGTCAAGTTCACAATCGGCTACACCACGTACGCGAAGATAGTGCTGCTGGCCTACGATACATCGGACCTGCCATGCCCATGCCCGCCGTCATTCGGCGTGGCCTGCCAAGGTGCCTCGAGTCAAGCCGACAACATTCTGATCCTGAACGCATCTGACTACCCTTGTCCTGATCTTTGCGATCCAGAAGTACCTTGCGCGCCAATAACCGATGCCGACTTTCTATCGATGGCTGTCGGCCACGAGTTGCAGCATCTATGTTTCGCTGCAAACGGCTCTGGTGGTTACGACGGAATCAATGAGTCCTTATCGACATTGGCCGAGTATCTGCTGGATGGCTGGCGTCCTCTGGTTTTCGATTTGCCCTATGACGCGTCGATCATGGACAACGAGCCATGTGACATTCCGCGATTCGGTTCTCCTTCACCAAAGTACCAAGTCTACAAGCCCTGGATGATTTATCTCTATGAGGTCTTTAAAGGCAATCCATCGGACGAAACGGACGATGTCCTCTATCGTTGGATCCGGAACGACACGGAGCCATCGTACAAGCGATTGCGGCTGGAGAATCTCGCGCAAGTTCTCTGGGACGGCGACTACGATTGGGTAGGTGGTACGAATGACAAGGATCGACTGAATCGCGTATTTGGGAACTACCTCGCGGCAAAGTTCGCGAATGCGCCAGAGTTCACTGCCGATTCCGAGTTCGGGCTTGGTCCGGTAAACACGGTTCAAGACTTCGGTTTCTTCCAGGACAACTGCACGTCCCATGAGGCGACGCCCATGACGCCGGTTGACTGTCCGCCTCAGCCCGTTGGAAGTCGTGGCTGTTGGAACGTCCGGATTCTGCCGCCGGATTTCGTACTAGGTGCATCTGACGAGAGCAACGCGACGCTCATCACAGACATATATGTGGCGGCTGACCTGTCAAGGGACTACGTCGATGTCTACGCCTATGGCACGGATTACATGGTATTTCGCGCAGGTGAGTACTTTGATGATGATTCTGAGCATGAGTTGCAGATTCGTATTCGTGGAAATGCGCGGGCACAGGTTCCAAACAATTCTCCGTTGGTGGCCATCGTCCCGACCGGGTGGGTTCTGGGTTATTCTAGGAAGGAGGGTACTCTACAGCTGCACCCTGAGGATATTGTCTTCATCGAACCAATTACCTTCACTCCGTCAGTCACGGTTGGTGATCTGGTAAGCGCATCGGTCACGGTGACTGAGTTCGGGCGTTCGATAGGATCTGTGGTCATTGCAGTAGGATGCGCCGCCGCATTTCCTGAGTTCTTTACGAACCCGCTGAACGCGTTTGTATACGAGTACGAGTTTGGTGTTCTCACACCCGGTGGCGCGTTGCGTACATGGGAAGGAGATGTTTTTGTAATGGGTGACGTAACGGTGCCGGAAGGAGGAGCGCTTGAGATTGCCGCGGACACTCACGTCAAGATTTTCAATGAGGACCTTTCCGCTTTGGGCGCTGACGTGAATCGCATCGAGATCAATGTGGCTGGCGAATTGACGGCCTTCGGTGCCGAAGAAGACCCCATCGTTTTTGAATCGTGGGGCCCCAGGACGAACAGTGATTGGGTTGGAATCACGTGCGAGTCTGGGAGCGCGGTGAGCGTTTCCCACACCGTCCTTGAAAATGCGTCTACGGGGATCGAGAGCTATGTCCCGCTGACGCTGACCGGGTGTGAGATCCGTGATTGCGCGACGGCAGTTCTCGCACGGGCGGGAGTGACAGCGAGTGCCACGAGTTTCATCGACTGTGGCGCCTCGACAGTTTCGATTCTCGCCGGCGCTAGTTCGTTCGACGCTTGTATGTTTACGGGCGATGCCTTGGCGATGTCGAACTATGCCCCTGTTACCCTGGCCAATTGTGTTTTCGCGGGATGCGCGACCGCCGTCGAGGGGTATGCAAGTGTAACCGCGAACGGCACTCTGTTTTCCGACAATGCGACCGGCATCGATATGCGAACGGGCAGTGCTTCACTCACAAAGTGCACGGTCGCGAACAACACCGAGTCGGCGACAATCGTGCAGGGAGGCAGCTCGATTGCAGTCGACAAGTGCGTAATTGCGTTCAACGGTGGACCGGCGGTTCGGGTGGTCTCGGGGACGCCCACGATGCAGCACTCCGTCGTGTTCCAGAATGCCTCCGCGAGCGGATCGCCCACTGACGCGGAATGGCAGGCCAACGGTCAAGTCGTCTACAATCTGAATCCGCAGTTCTGCAGCGCTGGCTCGGGCGACTATCAACTCTACGCCTCTTCACCCGCTGTTGCGCCCGTGACACCAAGTCAGGGCTATTTCGGCGAGCGAGTGGGGGCGTTTGACGTTGGGTGCGTTCCGAATGCAACAGTATCGGTTTCCCCATCGGGTGTTGTTCCGACGTGCCCGGCGGGCGACGCGTGTCCGGCAGTGAATACTCTTTCGCGGACCGAAATAAGTGTCGATCTTGATGAAGGCGTCGTGAGTCGCACAATCGCCGCTGACGAGCTTCGACTGGACATACAGGATCTCGTTGCTACGGTCTTCGACGCGGACGGTCTTCTCATGGCCGATGGCGCCGCGACCGCCCCCAACTACACGACGAAGATTGGGCACCGAGGGTTTGGCGGCCGGGCGAATCCGTCGCCTCCGCCGAATTGCATTTGTTCGAACGGCGATGCAGCCGACGTCCTCCTGAACGGGTACCCCCTGTCAACTCAGGCCGTCGTTACACTCCGATCGCCCGATCTGAACGGGAGCGGGAACGTCAATCTTCAGGACTTCGCCCTTTTCGGGCAAGGCGGTTATCCACAGGATCCGGCGCCACCGAACGATTGCCGGGACTTTAATGGTGATGGAAAGATCCGCATCGAGGATTTCTCAGTTTTTGGAACACACAATAATCACGGCAGCCAGTACGGGCCATCGAACGCTCCGGCGGCGGTGACGCAGTCAGATGCGTCGGTAAGCCTCCAGTTCACGGAGGAGTATCCGACTGCTACCAGTCATCAGCTCATCGTGGGGGTTAGCGTTGCCAACTTCTCCGACGTTACGACCTCCCTATTCGCGTTGGCAGCACGCAACGACCGCCTTGCATTTGCCGAGTGGCGCCCCGCTCAAAGTCCCATTGGGACAGTTGCATTCGCGCCGGTGGATCGCGATGGCGAAAAGCAATTGTACTTTGGAGCTCTTGTTTCGGACACGTTCTCGGATTCGGATGCGAACCTAGGAGAAATCGTGTTCTCTGTCACGGGCACCGAACCATTCGACGTTGTCGACGAGGAATTTGTACTCGTGACTGGCGACGTGCTTCTCGAGTCAGCCGCGGGCAGCCAGATTGTTGCCTCTATGTCCGGCGGATTGAGCGTGTCGTTCGATCCAGCGGTCGCACGCGTGTACCACGACCGCCTCGAACAGAACTTCCCGAACCCGTTCAATCCCACGACGACCCTGGCGTTCTCGATCAAGGATGCGAGGCATGTCACGCTCACGATCTACGACGTGGCGGGGCGTCGGGTTCGCGAATTGGTCAATGAGCGTCGTGAGCGCGGGGCGTACAAAGTGATTTGGGGCGGCCGCAACGACAATGGAGCAATCGTCTCCAGTGGGACATATTTCTACAAATTGAAGGCGGGTTCGTTTACCGACACGAAGAAAATGACGATTCTGAAGTAGCCCCTTCTTTCTGGACGCTTCAGAATGACGAGTTCGCGCAAGCCCACACCTCCTCGCGTCGCCGTCAGCAAGGCGGATGTTGCGCGTGCTCTGCGCGACGTCGCGGCCATGCTCGAGATCACGGGCGACAATCCGTTTCGTATTCGTGCGTTCGAGAATGGGTCCGCGGCGATCGAGGACCTTTCCGACGATTTGCAGAAGCTGGTCGAGAGCGGCGAGTTGTTGGAAGTGCGCGGCATCGGCAAGTCGATCTTCGCCGACGTGAAGTCGATGCTGGAGACGGGCACCTTCGATGAGTACGAGAAGCTGCGCAAGAAGGTCCCGGCGGGCGTGCTGGAGATGCTGCGGGTCACGGGGATGGGGCCGAAGAAAGTCAAAGCGGTGTACGACAAGCTGGGCGTGAAGTCGGTCGACGAGTTGGAGCAGGCGGGGCGCGACGGCAAGCTGGCGGTGCTGCCGGGGTTCGGCGAGAAGACGCAGCTCAACATTCTGAACGCGGTCGCGCGCTACCGAAAATACTCGCAGCGCTTCCTTTATAGCGTGGCGTTCGACGAGGCGAGCGCGATTCTGGGCGCGGTGCGCGCGGTGAAGGGGGTGGAGCACGCGGTGATCGGCGGGAGCTTGCGCCGCTTCAAGGAGACGATCGGCGACATCGACATTCTCGCCACCGCGGAGCACGCGGACCCGGTGATGGACGTGTTCACGACGCTCCCCAACGTCGCCACGGTGATCGCCAAGGGACCGACGAAGTCGAGCGTCATCATGAAGTCGGGCATCCACGTCGACCTGCGCGTGGTGAAAGACGACGAATTCCCCGCCGCGCTCCACTACTTCACGGGCAGCAAGGAGCACAACACGGAAGTGCGCGCGCGCGCCAAGAAGCTGGGCTACAAGCTCAACGAGTACGGGTTGTTCAAGGGCGAAGACGCGGTGAAGATCAAGGACGAGCCGGCGTTGTTCGCGAAGCTGGGGATGGACTGGATTCCGCCCGAGATGCGCGAGAACGCGGGCGAGATCGAGGCGGCCGAAGAGCGCGCGCTCCCCAAGCTGATCGAAGTCGGCGACATTCGCGGCACCTTCCACTGCCACACCACCGCGAGCGACGGGCGTTCGACGCTGCGCGAGATGGCGGAGGCAGCGAAGGAGCTGGGGCTCGACTACCTCGGCATCGCGGATCACAGCCAGACCGCGGTGTACGCGGGCGGTCTCACCCAAGAGAAAGTGGCGAAGCAGCTGAAGGAGATCGCCGCCCTCAACGCGGAGCTGAAACCGTTCGTGCTCTTCGCGGGGATCGAGAGCGACATTCTGCAAGACGGCCGCCTCGATTACGACGACGAGACGCTGGCCACCTTCGACTACGTGGTGGCGTCGGTGCACGGACAATTCACGGGCACCGAAGCCGAAATGACCAAGCGCATCGTCACCGCGGCGTCGAACCCCTTCACCACCATGCTGGGACACCCTACCGGGAGGCTGCTGCTCTCGCGCGACGGTTATCCGGTGAATTTGGTCGCGATATTCGAAGCGTGCGCGAAGCACAAGGTGCTCATCGAGATCAACGCCCACCCGTACCGGCTCGACTTGGACTGGCGCCACATTCGCACCGCCAAGGACATCGGCGTGCAATTCGTCATCAATCCCGACGCCCACCACATCCACGAGATCGCGTATTACCGCTACGGCGTCGGCGTCGCGCGCAAGGGCTGGCTCACCAAGGACGACGTCTTCAACACGCACACCCCGGCCGCGGTGCGCAAGGCGTTCGCCGCGCGCGCGCGCTGACGATTTAGTCTTCTTCTACAATTTAGCCTCCTCCTAATCGACGGCTCGCGCGCCGTCGCGATTCCCTTTCGCGCGAACGCCTCGTATACTGCGAAGCATGAATCCCGTGCGTGGAGTGTTTATCGCGCTCGCTGTCGCGAGCGCTATCCCGGCGTTCGCGCAGTCCGACGTGCGCCCACTCGCCACCGACCGCCCCGACCGCACTGAAAGTCCATACACGGTACCGCGCGGGTACGTGCAGATCGAATCCGATCTCTATTCGGTGGGACGCATCAACGGCAACCACGAGCGCGTCACGACGGCCGACGTCTTCACGCTCAACGCGAAGTATGGTCTCACGCGCAGCATCGACTTCCAATTCACGTTCATTCCGTGGGAAGACGTGAACGTCGAAGTCGCCGGACAGCCCGACGACGACGACAGCGGCACCGGTCACGCGGGCGTGCGCCTGAAGTTCAACCTAGCGGGCAACGACGACGGCGGCATCGCGTTCGCGCTGCTCCCCTTCGCGAGCGTGCCGACGCGCGGCAATTCGACCTTTGACTTCGTGACGTGGGGAATGTTCGCGCCGCTCTCGTTTCCGATCGGCGAGAATGCGGCGTTCAGCACCATGGCGGGATTCACGCGCGTCGACAACGACGACTACTGGGGCTCGGTGTCGGGTTCCTTCGGCACCGCCATCGTCGGAAACCTGTCCGGCTTCTTGGAGCTGTACGTGTCGCGCGACAGCTTCGACAACGACGCCATCGACGACACCACACTCGACGCCGGCGTCACCTACATCGTGCGAGACAATTGGCAGTTTGACGCCGGTGTCTATCGAGGCCTGGCCGAAGACACCGAAGACTGGCGTGTGTTCGTGGGCGCGAGCACGCGCTTTCCGGTCCGCTAGCGCGCGCTTCGAAAACGCGTTATGCTGCGCGTCATGAAGCGCACCACTGCACGATCGCAGCGACGCAAAGCGCCCCGCAATCCGCGGCCGGTCGTCGCGAGCAAGCACGTTCCAAGGAAGGCAAAGCCCGCTGCGCCCAAGCCTGCCTCGCGCCGGGCCACGGCCCCGAAATCGGCCCCCATCGTGGTGACACCCGAGTTGCGCCGGCGCGCGCTCGCGCTCCTCGACGATTTGAAGGAAGCCTACCCCGACGCGCGCTGCGAGCTCGATTTCACCAACGCGCTCGAAGCACTGGTCTCGACCATCCTCGCCGCGCAGTGCACGGACGCGCGCGTCAACATGGTGACGCCGGCTCTGTTCAAAAAGTACCGTACCGTGCGCGACTACTTGAACGCGAAGGATGATGTGCTCAAGGAAGAAATCAAGAGCACGGGCTTCTTCAACAACAAGACCAAGGCCATCAAGGCCGCTGCCAAACTACTGGTCGAGCAGTTCAACGGCGAGATGCCGCGCACGATGGAGGACTTGCTCAAGCTCCCCGGCGTCGGGCGCAAGACCGCGAACGTGATCCTCGCCAACATCTACGGCGTGCCCGGCGTCGTGGTCGACACCCACATGCTGCGCCTCTCGAACCGCATGGGCTTTTCGATCCAGCACGACGCCGACAAGGTCGAGCGCGACATGATGGTGATCTTCCCGGAGAGCACGTGGATATCGCTGTCTCATTTGATTCCGTGGCACGGCCGTCGCTGCTGCACCGCGCGCAACCCGAAGTGCGACGAGTGCCCGGCCGCGGAACACTGCCCGAAGCTGATCGAATGAAGAAGCACCCGACGCCCCGCACGCGCGTGCGACGCCTGCCGAAGCGCGGGCACTACGACCGCACCACTATCGACGCCATCCTGGACGAAGGGCTGGTGTGCCACGTCGGGTTCGTGGTCGACGGGCAGCCGTTCGTGATTCCGACGCTCCACGCGCGCGACGGCGACCGCGTGCTGGTCCACGGCTCGGCGGCGAGTCGCATGCTGCGCGCGCTCGACGACGGCGTGCAGCTGTGTCTCACCGTGACGCTCGCCGACCAGTTGGTGGTCGCGCGCTCGGCGTTCCACAGCTCGATGAACTATCGCTCGGTGATGCTGCTCGGAAGAGCGCGCCTGATCGAAGAGCCGCGCGCGAAGATGAACGCGCTGCGCGCGCTGGTCGAGCATCTCATTCCCGGACGCTGGGACGATTGCCGGCAACCGAATGCGAAGGAAATGAAAGCGACCTGGATCCTGGAGTTGCCGATCGACGAGGCGTCGGCGAAGATTCGCACCGGCGGTCCCATCGACGACGACGAGGACTACGCGCTGGATATCTGGGCGGGAGTGCTGCCGATCGTGAAGGGATTTGGGAAGCCGATCCGAGACTCGAAGCTCAAGCGCGGTGTGGCCGCGCCGTCCTACCTCACGCGCTACGCGCGCCCTACTCGCGCACCAAGCGCATCGTCAGAGCGCCCGCCGAAACGATCACGCCGATCGCGAGCGCGCCGTATACCGCGGTAAGCGTCCACGCGTCGCCGCCCGCCGCCGACACCATCGCGTCGATGCCGTGCTTCACGAGCGCCGGAATGCGCTCGAGCGTCGACTTCTGGGCGACGTCGTTGGTGATCTGCGTGTTGTAGCGCGCAACCAAGAGCGCTCCCCACACCACCAGCATCGACGCCACGCCGGGCACGCTCATGACGGCGCGGAAACCGCGCAGCGCCCAGCTCGTGCGTGCGCGCATGCTCGCGCGCGCGGCGCGCAGGTCGGGGAGGAAGCCATCGACGGGCGGCACTTCGGCGCGCCGCGCCACCAGCACGGTTTCGAGCGCGGTGTACGCGGCCAGCGCTTCGCGACAGCGCTCGCAGCCGTTCACGTGCGACGACACCGCCGCGCTTTCATCGGCGGGCAGCTCGCGCGCGACGAACAGCGGCAGCATCGCTTCGACGCGTTCGCACTCCATGCTGTGGAATCGATTCATCAGCTCACGGCGTCCTTGCGCTCGCGCCACGTCGGGCGCGACAGGATGCGCTTCAAGTCCAGCTTGCCGCGATGAACATACGTCTTCACGGTGCCGACCGGCAAGTGCATCAAATCCGCGATCTCCTCATAGGATTTCTCCGCCATGTAGCGCAGCTCGATGGCGGTGCGGTAGGACTCGTCCAGCTCGCCCATGGCGCGTTCCACGCGCTCGCGCGTGTCGCGGTTGAAGGTGGCGACGTCGGGGGCGTCGTCCGCGCGCGCGGCGATTTCGACGTCGTCGATAGAGGTGGAGTCGACGCGGCGCTTCGACACCACGTCGAGCGCTTCGCGGCGCGCGATCTGATAGAGCCACGTGGAGAACTTCGATTCGCCGCGAAAGCTCCCGAGTCCCTGGTACGTCTTCAAGTATACGAGCTGCATTACGTCGTCGACGTCGTCGAAGCGCTGCGGTCCCAGTACCGCCCGCACCACCGCGTACGCGGTTGCGTGGTGCTTGCCGACGAGGTCGCGAAACGCCCGAGCGTCTCCGCGCAGCGCCCGTGCGACGAGCTCGCGATCCTGGTCGTTCGACAATTCATCGTCTCCGGAAAATGGGACCGGGCGGGGGGCCCGCCGGTTTCATCTATCTTAGCGGAGCGGCGGCCCGCGACCCGCCCAAAAGTTCTTGAAACGCGGACGGGACGGGCGCGGTCACAGGGGGTGATTGCGACGAGACGGCTCCCCATCGGAGGCCAACTCGCGAAGAAATAGATACTTAAGAAAGGAAGCTCGTTATGCATCACCCCATCCTCGGTTGGGTCGACGCGGAAGTAGTCGCCGTTTTCATCCCCATTATCGGCGTGCTCGGGGGTGTCTTTATCGCCGTAACCGCCGTGGTCATGAACGGCCGGCGCAAGGAGCTCGAACACCGCGAGCGCATTCTCGCCATGGAGAAGGGCATGCCCATCCCGACTCCCGCGGTCGAGACGGAACGTCCCAAGTACTCCGGCCGTCGCGCCAACGGACTCGTGCTCACCGGCATCGGCTTGGCGCTGACGATCGCAATGACCGCCCAGGAGGGGTTCACCGACGGCGGCATGTGGGGATTGATCCCGATGTTCATCGGCATCGGTCTGTTGATCGCGGGCGCGCTCGACAAGCGCGAGTGGGACGCGCAACAACAGCAGCGTCGCAACGGCTCGATGTAATTCTCTTCGATCTGGGTGGGCGCATCGAGCGCCCGAGTTGGATCGCCGCTCGCGCAACGACGCGCGGGCGGCGATTCTTTTTTTTCCTACAGAGGGTCGAAGCGAAACGCGTTCTCGCGCGACACGCGCTCGCGCTCGATCTCGCCACGCGCGAGGAAGTTCGCGATCTCGCGCTGCGCGCCCGGGTCGGGCAAGAGGTCGGCGTGGCCGGCGTCTTCGACGACGAGACGGCGGTGGTTGCGAAACCCCGGTGCCAAGTCGTCGACGTTGTCGCTCGGCGTGCGCGCGTCGAGCGTCCCGGTGACGAACAACGTCGCGACGTCGCTTCGCAGCGGCGCGCGGAACGCGTCGCCTAGGTCGGGGCACCCGATCGCCGCACAGATTTCCGGGAACGGGAAGTCGATGGTGCGACCGAGGAGCGCCGTGCGCGCTTCGTCGTCGATGCGCCGGCGTCGCTCCGCCGACGCCCCCGACGCGCAATCCATGCAGAAGCGCACCAGCGATCGAACCTGCCCGACGCGCATCTCCTCTAGATACGCTCGCAAGAGCGCGTCGTTCGCGGTGTCGCTGAAGTCGCCGCGCGTCATGCGCGCGAGCCAGCGCGGAAGCCGCGCGAGCATCCGCGTGTCCGCGATCCCTTGCGCGACCACGTACTCGAGGTCGAAGCGGCCGCGGATCGCTTCGCGCAGCATCGCGAAGAGATCGGTCGCGACGCCCGCATCGCGCGCGCGCTCCGCGATCGTGACGAGCTGGCGCTCGATACGCGACGGCAGCTTGAACGTGTGGTCGGGACCTTCGGGACCGAGGAGCGCCGCGCGCGCCACCAACTCCGGGAAATAGCGCATCACCGCGAACGCGAGGTGCGACCCGTAGCTCCACCCGACGAGCGACACCCGCTCCGCGCCCAGCGTGCGCGCGAGTTCGGCGACGTCGGCCGCGCTTTCGCGCGTGTTGAACGCGGCCACGTCGACGCCGGCCTGCCGCAGACTTTCCGCGCACCGTCGCGTCGAGTCGATCACGGCGCGCAGCATTTCGTCGCGCGGAGGCGCGGGAGAGGGCGGGAGCACGAGCGGTTCGGCACACGCGAGCGACGGCGTCGACTCGCCGGAACCGCGCTGGTCGAGGAGGATCACATCTCCGTGCGCGCGCAGCGCGTCGAAGAAACCGAACAAGCGCCCGCGCCCCATCCGAATCCCCGACATACCCGGTCCGCCGTTCAAGAAGACGATGGGCGGGCCCGCCGACGGCGTCGTGGCGGGCAGCCGCACGAAGACGAGCTCGACCACGCCGCGCCCCGGCGCCGCGCGGTTCATCGGCACGGTCAGAGTGCCGCGCTCGGCGTCGGCGGATTCGAAACGATACGGCCGCAGGGACAGGTTCATGGGCTTCCGCGCGACCTTGTCAATCCCGCGCGGGGCCCGTATTGTATAGCTTTCCGCGAACCAGAGCGAAGTCCGCCCGCGCCCGCGGAGGACTTTTTTCGCCTGACCAAGGAGTCACGATGGAACGCACCTTCCGCCACATCGAAACCAAGCTCATCCACGCCGGCGAACCGCACCCGCGCTTGCACGGGTCCGTCGCCATGCCGATCTTCCAGACCGCGATGTTCGAGACGCGCAGCGACGGCGACGCCGAGTACCACGACCTGCGCTACATTCGCCTGAACAACACGCCCAACCACACCGCGCTCAACGCGAAGCTGGCCGCGCTCGAGAACGCGGAGGCGGCGCTCGTGACCGGGAGCGGCATGGCCGCCATCTCGACGGCGCTCCTCACCGTGCTCGCGGACGGCGGCCACCTGCTGGTTCAGGATTGCACGTACGGCGGCACCCATTCGTTCGTGACCCACGAGTTCAAGCACTTCGGATTGTCGTACGACATCATCGACGGCACCGACCCCGACACCTGGAAAGCCAAGCTGCGCCCCAACACGCGCGCCATCTACGTCGAAGCCATCGCCAACCCGGTGATGAGCGTGAGCGACCTCGCCGCCGCCGCCGACTTCGCGAAGGAGCACGGCCTGGTCTCGATGATCGACAACACGTTTACGAGCCCGATGAACTTCCGTCCTTCCGAGTGGGGCTTCGACCTGTCGCTGCACTCGGCGACGAAATACATGAACGGCCACAACGACATCGTCGCGGGCGCGGCCATCGGGCGCGCCGACTTGGTCGAGAACATCCGCTTGAGCCTGAATCACCTCGGCGGCTCGCTCGACCCGCACGCGTGCTATCTCCTGCACCGCGGCCTGAAGACGCTCGCGCTGCGTGTGCGCCACCAGAACGTGAGCGCGCTCGCGATTGCGCGCTTCCTGGATGAACACCCGTCGGTGGAATCCGTCAACTACCCGGGGCTCATCAATAATCCTCACCACGAGCGCGCGGCGGAATTCTTCGACGGCTTCGGCGGCATGCTCAGCTTCAACTTGGAAGGCGGCGCGCGCGCGGCGGATCGCTTCCTCGGCCGCGTCGAGCTGCCGGTGATCGCGCCCAGCCTGGGCGGCGTCGACACCCTCATGACGCAGCCCGCGAAGACGTCGCACCGCCTGATGACGCCCGACGAACGCGCGCGCGTCGGCATCGGCGACGGGCTCGTGCGCATGTCGGTCGGCATCGAAGCCACCGACGACCTGATCGACGACTTGAAGCAGGCGCTGGAGTCGTAGATGGCAGAGCGGCGGCCGCTCGCGCTCGTCACGGGGGCGTCGATGGGACTCGGCGCGGAGTTTGCGCGCCTGTTCGCGTCCGAAGGCTACGACCTCGTGCTCACCGCGCGCAGCGCCGACAAGCTCGACGCCCTCAAGAAGGAAGTGGAGGGACTGCACGGCGTGCGCGCGCACGTTTTCGTGCACGATCTCGCCGACCCGCGCGCGCCCGTTGCGCTGTACGACCAGGTGCGCGCGGCCGGGCTCGAGGTCGACGTGCTGGTCAACAACGCCGGCTTCGGCATGTACGGTTTGTTCTATCAGTCCGATTTGCAGACCGAGCTCGACATGATCCAGGTCAACATGACGTCGCTCGTCCACCTCACGAAGTTGTTCGCGCGCGACATGGTGGCGAAGAAGCGCGGGCGTATTCTCAACGTGGCGTCGACCGCGGCCTTCCAGCCGGGGCCGCTGCAGTCGGTGTACTACGCGAGCAAGGCTTTCGTGCTGTCGTTCACGGAAGCGATCGGAAACGAATTGCGCGGCACCGGCGTCACCGCCACCGCGCTGTGCCCGGGCCCCACGCCGACCGAGTTCCAGAAGCGCGCCAACGTCGGCAAGGTGCGCGGGCTGCGCCTCATGATGCGCGTCAACCCCGACGTGGTCGTGCGCGCGGGCTTCGACGGAATGCGCAAGGGCAAGCCGGTCGTGGTTCCGGGCGCGCTCAATAATACCGTCATCTTCCTACTGCGACTGTTCCCGCGGCGCGTGGTGACCGCGGCGGTGCGTCGCGTGCAGACCGCGAGCGACTGATCCCCCGCATGCGTTCCATTCCACGGTTGTCGGCGACGCCGCGCGAACGCGCGTGGTTCCTGGGAGTGCTAGCGCTAGCGCTCGCGCTGCGCTTGTGGGACCTCGGCGCGCGCTCGCTCTGGTTCGACGAAGCCGGCGAGTATTGGGTCGCAACCGCGCCGCTCTCGCAGCTCGCGCACTTTGTTAGCGTTGGCTCCGGCGACCCGCCCCTGTTTTCGTTCCTGCTCCATTTCTGGATGAAGGTCGCGAACGGCGAAGCGTGGCTGCGCATGTTGTCGGTGATCGCGAGCGTGGCTGGTGTCGCGGGCGTGATGGTGCTGGGGCGGCGGCTGGGCGGCTTCGCCACCGCGATCGCGGCCGGCGTGCTGGCCGCGGTCAACCCGCCCGACATTCGCTACGCGCAAGAGGTCGGGCAGTACGCGCTCATGATCGGCGCCGTGTCGTGGAGCCTGGTCGCGCTGCACGGATTGTGGAACGAAGGCGGCCGCAAATGGGTGCTCGCGTGGGCGCTGGTCGCATGCGTAGCCGCGACGTCGTACTACGCCGCCGCCATCACCGTGCTGGTGCCGTTCGGGTGCGCATTGGTCGAAGCACTCGTGCGCCGCGACGCCGGGCGCGCGAAGCGTTTCGCGCTCGCGCTCGCCATCTTCCTCGTCGTCACGGTACCGGTATTGTGGTCGGTGCTCCCCGACCAGCTCGGGCGCGTGCTCGACACGCGCGCCGCGCTCGCCGAGTATCCGCAGCAGCGACCGCACGGAATCGCGTTGGTGTGGCGCTGGCTCTCCAACTTGTTCGCCTTCCACTACTCGGGCTGGCCGTACACCAAAGTGCCGGCGTGGACTCCGGTCGCGTGCTGGTTCGCGCTCTTCGCGCTCGCGCTGCGCGTGCGCCCGCGCTGGGCGCTGTGGTTCGCCGCGGCGTGGACCGTGTACGGCGTCGCGGGTCTGCTCGAAATGTTCCCGTTCGGATTTCGCTGGGGCCTGATCCTTCTGCCCGCGACGCTGCTCATGGCGGCGATCGGCTTCACCGGAGCGCGCGATCGCACGCTCAAGGTGGTCGCGTCGCTCGCGTTCACGGGGCTCGTGGTGTGCAGCCTGGTGTCGCTTCCCAATCGCACCGTGCGCGACGCCCTCGACCCGGCCCGCGTCGTGCAGTGGCCCGAAACCGAGGACGTGCGCCCGGTCGCCGAGTTCTGGCACCAGAAGTGGTCGCACGCGCAGCCGACCTATGTGTTCTACGGCGCCGCGCCCGCGTTCGCGTACTACTTGCAGCGCTACCCCGACACGCGCCGCGAGCTTCCTCCCACGTGGAGCCTCTCGTGCTGGCACGACGCCGACCCGCCCGCGTTCTGCCGCGACGACAACGTCTACTACGGCCGCTGGCTGCGCTCGCTCGCGACACCCGAAGCGAAGGTGCAGTCGCTCGCCGACACCATCGCCGAGCGCCCCGACGAATTCTGGCTCGTGTTCTCGCACGTGCAGGGCGCGGAGAGCGCGGAGATCATCCAGCGCTTGAAGCAGAACGGCTACGTGATGGCGGACTGGATCGAGCGCCGCGCCGCGGGCGCGGTGCTGATGCGACTCGAGAGCGGAGCGCCGTGATCCAATTCAATCGCGTCAGCAAGTCGTTCGGGGCCCAAGTTCTCTTCGACGACATGTCGTTCTCCATCAACCGCCGCGAGCGCGTCGGCCTGGTGGGGCGCAACGGCCACGGCAAGACCACGCTGTTCCGCATGGTGCTGGGCGAAATGTCCCCCGACTCCGGCGAGATCGTGATTCCGAAGCGCTATCGCATCGGCCACCTCGACCAGCACATTCGCTTCACGCAGCCCACGCTGCTCGAGGAAGCCGCGCTGGGACTCCCGCCCGACCAGCGCGACGACGTGTGGCGCGCGGAGCAGATCTTGTTCGGCTTGGGATTCGGCGAGGAAGACATGGCGCGGGCGCCCGAATTGTTCTCGGGCGGCTTCCAAGTGCGCCTCAATCTCGCCAAGGTGCTCGTCTCCGAGCCCGACCTTCTGCTCCTCGACGAGCCCACCAACTACCTCGACGTGGTGTCGATTCGCTGGCTCGAACGCTTCCTGAACGAATGGAAGACCGAGCTCGTGCTGATCACGCACGACCGCTCGTTCATGGACAGCGTGGTCACCCACACGGTCGCGATCCACCGCCGCAAGGCGAAGAAGATCGCGGGCGACACCGCCAAGATGTACGCGCAGATCCTGCAAGAGGAAGAGATCCACGAGAAGACGCGCATCAACGAGGACCGCAAGCGCAAGGACGTCGAGCGCTTCATCGAGCGCTTTCGCGCCAAGAACACCATGGCGACGCGCGTCCAGTCGCGCATCAAGATGCTCGCCAAGCACGAACGCCTGGAAAAGCTCGAGCACCTGCAGACCCTCGACTTCTCGTTTCGCGCCGAGCCCTTCCCTGGCAAGGTGGTGATGAAGGTCGACCACATCACGTTCGGGTACGGCGACGCGCCGCCGCTCATCTCCGACGTGCGCTTCGAGATCCATGACCGCGACCGCATCTGCATCATCGGGCCCAACGGGCGCGGCAAGTCGACCCTGTTGCGCTTGCTGGCGGGACAGCTCAAACCGCGCGCGGGCGAAATTTCGCGCCACCCGCGCACCGTCTCCGGCTACTTCGCGCAGACCAACGTCGCCACGCTGGACGAGCGCATGACCGTGGCGGAGGAAATCCAGTCCGCCGCGCCCAAGACGACCGTGCAAGTCGCGCGCGACATCGCGGGCGCGATGATGTTCGAGGGCGACAACGCGCTCAAGAAGATCGCGGTGCTCTCGGGTGGCGAGCGCAGCCGCGTGACGCTCGGCAAGCTCATCGTCACGCCGTGCAACCTGCTGTTGCTCGACGAACCCACCAACCACCTCGACATGGATTCGTGCGACTCGCTCCTCGCCGCCATCGACGCGTTCGAGGGCGCGGCCGTGATCGTCACCCACAACGAGATGTTCCTGCACTCGCTGGCGACGCACTTCGTCGTGTTCGACCGCGGACGCGTGCGCGTGTTCGACGGCAGCTACCAAGATTTCTTGGAGAGCGTCGGGTGGGAGTCGGACGAACAGTTCGTGAAGGATGTGCCGGCGGCGAAGATTGCGCCGACTCCGACCATCCCCAAGCCCGCCCCACCCAAACCCGCGCCGCCCGTCGACCGCAAGGCCGACCGTCAGGCGCGCGCGAAGCGCGTGCAGGAACGCGCGCGCGTGCTGGGGCCCCTCGAGAAGCGCGTCGCCGCGCTGGAGGCGCGCATCGAGCGGCTCGAGCGCGAGCGCGACGAGACGTTTCGCAAGTTGAGCGACGCGTCCGCGGCCGGTAACGCGTCCGCGATCGCCGAGTTGTCAAAGCGGAGCCGGGAGGTCGGCCCCGCGATCGACGCCGCCTACAACGAGCTCGAAACCGCCACGCGCGACCTCGAGCGCGAAACCAAGTCCCTCGACGAACGCGAAAACGCCTGACCACCAAATCGGGGCTGGCGCTCGAGACGCGCCTCTGCTAGACTGTTCACGTCGCAGTTCACCCGAACCGTACTGAGACACCATGGATCGACGCGTCCCCCGCGCGACGATTATTGCCTTACTTCTCCTCGCTGGCGCGGCACGCGCGGGCTCGATCTGCGGCACGGTCCGCGACGGTGTCACCGCGCAGCCGGTTCCCAACGCCGCGGTCTTCCTCTTCGACCAGCTCGACCAGTACACGGGCCTCTACGCGGGCACCGACGTCGGCGGTCATTACTGCATCGATAACGTTCCTTCGGGCACCTACACGATCCAGGTGCGCGTGAACGACTACCTCTCCGCGGTCGTGCGCGGCATCGTGGTCGACGACGCCACCGACGTCGACGTCACCACGCGCGCGCCGATGTTTCTCGACCAACCGTGGCCGAACCCGGCCACCAACGAAGTCACCTTCCGTCTCGGCGCGCCCGCAGGCACCGACACGCGCCTCGAGGTCTACGACGTGCGCGGGCGCCTCGTGATGGGCTGGCGCGGCGAGAGTCCCGCCGGCGGCCGCACCATTCGCTGGGACCTGCGCGACACGCAGGGCGATCCGATTGCATCCGGCATCTACTTAATTCGTCTGCGCGCGGGCGGGAGTGAAATCGTCCGGCGCTTCGTTCGCATTCGATAACCGGGACACGATCCCGCTCGAGGTCTCCGATGCGCTCTCCACTATCCCGAACCATCCGCCGCGGCGTGCTGGCCGCCACTCTCTTCTTTCTCGCGTGCGGCAAGGACGACGCGACCTACCAACCGCTCGGCAGCGACGCGACGCCGCGCGCGACCGTCGTCGCCGGCTTGGTACGCGAAGCCAACCAAGGCGTCGTGTCCGACGCCGTGGTGGTGATGGAGCCGGCGTCGAACGGCGTCGCCGCGTCGGCGCAGTGGCTTGCGAAGAATCCGGGCGCGCAGAGCGTGAGCACGCCGGGTCGTCGCGTGACGACCACCAACGCGCGCGGGCGCTTCTACTTCGACGACGTCGCCACCGGCGACTACTTCGTGCAGGTGATCGCCGACGATCACTTGGGCGCGATGCACTCGATCCACGTGCCCGACCGCACCACCTTCGTCGACACGGTATACGCCGACGTCGACCTCACGCCGACCGGGACCTTCTCCGGCGTCGCCACGCTCGAGAACGCGACCGCGCACCAGGGCACCGTCGTGTATGTGCAGGGCACGTCGTACGTCGCCGTGACCGATCCCACGGGCGCATACGCGATCACCGATGTGCCGGTGGGCTCGTACACGATTCGCGCCGAGCACGCGCACTATCTCGAAGACACGGAGAACGGGACGCTGACCACCGCGGGCGAAGAAGTCGCGCTCGCGAGCATGCTGCTCAAGCTCGACTCGAACATGACGCCGACGGTGGCGCTTTCCGTCGGAGCCCAGTTGTGGAGCACGGTGCCGATTCCGCTCAGCGCGAGTGCCAACGACCCCGATGGCAGCGTCGTGCGCTGGGACTGGGACTTCGAGTACACGGACGACACCTGGGACTTCACGAGCGTGGTCGGTAGCACGACTCACGTGTACGCGGCGGGGCCGCATACCGCGAAAGTGCGCGTGACCGACAACGACGGCGCCATCGCGATGGCGATCATCTCGTTCACCGTTATCGACCTGCCCACCAACCGCGTGTATATGGCGACCGCGACGCACGGCGGCAACAACCTCAACGACGGCGGCCCGTTGACGCCGGTCGCGACTCTCGCGCGGGCGTATCAGGTCGCGCAAGCCGACGGCAAGAACGAGATCCTGATCGAATCCGGCAGCTACACCGGTGCCCCGGCGTTTCTCGCGGGCATCAACATTCTCGGCGGGAGAGACTACGTCACGTGGGATGAAACGACGACGCCGTCGACTTTCACCTACAATGCGACGCGCGCCACGGCCAACAACATCACGACGCTCACCACGATTCGTCGCGTGAACTTCAACATGACGCTTCCTGCGGGAGGGACGAACTCGATCGCGCTCTACTCGCTCGGTTCGAACAACAGCTTGCAGTTCGAGTTGTGCCAGTTCACGACCGCGAACGGACTGGGCGGAGCGACCGGCGTCCCGGGGTCGAACGGAGCGAGCGCCTTCGCGGGGAACAACGGGGCGGCGGGAAGTTGCGACGGCGCTCGTGGCCTTGGTGGCAGCGGGGGCGCGTCACCGGTCGGGTGCACCGGGGGCGTGGGCGGCGCTGGCGGCAACGAGGGTATCAATGCGGGCCAGAACGGTGGGACGGGAGGGTGCACCGGCGGTGCCGGTGGAATCGGCGGCTCGGGATTCGATGGCGGGATCTTCTGCAGCGCCGGAGCCGGTGGCGACGGCGGTAACGGTGTCAACGGGGCCGCAGGCGTCCCCGGAGCCAACGGGTCGGCGGCGAGCGGAAGCGGTTCCGTCATCGCGAACGAGTGGGTTCCCAATACATCGAACACCGGCGCCAGCGGCGGCAATGGGCGCGGCGGTGGCGGCGGTGGCGGTGGCGGCGGTCAGGGCGGCACCGGATGCGACGACGGTGGTGGAAACGGCGCGGGTGGCGGCGGTGGTGGCGGAGCCGGTGGCCAAGGCGGCAGCGGTGGCGTCGGCGGGCGCGCGTCTTTCGCCGTCATGCTCGTGAACTCGTCACCGCGTTTCGACAGCTGCACGTTCACGAGCGGCATGGGTGGACGTGGCGGCAACGGCGCCGCGGGTGGCAGCGGCGGCGCGGGCGGTGGCGGTGGATTCGGTGCCGCAGCGTGCCTTGCCGAAGTCGGCCGCGGTGGCGATGGGGGCGACGGCGGCAACGGTGGTGCCGGCGGCGGCGGCGCGGGCGGACCGGGCGGACCGAGCTATGGTGTTTACCGGGCCCTGGGTTCGGCGCCGCTCTTCGTCGGCGGAACGTTCAACATCGGCGGCGGCGGTACGGGCGGCAACGGCGGCGGCACCGCGTCCGACGGACCGTTCGGACCTTCCGGGAACATCTTCTAGTCGCGGCGAAGAATTGTTCGCAAGACGGGGCTCGCGCGCTAGCGCGGGCCCCGTTTCGTTCCGCGTGTCACCGCGTTCGAACCGAAGCGCGCGCGCAGTGCATCCATCACTGAATCGAGCGCGCGGTTGCGCGACGTGTTGGTGCGCGCGGCGCCGTCGAAGAGGTCGCGCGTGACGTCGTCGTGGTGCGCGAGGTTCGAGAGCGACACGCCGAGGAGACGGAGCGCGCGCCCGTCACGGTCGAGTCGCTTCTCCAAGAGCTCGCGCGCGGCGTCGCGAATCGCGACCGAGTCCGCGGTGGCGCTCGCGAGCGTCTTCGCGCGCGTCACGGTTGTGAAGTCGGCGTAGCGCGCCTTGAGGTTCACGGTGAAGCCGACCACGCCGTCGGCGCGCGCGCGGCGGGCGACGCGCTCCGACAATTGATCCAGCTCCGCGCGCAGCGCGGCCGCGTCGGCGATGTCGCGAGCGAAGGTGTTCTCCGCCCCGATCGACTTCGCGTCCGCGTCTGGGACGACGTCGCGGTCGTCCAGGCCGCGCGCGAGCTGCTTGAGGCGCGGGCCGTACGAGCCCGCGAGGCGCTCGAGCAACGCGTCGCTCGCGCGCGCGACGTCGCCGAAAGTGCGCAGCCCCGCGGCGATGAAATTCGGCTCGGTCTTCTTCCCGACCCCCCACAGCCGCGACACCGGCAGCGGCGCGATGCGCGCCTCCGCGTCTTCCTCCGTAATGACGACGAAGCCGTCCGGCTTCTCGAGATCGCTCGCGAGCTTGGCGAGGAACTTGTTCGGCGCCACCCCCACCGACGCCACCAGCCCCACTTCGCCGCGAATGCGCCGCTTGATGGCGCGCCCGATGTCGGGTGCCGCGCCGAAGAGCGACTGGCTGCCGGTGACGTCGAGGAAGGCTTCGTCGATCGAGATGGGTTCGACGAGCGGAGTGAACGCATCCATGATGTGGCGGATATCGCGCGAGACATCCATGTAGCGCTCCATGCGCGGCGCGATGAAGACGCCGTGCGGGCACAGCTTCTCCGCGCGCGCGGTGCTCATGGCGCTGTGCACGCCGAACACGCGCGCTTCGTACGACGCCGCCGACACCACGCCGCGCGACTCGCGCGTCCCGCCCACGATGACGGGCTTGCCCGCGAGCGACGGGTCGTCCATCACCTCGACCGACGCGTAGAACGCGTCCATGTCGACGTGGATGATCGCGCGCGCTTTGCCGGTTCCGTCGGTCACGCGGGTAGCGTATCATGCGCGCATGACGCGGATGGACGGAAAGACGGTGCTCGTCACCGGCGCGAGCTCGGGCATCGGGATGGCGACGGCGGGACAGCTCGCCGCGCTGGGGGCGCGCGTCGTCATGGTCAGCCGCACGCAGCCGCGCGGCGCCAAGGCGCGCGACGAGCTCCTGCGCGCGAACCCGGGCGCGTCGATCGAGATGCTGGTCGCGGACCTCTCGACCACCGCCGCCATCCGCAAGCTGGCCGACGCGTTCCAGAAGAAGCACACGCGCCTCGACGTGCTTATTAACAATGCGGCGTTGATCACGGCGCGGCGCAAGCTCACGGACGAAGGCGTCGAGATGCAGTTCTTCGTCAACCACCTCGCGTACTTCCTGCTCACGGGGTTGTTGCTCGACGTGCTGCGCGCGAGCGCGCCGGCGCGCGTTGTCAACGTCGCGTCGACCGCGCACTCCCGCGGCGTGATCGACTTCGACGACTTGCAGCTCGCGGAGGCGTACCGCGGCTGGCAGGCGTACGCGAACACCAAGCTCATGAACATCGTGTTCACGTACGAACTCGCGCGGCGCCTCGAGGGCACGCGCGTGACCGCGAATTGCCTGCACCCGGGCGTCATTCACACCAACCTCATGCGCAGCTTTTCGTCGGTCGTGCAGGTGGCGTGGAACGCGACCAGCCGCTTCTTCAAACCGCCCGAAGACGGCGCCGAAACCCCCGTGTTCCTGGCGTCGTCGCCCAAGGTGGAAGGCGTCACCGGCAAGTATTTTCGACGCTGTGAAGAGCTGGGCACGTCGCGGGTGTCGTACGACAAGGAAGTCCAGCGCCGCCTGTGGAAGGAAAGCGAGCGCCTCTCCGGCTTCACCTATCCGATGTAGTGCTTGCGACGCGCGCCGCGCCGGCATACAATTGGGGCATCCCACCGTTCGCCCCGTTCTGGTTACCGCCGATGCCCGTTCGCTCATTAGCGCTTCGCTTGTTCGCGCTCGCGTGCCTCGCCGTCGCTTGCGACGACTCGTCGACCTCCATCGAGCCCCCGCCTCCGAACCCGTCGCAATGGTCGACGTGGCGCGACTTCCCGCCGTCGTTCACCACCTACGCCCTGTGGGCGGGGAGTTCCAGCAACGTGTTCGCAGTCGGGCCGGCCGGCACCGCCGCGCGCTGGAACGGAACGCGCTGGTCGCCGGTGACGATCGGTTACGTGCGCGACGTATGGGGCGTGACCGGTATCGACGGCGGTCCTGTGGTTGCGGTGGGCGACCTCGGTCTCACGCTTCGATTCGACGGGGTCGCCTTCCAACTGACGACGCGCGTGACGCCGGAAGACTTGCGCGCGGTGTGGGCGGCGACGCCCGACACGCTGCTCGTGGTCGGCGAGAACGGCGCGCTCCTCATGGGCGACGGCACCACGTGGGCCGTGCAACCGCCGCCGACGCCGCGCTCATTGCACTCGGTCTGGGGCACGTCGATGCGCGACGTATTCGCGGTTGGCGTCTCCGGCACCATCGTGCACTTCGACGGCGCGCAGTGGAGCGAGCAAGCGAGCGGCGTCACCGAGACGCTCTCGTCGGTGAGCGGCGCGGCGAGTGACGACGTGTACGCGGTGGGAACGTCGGGGACGATCCTGCACTACGACGGCGCCGATTGGTCGCCGATGACGAGCCCGACGCGCGACGTGCTGCAGTGCGTGGTGGCGAGTCCGGGCGCGCCGCTCGTCGTGGGCGCGAACGGGACCGCGCTCGAGCTCGCGGGCGGCGCGTGGGAGCCCGTCGACCTCGGCACCACGCACTGGCTCTTCGGCGCGTGCCGCGTCGGCGACGACACCTGGGTCGGCGGCTCGCGCGTGCTGCGCACGCACGACGGCGCGGCGTGGTCGTCGCAGACGCCGGGCGCGGTGCCGGTTCTGCGCGGCGTGTGCACCGACGTCGACGGCTCCGTGATCGCGGTGGGCGACGACGGCTACATCGTGCACGGACGCGGCAGCGCGTGGTCGGTCGACGAAGGCGTCGACGCGCGCGACCTTTTCTGCGTGTTTCGCGCGCAAAGCGGCGACCTCTTCGCGGGCGGCGCGCAACGGCTCCTGCGCTTCGACGGCGGCGCGTGGGTGGTAGAAGACGACGAGGTGGTGACGTGGTACGGATTCGGCGAGAGCCCGTCGCGCCTCTACGCGGTGGGTTCGAATGGTCGGCTGCGACGGCGCGTCGGCGGCGCGTGGGTCCAGGACAACGCGCCGCGTTTCACCGAGAGCCTCAACGCGATCGTGCTTCGCTCGAACAACGAAGGCTACGCGGTCGGCGACGACGGCGTCGCGCTGTACTACGACGGTTCGGGCTGGACCATCTTTGCGGTGCGAGCGCCGGTCGACATCCACGACGTCGTCGCGTATCCCGGGAACGATGTCAACAACCGTGCGCTCGCCGTGGGCGCGAGCGGCGCGCTCTTCGTGCTCAACTCGCACGGCATCACTCCGTACGAGTCCCCCACCTCCGCGAACCTGTACACGATGGTGCGCGCGCCCGGCGGCGACATTCTCGCCTTCGGCGGCGGCGGCGCCATGCTTCGCTTCCATGAAGAGAAGTGGAACGCGGAATCGTCGCCGGTGCTGGAGCCGATCTACGACGCGTTCGCCGACGCCGACGAAATCTTCGTAGTGGGCGGCGGCGTCGCGGGCGGACTCGTGGCACGCTTCGGGCCGCCTTGACCGCGGACGCGCCGCGCGCGTATGCTCGTTTCGTCTCTCCCGACGCGCTCGAACCCATGACGCCGAAACGATCGCTCCATAGTTGCGTGGCCGCGTTGTTGCTCGCCGCCGCGGTCACCGCGTGCGACGACAGCACCGTCTATCCGCCGCCGCCCGCGACCTTCACGTTCGTGCCCGAAAGCGCCGAGATCGGCGCGCTGCACGGCGTCGTCGCGATTTCTTCCGGCGCCGCACGCGCGGTCGGCGGTAGCGGACTTTCGATCGACTGGGACGGAACCCTGTGGCGCGACTTCCCGACCGGCACCACGTCGGAGATCTACGCGATCTGGGCCGCATCGGACGGGACCCTGTTCGCGGTGGGTCCGAACGGACTCATCCTGCGCGACACCGGCACCGGCTTCTCCGCCATGGCGTCGGGCACCACGCAGAATCTCAACGCCGTCTTCGGCTCCGCGTCCGACGACGTCGTCGCGGTCGGCAACAGCGGAACCATTCTGCGTTTCGACGGCGTGTCGTGGAACGCGGAGACGTCGAACACCGGCGTGCATTTGCGCGGCGTGTGGGTCGCGTCGTCGACGCGCGCCTTCGCGGTCGGAAATTCCGGCACCGTGCTCACGTTCGACGGAGCCGGGTGGTCGGCGCAGAACACCACCACCACCGAAAACCTGCGCGCCGTGTACGGCTTCACTCCCACCGTCGCGTTCGCGGCCGGAAGCAGCGCTACCATACTTCGCTTCGATGGCGTCGACACGTGGAACACCATGACCGTGCCCGGCGGAATCGCGACGCGTGCGCTCACGGGCGTGTGGGGATCGTCGCCCCTCGACGTGTTCGTGTGCGGCGAAGTCGGCGTCATGCTCCACTTCGACGGCGTGGTGTGGGACCGCTTCAAGACCAACATCTTCACCGCGCAAAATTTCGACGCCATCTCCGGCACCGCGGCGGACGACGTGATCGCGGTGGGGAGCGGCGGCACCGTGATTCGCTACGACGGCGCCGAGTGGAAGAAGGAACTGAGCGACGTCGGCGGCACCGCGGTGTACCGCGGAATTTGGGGCGCGTCGGCGAGCGACGTGTTCGTGGTCGGGCCGTTCGCGCAGGTGCTGCGGCGCACCAACGGCGCGTGGCACTTCATGGCCGGCGGATTGCCCGAGCAACTGAACGACGTGTGGGGCACATCGGCGTCGAACGTGATCGCGGTCGGCGACGGCGGCGTTATCACATACTTCGACGGCGGCACGTGGGCGCCTGCAACGAGCGGTACCACCGAAGGACTGAACGGCGTATGGGCGACCGGCGGCGAAGCGTGGGCCGTCGGCAACAACGGCGTCATCGTGCACGCGACCGGCGGCGTGTGGAGCCCGCAAGCGAGCGGCACCACCAAAGTGCTGCACGCCGTGTGGGGCGCGTCGCCCACCAACGTGTACGCCGTCGGCAACGACGGTCTCGTCTTGCACTACGACGGCATCAATTGGAGCGAAAGCACCACGCTCAACACCATCGCGCTGCGCGGCGTGTGGGGTTCGTCGGCGTCGAACATCTACGCCGTCGGCACTGGCGCGCCCGGCCAACCCAACGCGTTTCGCTTCGACGGTTCGACCTGGAAATCGGAGAGCATCGGCACCTCATCCGGGCTCGAGTCCGTGTTCGGAGTCTCCGCCAGCGACATCTTCGTCGTCGGTTTGGGCGGCCGAAACAACAACACCACCAACGACGCCTTCTTCAACTTCGACGGCGAGTCGTGGGTGCGCTCCACCGCCAACACCTTCGGCACCTACACCGACGTGTGGGCACCGTCCGGCTCGACCGCCTACGTCACCGGCAACAGCACCGTGATCTATCGCGGTACGAAGTAGTCGGCGCGACGACTTCGTTCCCATCGCGCGCGGCGCTGCCTTCTCGTTCCCCATCGTTCCCTGGCCCGCACTTTGCACTACACGCTCTCGGTCCCCTTATAATGGAGGACGAGCATGTTCGCAGTACGCACCCTCATGATCATCGCCCTCGCGTCGGGAACGGTCGCGCTGGCCGGTTGTTCGACGACCAAAGTCGCGGGCAAGAGTTCGCCGCACGACGTCGGCGTCGAAAAGAACGAGCCGGGTCCGCCCGACCACGCGCCCGCGTACGGCTACCGCGATAAGCACGGCAACTCGAAGGTCGTGCTGGTCTACGACGACCGCATGGACGTCTACGCGGTGAGCGGCTACGACGACTGCTACTACACCGCGGGTCAGTTCTATCGCAAGGTTCAAGGGGCATGGGAATGGAGCGTGTGCATCGACGGACCCTGGAAGTCCGTCGCGCGCCGCGACGACCTGCCCCCGGGGCTTCGCAAGTACAAGGCGTAACGCCGTACTTGTGCGCCAAAACGAAACTCCCCCGGCCGAGTGAATCGGCCGGGGGAGTTTTTTTGTTTCAATAGACTAGTAGACTAAGGGGTTCTTGTCTCCATACACAATCGAGCGAAACGTTGCATTCGAACATGCTACATCCTTTCGGCCAAGCTCATCGAGCATTACGGACTCGCGTATCGCGAGCAGCTTCAGAACGCTCGCCACGGAGCATCGAACACGCGCCTGTGTCGCGATGCGAACAACGCTAAGTATTAGCACGTCCAAATACGAATGCAGATTCTCAACAAGAGTATCCAGGTACGGCAAGGCCTCGGCACTGTGCGCGATCTGATTGCGAGTGGAATATATCCTCTGCAGGTGCCATTCTATGCGCTCCTTGTGCTCAAGGATCGAGGTCTTGACTCGATGGGACGAACTGAAGCGCTCGTGAATCGTCCAGCAGCGAAACCGTAGCAATGGATTTCGATCCAATTGCTCGTAAAGGGTCCCACGACGCGTGGCCTCATCCGAAGACACGAGAAGACAGCACGTTTTGGCAACCATGTCGCCACTGATAGGTACACTCGCGATTGTCTCCCGCACGCGCGTCCCTTCGGCGAGGAGGCATTTCAATGCGTAACGCATGATCTTGTGAGTGTATGTTAGGTTAAGCGGGGGCGTAATGTAGGAGACATACTGCGTTATTCGCGCGCCGTCGTCGTCGGGGGCCGGCAGGAAACCCTCCAATGCAGCCCACAGATCGAGGAGTTGGTTTTCTGCCGTCTCCATCTCCAGCGCGGCACGGTGATACTCCAGTGCCTTCGCCAGGAAATGAGACGCTTCATCAGTCAAGTGTTCGATAGCGAATACCTCTATTGCGTCCTTGACGTCTGTCTCGCCGGGGCCGCCGAGCCGAACTATTCCTCGGCTCATTGCGGAGGGAAGCTCCTTCAGAATTGTGTCCTCAGAGGTGTCCTCATCTTGCACAAAGCCCGATCGAAGCCACTTCAGGTCGACGGAGTGTTCCGTGAAGCACCGAGTGCTAACGATCATCTCGACGAGACTATTCGCATGCGCGAGCGCGGACATCGGATCGCGAGCTTCGATCCCGCGCTGCGTAAGAAATCGAGGGTACTGCACACTCTTGCCAAGAAAGAGCTTCCCTTTCCCACCGGAAGCCGGTTGGTCTGTCTTTTCGGAAATGTCTAGCCCCAGCTGTGATCCCAACTTGCCCAGAGCGTCGAATTTCTCCGAACCTCTAAGGATCACTTTGTACTTTCTCTTCGCGCCGGAGAAGTACTCGCTGAAAAAATCGCCAATTTGGGACGCTGAGACAATTTCAACGGGGCCCCCATCGTCTGAAAAAAAGAACCTCCTCGTTGCGTAGTACACATAGCTTCGGTGATACCCCTGTATCTCCGCTTCGGCGACAAATTCGTTCGCCAGTTGCACGATGGCTTGCTTTTGCTTTGGATCGTTTACAAGTTCAGTGAGAAGATCTTGAAGCGACTGCCAGTAGTGGCCGGCGAGCTCCAATGCTATCGCTTCCGTAACTTGCTTGAATTCTCCCGAGCGAACCGCGTTCTCCGCGCGTGACGCGGCGTGCGCCAAGTCCGATGCGTACGCATGCGCCACCGCCCGGCCAATAACGCGACCTACCGACGGCCCGCGCATTCGACGTTCGAGTTCTCGTGCTACTGGCACGACCGCACCCGCGCGCACACGTCCAAGCCTGGCCTGTGAGACGAGGAAGGCAAGTTCGATGGTGTTTGTGTGTACGTTGAGCGCGGATGCCTTATATGAATCAATGGTGTGGCTAAAGAGCATTTCCTCTAGAACCTGGGCAAAGATAAGCAAGCCGCTAGTCGCCTCAAGGTTTTTCCATTTGCCTAGTCGCGGTGGTTTCATCCAGTTTGTCGCCTCCCCACCAACAGGTCGTTTACTTGTGTCGCCGCTGATGCTAGCGACGATCACCGCGAGTGTCCAGATTAGAACAAACTCCCCCGGTCGAACGAACCTACCGGGGGAGTTTTCGCTTGCTTGATTTGACCTACAAGCAGCGGTTCTTACCTGAGGCTTTGTAGCGTGCGAGTGGCCCAATCCTCGATTTGAAGTTCAGGGACAAATTCGGCTCCGAGCGCCGGGAATATTCTTGCAGCGCGCTCGAAAACGTCACTCGTCCCATCTGTTTCTTTCGGCGGCATGTAGAGAATTGAAATCGGCAAATTGGGCGCTGACTTCCTCACATCGTCCACCGCCCATGCCACAGACTCCATTTCTAGAGCAGCTGGAACTTCAAACGACAGGCCTTGAGCCGCAAAACGCAGCGACCCATTTTGCCCAAGAATGTCAAACCGATGTTTGTCGACTCCTCCGACCACGATCTCCCGTCGCACGAGCTTGGTATAGGGCAACCGCATGCTTACCGCTTTCGTTTCCAGTATTGACCACGCCTTACTTACCACTGCTCTCCTGTCCCGCGCACGTGACTTGCGCTTGCGTTCTCTCAAGTATTGCGTAACCAACTCTTCGACAAGCTGATCGGCCGACTTGAGCGATGCTCGTGGCTCGGTGATTTGGATGCTGTTCTTCCACTCACTTGAGATCGTTCGGATGGTTTCCTCGCGCCAAGCGAGCGCTGCTTCCCGCTGAAAGAGCGGGAACTTTTCTGTGTCCGCTTGGGCATGGAGATGCTCAGTAAAGTCCTGAAGAAATCCAATGTCTTCATCGCCGAAGCGCTTCAACCTCTCCCAGTTAGTTGTTGTTCTGATTCGAACTTCGGCGCCTTCAACTACAATGATCGCAAAGTTCATGCGTTCATCGGCCAGAGGGCTTGGGACGTACTGTGCGATGGAGTAGAAGGTCGGCATCAACAACCTCCTTTCGATTGAGGGTTCACAAGAATGCCAGTAGTTCTGATCGGCGGCGTGCCAAGTAGCGCGCTACAGCCTCGCGCTCCGCCGCGGTAAAAACCCAATCTGCAGGAATGGCGGCGACCGCTGCGGCAATGTCGTGGTCTGCGACGCTGCGTAGCGCTTCCACTGCCTCGGCAATTTCAATAGGCGTCAGCGCACACGCCGCGAAGGTCCCGTCAACAACGGCTGGAGGAACCCCCGTGAGCGACTGAACCGACCACCGTGGGCCGCCTGGAAAAAAATGCCCGTGATCAACTGACCACACAAGATGAGGAGCTGCCTTTTCGTAAATGAACTGCTGATCCTGCGCACTAACCCATGAGTAGAGTACGCTCAGAAGCGCAAATCGATTGCGATTCTCCGACATGTTCGCGTACTTCACTTCGACGCCACTTCTATCGGTGCAATCCGCAATCCACTTGGAGCCGTGAACCAGACCAGGCGTTACATGTGCCAGCTGGGGCTCAGCCTTCACCAACTCCGGAGACACAAAGACCAGTTCAACCGTTGCGACGGGAGCGCCTATCACGCGCCCAAGCCGCCCCACTATCTGTTCCGTCACCAAAGTCCTATCGTGGGTCATGCCCTTGATCACGAATTCAGCGCCATTGTCGCAGGTCATGAGCACCGGTCGCGACGCAGTTCCAAACACACGGTGAAAGGTCACCGCCGCCAGTGGTTGACCGAGCGGCAGCCTAGCTGCGGCAATCAACGCCGTCCAATCGACTTCTTGCGCGCGCGATTCCATGTTCGGAATGGTACCGATGCAACGTGAGCGTGTCCACGATTTTGCGCGCCAAAACGAAACTCCCCCGGCCGAGTGAATCGACCGGGGGAGTTTTTTTGTTTCGCGACGAGTCGCGCGCGAACTAGAAGTTCGTGTCGCGGCTCGCGTTCAAGGCACGATCCACGCGGGCGATCGTTTCCATGAAGTGCGCGTTGGTCTCGTCGTCGAGGCCCTTGCGCTGGAGACCCGACTGGGCCGCGCTCTTGATTCGCGTCAGGTTGAGCCGCGACAGCGCCACCGCGTCTTGCGGGGTGACGGGGTACGGCGTCACGACCTGCTGGATGAGCATGTCGGTGTAGACGCGCTGAAGGTTGCGATCCCACGCCGCGGTCTTGCCGTTGGGCGCCAGATTTTCGGTCCAGATGGTCTTGGTCAGCGTCCCGTACAGCTCCGACAGCTTGAACGCGTCGGTGGTCTTGTAGGCGTTGTCGACGACGCGCGCCTGCAAGTACGGATTCATGACGTTGAACAAGATGCCGGTCTGCATGGCTTCGACCCAATCCGACAGCGGGAAGTCGAAACGACGACCCGGCGCGAACGGATTGTTCTCCCAGCTCCACATCTTGTCGTCCTGCATCTTATTCAGCATGTCGGGCGACAGGGCGTACGCGCTCGACTTGAGCGCGTTGTCCACCACGAACTGGAGCGCCTTGCGTTGCTCGGCCGAGGTGATGGGAGTGAACGGCTCCTTGCCGTCGCCCTTGTGGGCGCGTTCGGTGTAGGCGCCGCCGATGTTCTTGGTCGCGATGTTCGCGCAGGTGTACTTCTGGGCGAAGATGGCCTGCACGGCCGTGCGCAGGGGAACGTAGTCGTCGCCTTCCGCCACGACGCGATTCTCGAGCTTGCCGCTCATGAGAAGGTCGTTGCAGATCGACATGCGCTCGTCCGCCCACTTCATCGGGTTGTCGGAGAGGTCGTTGGTGTTGCTGCGAGGATCCAGCGCGCCCATCGGGTAGGTGTCCTCGTCGGTCCCGTAGAGGTGGGCCTTCTCGGTGCACTCACCCGCGATGGAAGCGAGGTTCTTGCTCTGCTCCTGCGGGGTGGCGCCGTCGACCGGCTTGTACCCCCACGTGATCGCCCACACGTCGCCCGTGCCGACGGTCGGCGTATAGTAGTAGCCCTGCTTCGACGCGTCGGCCGCGATGTTCGGCGTCGGGTAGTCCATGACGGAACCCGTCATGCCGACCTGGTCGATCTTCGACTTGTCGTTGAGCTCGTCGTACGGAACCGCGCTCGAGCTCTTGAAGTTGTGACGAAGGCCGAGCGTGTGCCCGACTTCGTGCGCCGCGACGAACGTCAGCGCGGCGCCGATGTACTCCATCGGAACTTCCTGGCCGGCGTCGATCATGCCGCCGATCAGCATCGACAGGCGCATCATCTCGGCGCCCAGGCCCATGCAGTTGTCGATCTGGCAGAACATGTAGGGCCGGTTCTTGAAGTACGGCAGGTTGAACACGGCCTGTTCCTGCGCGCGCTCTTCCGGCGTCATCCACAACTGCTTCAAGTTGGGGTCGACTTCCATGAGAGCGGTGCGCGGCGCCGCCACACGACGCCAGTTCTTGCCGAAGTTGTGCACGATGTTGTGCTCGAACAGAATGTCGGCGTCGATGATCTCGCCGGTGCGCGGGTCGACGCGCGAGGGTCCGATAGCGCCGTACGACACCTGGTCGTTCACGTTCCAACGAATGGTGTTGTAGCGCGCGTCGACGGGGTCGTAGTTGGGATCCTCTTCCTTGGTCGGCGCCATCTTGCCGACGATCGCGTCCTTGAAGCCGGCGGCTTCGAACGCCTTCTGCCACAGATTGACGCCCGCGATCATGTACGGCGCGTATTCCTTCGGCACCGTGTTGTCGATGTAGTACACGATCTGCTGCTTGGGCTCGGAGACGGCCGCGGTCGGGTCCTTCTTCTCCAAGCGCCAGCGGTTCGCATAGTGCGTGAAGAAGCTTTCGGTCTTCTCCTTGGTGAAATCCTTGAAGTCGGTCGTGAAGTAACCGACGCGGTCATCCGCGATGCGCGGCATCATCGGCTCTTCCGGCAGCTTGCGAATGCTCCACGCAACGCCGAGCTGGATGCTGCGCGCGTCCGGCACGTTGGGGAGGAACGTCGTTTCGGGGCGGCCGGGCGAATACGTGAGGCGCGTGTCGATCTCGGTGTTGCTCGGGTAGTTCTTGATCCCGCCGAAGTAGCCCTTCTTGTTGTCGAGACGAACGGGCTGGTTCAGCGCCGCGCCGAGATACATGCTCATGCCGGCGATGTCGGACAGGAAGAAGTCGCGCACGTCGATGATGACCTTGCCGTCGCGCTCGGTCTTGATCGCGAAATTCTCCAGGATCGAAGACGCGAAGGTGAGGCTCAGCGCGCGCTGCAGCTCTTCGTTGCCGGGGGCGCGGAAGTTCTGCGTCAGGCGACGCATCTGGATGTGGTCCTCATCGCGGTGGAAGTCGAACATGACGTCGTCGATGGGAAGACCACCGTAGACGAAGTTCGACCCGATGCCCTGCGAGATGCTCAAGATCGCGAGCATGGGCTTGTCGAGGTCGTCCTTGCTGATCTGGAGCAGGACTTCTTCGCCCTTGGTGTAGAGGGTCATGAGACCTTCGACCTTCTTGTGGTCTTTGGTCACGATCTCGTCCCAGGGCTTGAACTTCGGTTTGGGAGGCGGCGGGCCGGGCTTCTTGAGTTTCTTCTGCAACTCGATGGCGTACGGCCGCGGCTTCATGCCTTCCGGCTTCTTGGCGGGGGTCACCCCCGGCGCCGGCGCGGGAGCGTCGACGTCCAATGCGGCGGTGGTGGGCACCACCTGGTTGTCGCTCGCCAAGGCGGCTGTGGTCGGGATGACCATCAAGCACGCAACCGCGAGCAGCCCGAGTTTCCGAAACATGCTCCTCTAACCTCCTGTTATGGAAAATGCTGGGTGGGTTGCAGGCTATTACGAGCGTCGGAGTAAAATCGTTCCAAGCTCCGGCGTGTTTCTTTACGTCGCATCCCGCCGTCGGGGACGGTTCGATTCCCGGGCACGGGCCCCGTTCAGTTGAGAGAGGACTCGAGGGGGAAAGTCACCGCGAAACCGCGTTTAAGCCACCCGGGCGGGAATGATAGAGCGAAACCCCGGGCGATTCAACCCGTATCGTGGTAAGCTTCCGTCCCGCTTCCCATCCATCCGTGTACCTATTTCGAAGGGTCGTCGAAACCATGCGCCGAAACGCCGCCCTCGTTCTCCTCGCCATTGCCGCCATCGCGACCTCGGCCCGCGCCGAGGAGCTATCGATCGAATCGATCTTCGGCAAGAAGCCGCTGCTCAAGCCGATCCCGGTCGCCGTCGAGTGGCTGGGCAACAGCCAGGGCGTGAGCTACCTGCGCCGGACCGAAGGCGACAAGCCGCGCTACGACTTGGTGCTGCGCGAGGTCCCGTCGGGCAGAGAGCGGGTCCTCCTCTCCCCCGACACGGTCTCGGTGCCGGCCGACTTGAAGGGCGACCACCCCGGCTTCGCGGTCGGGAGCCACCAATGGGACCGAGCCGGTAAGCGGGCGGTCTTCGCCTTCGGCGGCGAGGTGTTCCTTCTCGACCTCAAGGGGAAGCTCTCGCGCGTCACCCGCACCGAAGGGACCGAGAACGACCCCGGCTTCTCCCCCGACGGACGCCGCATCGCCTTCACCCGCGACCACGACCTCTACACCATCGATCTTTCGTCGAAGGGCTACCCGGAGACGCGCCTCACGTCGACCGGTTCCGACTCGGTGCTCAACGGCATTCTCGACTGGGTCTACATGGAGGAGCTGTTCACGCGCGGCGACGTGCGCGCGCACTGGTGGTCGCCCGACGGCGCGCGCCTCGCGTTCCTCGAGATTCGCGAAGCCCCGGTGCCGACGTATCCCATCGTCGACCAGATTCCGGTGCGCGCGACCGCGGAGCTCCAGCACTACCCGAAGGCGGGCGACCCCAACCCGGTCGTGCGCGTCGGCATCGTGGTCGCGACGGGCGGGCCCATCACCTGGGCCGACGTCGACACCGAGGACGATTCGTACATCGCGCGCGTCTACTGGACCGGCGACAGCCGCGCGGTCGCGATCGAGAAGCTCAATCGCGCGCAGGACCACTGGACGTTGCTCTTCGCCGACGCCGCCAGCGGGCGCACCGACGTGGTCGGGGAGGAATCGTCGCCGACCTGGGTCAACGTGACCTACGCGCGCCACTACTACGAGCGCAAGCGCCAGTTCCTGCTCGGCTCCGAGCGCGACGGGCACCACCACTTGTACTTGTTCAATATCGACGGCTCGCCCATTCGCCAGGTGACGCACGGCGACTGGGAAGTCACCGAGCTCGACGGCGTCGACGAGAAGAAGGGGCGCGTGTACTTCTCCGCCAACGAAGGCAGCGTGGTCGAGCAGCACTTCTATCGCGTCGACGAGAGCGGCAAGAACTTGAAGCGCATCACCAGCGAAGAAGGCGTGCACGACGTGTCGCTCTCGCCCGACTGCAAGTATTTCGTCGACCGCTATTCGTCGCACGTGCGCCCCTCGCGCGTCGCGGTCTACTCGGTCGAAGGCAAGAAGCTCTTCGACATCGCGGATCAAATGAGCCCCGAGCTGGCCGCGATGAAGTTTTCGACGCCGGAGTTCTTCACCATCGAGCACGACGGCCGCACCTACCAGTGCCGGCTGTGGAAGCCGCTCGACTTCGACGCCACCAAGAAGCACCCCGCGATCGTGTTCGTGTACGGCGGCCCGCACTCGCAAGTGGTGCGCAAGAGCTGGTCGCGGCAAGATCTGTGGCACGCGTACATGGCGTCGAAGGGATATTTGATCTTTAGCCTCGACAACCGCGGGTCGTACGGGCGCGGCAAGGCGTGGGAGGAACCGATCCTGAAACAGCTCGGCACCATCGAGCTGGAAGACCAATTGGTCGGCGTCGACTATTTGCGCTCGCAGCCCTACGTCGACCCCGATCGCATCGGCGTGTGGGGCTGGAGCTACGGCGGCACCATGACGCTGAACGCGATGTTCCGCGCGCCCGACGTTTTCAAGGCCGGCGTCGCGGTGGCGCCGGTGTCCGACTGGCGCCTGTACGACACCATCTACACCGAGCGCTACATGAAGCGGCCGCAGGACAACGACGCGGGCTACACCGAAGCGTCGACGCTCACGCACGCCGGCGAGCTCAAGAATCCACTGCTCGTGATGCACGGCGACGCCGACGACAACGTCCACGTGCAGAATTCGATCGCGCTGGTGCGCAAGCTCATCGACGCGGGCAAGGACTTCGACTTCATGGTCTACCCGCAGAAGGAGCACGGCATCTCCGGCACCGCGGACCGCCAGCACCTGTATCGCAAGATGACGGCCTTCTTCGACCGCAACTTGAAGGGCGACGAGCCCGCGCCCAAGCCGGTCCCATGAGCGCGACACCGTCGGTGCTCGGCATCCATCACGTCACCGCGATGGCGGGCGACGCGCAGGGCAACCTCGACTTCTACACGCGCGTGCTGGGTCTGCGGCTGGTGAAGCGCACGATCAACTTCGACGACCCCGAAACGTACCACCTCTATTTCGGCGACGGCGCCGGCACGCCGGGTTCGATTCTCACGTTCTTTCCGTGGGGCGCGCGCTCGATTCGCGGGCGCATCGGGACCGGCCAGGTCTCGGTGACGTCGTTCTCGATTCCGTCCGCGTCGGTGTCGTACTGGCGCGACCGCTTGCGGCGGCTCGACGTCGCCGTGGGCGAGCCGTCCACCCGCTTTGATGAAACCGCGATCGCGTTTCGCGACCGCGACGGCGTGGCCCTCGAGCTGGTCGCGAGTGCGCGCGCCGACGCGCGGCCGGGTTGGTCGAACGGCGACGTGTCGATCGAGCACGCGATCCGCGGCTTCCACCACGCGACGCTCTCGCTCTCGGGTTACGAACGCACCGCCGCGCTCCTCACCGACACGCTGGGGTTTCGCGCCGCGGGAGCGGAGGGCGCGCGCTTTCGCTTCGTCGCCGGCGACGGCGGCGCCGGCGCAATCGTCGACCTCGTGTGCGAGCCCGGGCGCGCGCGCGGCACCATGGGCGTCGGCGTCGTCCACCACATCGCGTACCGCGCGGCGAGCGACGACGCGCAGCGCGCGTTGCGCGAGCGCGTGGTCGCGGCCGGCTTCGACGCCACCCCGGTGCTCGACCGCAACTATTTCCACTCGATCTATTTCCGCGAACCGGGCGGCGTGCTGTTCGAGATCGCGACCGACCCGCCCGGCTTTGCGGTGGACGAAACGCCCGCGGAGTTCGGGTCGCACCTGAAGCTCCCGCCGTGGCTCGAGTCGCACCGCGGCGAGATCGAAGCGAGCCTCGCGCCGCTCACCGTCCCGGCGTCGAACAATCCGTGACCGACCGGCACGCCTCCCAGGGACCGCACGACGACCGCCCGGTGTACTGGGCCGGCGCGCCCATCGAGCGCGCGAAGGCCGGAGCGATCCTCGTCCACGGTCGCGGCGCGGGCGCCCACGACATCCTCGGATTGGTGCCCGAGATCGACGAAGGCGACGTCGCGTACGCGGCGCCCGACGCGGCCGGGAGCACGTGGTACCCGTACAGCTTTCTCGCCCCTATCGCGGACAACGAGCCGGGGATTTCGTCGGGGTTGCGCGTGATCGACGGGCTGGTGGCGCTGTTCGCGAACGCGGGCATCGCGAGCGAGCGCGTGCTGCTGCTCGGCTTCTCGCAGGGCGCGTGCTTGACGCTCGAATACGTCGCGCGCCACGCGCGGCGCTTCGGCGGCGTCGCGGGTTTGAGCGGCGGGCTCATCGGGCCGCCGGGGACGCCGCGCGACTACGCCGGTTCGCTCGCGCAAACGCCGGTGTTTCTCGGGTGCAGCGACGTCGACCCGCACGTGCCCAAGGAGCGCGTGCGCGAAAGTGCCGACGTGCTGGGGAGAATGGGGGGCGCGGTGACGATGCGCCTGTACGCGCGCATGGCGCACACCATCAACGACGACGAGATCGCGGCCGTGCGGGAGATCCTGCGCGCGCTGCGCGCCTAGCGACCGCTAGACGCGAAAAACCCCGCCGTTGCATGATCGGCGGGGTTTTCGCAACATCCACTTCGCCTGTGTCGATTCCTTCTCAGCAACGATCGCGCGACTTACGGAACCGGATCGAATCCATCGGGATCGTGGCCCCATGGTTCCGGGGGGAATACATGCCGCGCTATCCTAAAGAAACCACCACAACGACTCGGATGCGTTTCCTGTGCCCCTGTTCAACGACGAACCGGAATCAGTGTTCCTGCTCGCCTGTTCCGCGGAGTGCTATTGCATTCCATGTGCCAGTACGCCGACCGCTGCTAACTTGTTACACGGCAGTTTCTTCGTGGCGAAGCCCCATACCCCCGTGTGATTCCGGATTTCACATCCTATAAAGTCCGTTTACACCTCTCTGTTTGCTTGCCGTCCATACGCGCTGCGACGACGGCCGCGCCGGGCCCGGGAACGCGGCGGACGCAAGGGGGTTCAAAGCCGGCCAAGACTCGCGTATAATCCGCGGGCTCCGATTCCCAAGCGCAGGCATCCCGATAGAGAGAAAGGAACCCTCGATGTTTTCGATCCGTGCCCGGGCCTACGCCCTGGCGGCCGCCGTCCTCTTGCTGGGCGCGTGCAACGCCGACGAGCAAGAGAACCAGAAGTTCGACCGTGCCGACAGCGAGAACTTCCAGCGCGACATGTCGGCCATGACGTCGGTCACCCTCTCCAACGGCGTGTCGCTCTACGTCCAGGAAGAGCGCACCGACTCGCGCGTCGCCGTCGAGGTCCTGTACCGCGCCGGATTCATGGCCGAGCCCAAGGGCGAGCCGCAGATCTCGCACCTCACCGAGCACATGGCCATCTACTGCGAGATGGGCTCCTTCGCCCCCGACGCCGCGCTCGCCGCCATCGAGAAGGAGCGCGGGATGCTCAACGCGGAGGCGGTCGCGAACTTCGTGCACATCGACTACATCATCGGTGGCGAGCATCTGGAGGAGATCTTCAACATCGAGTCCGAACGCCTGCGCGCGATTCGTTGCGATGACGCGGTCCTCAAGCGCGAGTCGGGTCGCGTCGTAGATGAGCTCGACGGCGTGTTGCGGGACCCCAAGGGCGTGCTGACCAAGTTCGCGATGATGGCGCTCAACCAGACCTACCGCTTCGGCGTGCGCGACGTCCCCATCCGTGCGCGCGTCGGGGAGTACAAGATCGACGACATCCATCGCTTCCACGACGCGTTCTACCGGCCCGACGACATGATCGTCGTGGTCATCGGCAATATCAAGACGGCCGACGTCGAGGCGCTCGCGCGCAAGTACTTCGAGCCCATCGCGCGCCGGCCCGAGGTGCCGATGGGCACGCCCGTGCTCACCAAGAACACGGCCGCGACTTGGGACATCGACGCCGAGGTGATCTACCTGATCGCGCCGGGCCCGTACGCGAGCGACCGCGATCGCCTCATTCTCACCATGTTCGGCGCGTTCCTCAATCAGTCGATGAACACGACCCAGGACGTGTACGGCGCCTGCCGCGCGCTGTACTGCTCGAACCAGGTCTACCGCGTCGCCGACATGCCGTTCTTCGTGTTCGCGGAACCCGACGAAGGACGCAGCGTGGCGGAAGTGACGACGATTCTTCGCAACCACCTGGACGCCGCCGTCAAGCTGCTCGATAACGACGGCCTGGTGGAGAACGTCAAGAGCAGCATCGTGAGCTTCGTCACCAATTCGATGCTCAAGCCCGACGTGCCCGACTATCCGCTCGCGCACCATCAGGTGATCGGACAAGAAGCGCTCAACGTCGCGATGAAGCACCAGCTGCGCGAAGGCCGCAGCGTCGAAGACTTCACCGCCGACGTGAATCGCATCACGCCCGACGAGATGCGTGCGACCGTCCGCAAGTACCTCGCCCGCGACAAAATCATCCAGGTGACGTACGGCCCGCGGCGCTAAGCGCGCGGGCCGGCGCGCCGGGGTGTCGTGAGCGAATTCACGACCCCCGGCGCCGGGAAACTTCGTCCCCACCCCTTGACAGATCGCGTTAACTGGATAGTTTAGTCAGCGGGACTTGGGACTAGGAATTGAACTCGAGCGTCGCATTCGCTTCGAACATCGCAGTGCAATAACACACATCGTCGAAGCGTAACGAACGAGTGATCCATTCGGAATCACGCGAGGGGCAAGGTCCGCGCTTCGGCGCGAGCGAGTCGGACGCGTCGCTAACCCGACACCCGGAAAAACGTCACGATTCGCGCCGGGGCGCGGACACAGAGCAACGAAAGGAGGCGCGGTCAACCTCCGCCATAGGTGATCTCGAGACGCCCGAATCGTCGGGGACGTTCGTGGGAGCCGGTGGGTCGTGGAGGCAACCACGCGCGGACCCGCAGTAGGGCGGATCGAAACCGTGGGTTCCTCTTGGGGGAGGGATCAACTTTCTGAAATCGAGTGCGCGCGCCGGCTCATCTTGACACAACAAGTCCAGAGGCTGTGCGGGCACCCCAAGTCGAATGGGCCGGCGCGCAATGGATCTGCAACTGGATCGCCATAGCGGGAAAAGAAGGAGTCGTCCGCCCTCCGGCGACTCCTTCTTTCTTTTCCACTCGCACGCTTTCTCTTTCCACAAAAAAAATTGACGCGCACCACGGTTGCCCGTGATGCGCGCCCTTGCCCGGAGGAAACCGCTAGGGTTCGAACAAACCCATGCGGGCCCCCGCCCTTGCATGACTCCGACCGCTTGCGCGGTCGACGAGAGTATAGTCACGAAGGGCGGAGGCTGCAACGCGACGACTATCGATCGGTGTCGCGTGGCAAGAAATCAGGCGGCAGCAGGCACAGCGCGCGCCCGTTGTTGCGAATCATCTGCTGCAAGTACGTGAGGTCGTAGTCCGCGGCCGCGTTGGCGCGCTTCGCGTCGACGTCGGCGTCGTCGTCGGCTAGGAGCTCGCGCGCCGCCAGCGCTTCGAACTCGCCGAAGGTGGCCACGGCCGCGATCGCCGACCACGGCGTCGATAACGACGGCGCGTCGAACGGGAAGCGGAACAACCCGCGCGTGCCGTACTCGACCACCTTCGCTTCTTCCTTGGGTCCGATCTCGGCCAACTCGCGCGCGATCTGGATGGCGTCGTGGAGCCCGCCGATTTGGTCGATGAGCCCGTTCTGCTTCGCCTCGACGCCCGTCCACACGCGCCCCTGCGCCAGCTGTTCGACGCGGTCGGCCGACATCTTGCGGTTCTTCGCCACCGCGGAGACGAAGTTCGCGTACATATCCTTCATTCCCGCCACGGCGGTCTCGCGCTCTTCGTCGGTGACGGCGCGGTGTGGAATCGACACCGGCAGGAACGGCGGGCGCAGCGAGAAGAAGAGATCGGCGTGCTCGCCCTTTTCGACGAAGTCGCCCTCCATGCCCGTCTTCTTGCCCAGCCCCTTGTCCCACACCCAGCCCGAGATGACGCCGATCGACCCCGTGATGGTGGTCGGCTGCGCGACGATCTGGTTCGAGCACATCGAGAGCCAGTAACCGCCCGACGCCGCCACGTCGCCCTGCGAGACGACGACCGGCTTCTTCTCCATGCAGCGCCGCAGCTGGTTCGCGACCACGTCGGACGCGATCGGGCTCCCGCCCGGCGAGTCGACGCGCAGCACGATGGCCTTGGTGTCGCGGTCGTTGCGCAATTGGCGCAGGATCTTTTCGAGCTTGCGGGCCTGGATGCCTTCGTCCATGTCGCACGCGCCGATCGCGTACACCACCGCGATCTCGGGCGCCGCGCCCCACTGCTTCGACGGGTACCAGTTGTTCGCGAGGTCCTTGCGGTTCACGAAGGGCTGCTTTCTGCCCTCGAGCTTCTTCGCCGCCGCCTGCACTTCTTCCCAGCGGCCCAGCTCGTCGACGAGTTTTTCGTCGAGCGCCTTCTGCGCGGTGAACATGGTGACGTCGTTGATCCAACGGTCGACGGTTGCGGCGTCGACGTGGCGCCCCGCGGCCACGTCGTCGCGGAAGGTGGCGTAGAATTGGTTGACCAGCGCCTGGCGCTGTTCGCGGTCGCCTTCGCTCATCTCGTGGCGCACGAGCGACTCCATCGCGCTCTTGTATTTCAAGAAGCGCCATTCTTCGACGCCGAGTCCCACTTTCTCGATCATGTTGGCGATGTAGGTGCGGCCCATCGCGTAACCGGGCAGCAGGATCAACCCTTCCGGATCCATCACGACGCGGTCGGCGACGCTGGCGACGTAGTACGTCGACATGCCTACTTCGTCCATGAACACGATCACGTGCTTGCCGGTCGCCTTCAGCTCGCCCAGGCGTTCGCGAATCTCCCACGCGGCGCCGCGCGAGAGCTGCGCGCCCGACAAATTGATGGCGACGCCCGCCACGCGGTAGTCCTCGCGCGCGTCGTCGATCGACTGGAGGATTTTCGCGAGCGGCGTGCGCGTGTCGAAATAACGGAACGTCGTGTACGGCACCGAGCCCTTGAGGCTCATCTGGTAGTAGCCGCGATTCTCCGCGAGCGGCTTCATGAGGTCGGAGCGCTCGGGGTAGCCCATGCGCACGCCCCAGTTGGTCAGCATGTGGTCGTTGTCGTCGTCGTAGCGCGAGACGCCGGAGCCGCGCACGACGCCCTGCTGAAAGTGCGGTCCGATGGTGTACGCGAGCCCGACGCTGAAGCCGTCTTCGCCGGCGTCGTCACCGTCGAACCAGCGCCCGATGATCTTCAACCCGGCCGGCACTTCGAGCATGGCGCCGATGCTCCACGGGGTCGCGTCGGTCAATTCGTCCGACGAGAATTCCATGTCGCCGAACAGCGTCACGCGGTCGTTGCCGAGCGGGCGCACGGCGGCGTCGACCAACTGTTGGTTCGCACCCGACTCGGTGCTGAAATTGAACGCGCCCGCGAGCGAGAGGTACGGGCTCGGCCGCACGGTGAGCCCGGCTTGCAGCAGGTTTTCGCGCCCGAAGGCGTCCTCGTCGCCGCCCGACCATCCGTAGCCGACGCCGAGCGTGGCCCCGCGCGTCCCGCCGCTCAAGGCGACGCGATAGTCGGTCACGCTCACTTCGCCGGTGGGCAGGCGCAGCTTCCCGTAGTTGGCGCCGAAGCCGACGTTTTCGAAGCCGGTGAAGAGGCCCCAGCGCTTGGGATTGAACGCGGCGTCGTCGAAGCTCGACCAGTAGAATTCGAACTCGCCGCCCGGCATCATCGAGTAGATCGACGGGTTGGCGAAGCCGCCCACCGCCTCCGTGAACGCGGAGGGGCTGGTGAGGTTGTAATCGAGCGACTGATAATAGGACGGAATGGCGCCGTAGCTCTGCGCGCGCGCCGTGGGGGCGATCAGCGCGACGGCGACGACGGGCGCGAGCAGGGCAAGGAATCGGTTCGACATGGCGTGGGGATCCTCCTTGGCGGCTATCTTAGGGCGAGCCGGGGCGAGTCGCAACAGCGTTGACGGATGTAACCACCCATACGGATAATCGCGGGAGCGGTTACAGCTCACGAAGGGGGTCTCGGTGTACCTCTCGTTCTACGGGGCGGCACAGACCGTCACCGGTTCCAAGTACCTGCTCTCGATCGCCAACAAGAACATCTTGCTCGACTGCGGGCTCTTCCAAGGGTTGAAAAACCTGCGGCAGCGCAACTGGGAAGACCCGCCCTTCGACGTGGCCAAGATCGACGCCGTCGTGCTGACACACGCGCACATCGACCACAGCGGCTACCTGCCCGTGCTCATGAAGCGCGGCTACAAAGGACCGGTCTACTGCACCGAAGCCACGCGCGATCTGTGCGCGATTCTCCTGCCCGACTCGGGACACTTGCAGGAAGAAGAAGCGCAATTCCTCACCAAGCACAAGTACGCGCGCCACGACCCCGCGCTTCCGCTCTACACGCGCGAAGAAGCCGAGCAGTCGGTGCACCTGTTGAACCCGGTCGCGTTCGACACCGACATCGATTTGGGCGACGGCGTCCGCTTTCGCTACACGCCGGCCGGGCACATCCTCGGCTCGGGCTGGGTGACGTTCATGCACAACGGATTTCGCGTCGTGTTTTCCGGCGACGTGGGCCGGCTGGTCGACCCCATCATGAAGGCGCCGGTTCCGGTCGAGCACGCCGACGTGCTGGTGTGCGAATCGACCTACGGCGACCGCCTCCACCCCGACGAAGACCCGCGCGACGAGATCGCCACCGTGATCTCGCGCACCGTGAAGCGCGGCGGCACCGTGATCATTCCCGCCTTCGCGGTGGGGCGCACGCAGGCGCTCTTGTACCTCATCGCCGACTTGAAGAAGTCGCGCATGATTCCCGAGGTCCCCGTGTACTTGAACAGCCCGCTCGGCATCGACGCCACCGACATCTTTCGCGCCCACGCGGGCGAGCACAAGCTCAGCGCCGGCGAATGCGCCGACATGTTTCGCGTGGCCGAATTCATCCGCAGCGAAGAAGCCTCGCGCGCGCTCAATTCCAACGACGGACCCGCCGTCATTCTTGCCGGCAGCGGCATGGCGACGGGCGGACGCGTCGTGCACCACTTGCGCACCCTCTTGCCCGACCCGCGCAACACCGTCTTGCTGGCTGGATTTCAGGCCCCCGGCACGCGCGGCGAAGCGCTCGAAAACGGCGCCGACGAGATCAAGATTTTCGGCCAGTTCGTCCCCGTGCGCGCCGAAGTCGTGAGCCTCGATTCCATGTCGGCGCACGCCGACTACACCGAGCTCATCGAATGGCTGAGCAACGTGAAGCCCGCGCCCAAGCGCGTGTTTCTTACCCACGGCGAGCCCAAGTCGGCGGACGCGCTGCGGCGCCACTTCGACCGCGCGTTTCGCTGGGACGCGGAGATTCCGGAGTACAAGCAGACGGTCCGGCTCAAGTAATCGTTGGGGCTTGAGAAGCGCGCCCGCGCCCGCTATCCTGGTCGCAACCAGGAGGGGTCCCATGCGTGCTACTCGTTTTCCTCGATTGATCTCGTTCGCGCTCGTCGCGGCCGCGATGTTCTCCGCCTGCTCCAGCACCAACATGACCAACATGTGGGTGGACGAAACGGCGAAGACGTCCAGCATCGACAACGTGCTCGTCATCGCGCTCGATCGCGATCCGGACATGAGGCGATTCTGGGAGGACGCGCTCGCCGCGGAATTCCAGGCCCAAGGGCTGCTCGCGCGCCAGTCGTACCAGCTCTTCCCCGCCGATCTCCCCGACTCGCAGCAAGTCGCGGTGGTGATGCAGCGCGACAAGCACGACGCCGCCCTGGTGACGCACCGGCTCAACGTCGTCACCAACGCGGGACCCGACGGCGGCTATCGCGACACCGCGCCGGCGGCGTCGACCAACTACTGGCAGCGCGGTTACACGGTCGCGTGGAACGGTGCGCAGCAGAAGGTGCCCGAAGACAAGAAGGACCAGGAAGTGCGCTTCCAGCTCGACCTCGCGCGCGCCGACGGCCATTTGGTGTGGACCGGACAGACCACACCCGTCGACCCGACCAACGCGGACAAGCTGCGCACCGAAGTCGCCGGTCAGGTCGTGCCCGAGCTGCAGAAGCGCAAGGTTATTCTGAAGGATTAGCGCGCGAGCGGGCCGCGGGCCGGGGACGCGCGTCCACCAGCCACACCGCCACCGCCTCCAAGATCGAGTGCACGCCGAGCTTGGAAAGGATGTGCTGCACGTGGTTGCGCACGGTGGTGTGGCTGATCGACAACCGGTCCGCGATCTCGTGCAGGTTGGCGTCCGCGGCGAGGAGTGCTAGCACTTCGCGCTCGCGTCGTGACAGCGCCGGCCTCGACGCCGGCTTGCGCGACGGCTTGGGTTCGACGCTCGCGCTCCCGCCCCGTCCCACCACCTTCTCCAGGTAGCCGCGAATGAGGCGCTCGCGCTCGTCGTCGACCACCATGTGCACGAGCAATGTTCCCATCGGAGAGTCGGCCGCGATCACGACCACGCACACCTCCGTGCGCTCGCCGTCGTGCGCGGTGATCTCCATCCGCACCGGCTCGATCTCGGAGTGCGCCTGCGCTTGCGCGCGCACGCGGCAGCGCGGCCCGCAGAACGGACCCGTACGCGTGTGTCCCGCCACCACGAGGTGGCAGGGCCGGTCGAACCAATCATCGAGGGAGTGGCCGAAGAGCGCCTCGGCGCGGCGATTGATGTAGCGAATGCGACCGCGCGAGTCGGTGATCCAGACCGCGACGCCGATCGATTCCACCCAGAGCGGAATCGGAGCGCCGACCGGGACCATGTGGGAGTCGATAGCACGCATGGCACGTGCGGCCGGCAAGATAATAGCACGTGGCGCCGGCTGCGTGGAATCATTGCAATCCGGCGCCACGTCTGGTGCAAGGAATCCCGGGCCGGGGTCTGGAAATCGACCCCATCGGTCGAGATCGGCCCGACGGTGCGGGCCTAGGTGAGGTTATTAACCGATCGTCATTCAGGTACTCGACCTGCTTTTCCGACGATCTCCTCGTCTCACGGTCCTAATTTGGACCGATTTTCGCGCGCGCGCCATGATGCGATTGCATCATTTTGCGCCGGCGGGGTCACCGGAGCGCAAGGCTACTGCGAAGGACCCGTCGTCCCGCGGCTCGGCGACCACGCGAGGTACATGCGCACCTGCGGCACGCGAAGATCGCGGTCGATGAACTCCGGATTGTCGAAGTGGCTCTGGCGCAAGAACACGATGCCGTCGACGCCGACGCTCATGACGCTGCGCAGAGGAACTTGCACCCCGATTCCGGTCGCCTCCACGAAATGTTCCGCCTTGTAGTTCACGCCGCTGTCGCCGTTGTAGATCGACCCGTTGGTCACGTGAATCATTTGTCCCCGGTAGAACATGTTCACGAAGACGCGCTGGTTGTAGCTCGCCTGCACTTCCAACGACGCGCCGCCGCCGTCGCCGTAGTCGTACTCGCGCGGGCGTTCCTGCTCCGGCGTCACCACCACGTACGCGTAGTCCGAGTTCACGCCGCCGAGGAGCATCAGGGCCAAGTCGAGGCGGGTTTGAATGCGCAGCTTCGATTCGGTGCGGAAGCGCGAGTAGAACGCGCCGCCGAAGCTCTGCCCGCCGAATTCGTACGCGTTGTTGTTGACGTAGTCGAAGTACTGCACGAACGCGATCGCATGGTTCTTGCGCTCGCCGAGTGACTTCGAGAACAAGTCGCCGCGAATCTGCAAGCGTCCCAGCGGCACTTTGTCGTCGCCGTTGAATTGCGCGGCGAAATCGAAATGGTCGAAAGGCTTGCGGCGCGAGTTGTCCCACGGGCTGCCGTGGTTCAGGTTGATCTGAACGTAGGCTTGCGTCTGCGTGCTGTCGTGAATCGATTCCCCCTTGCCGATCGTGCGCACGCCGGCGCTGAAACCGTCGTTGTAATAGAGCGGACGCCAGTCGTAGGGGCTCTCGGGATTGCCGCTGACGCGCGTCGCCTGTCCCGACAAGAAGCGGTTGAAGCCGCGCACCGGGTCGACCAAGAAGGCGCCGATCTCGCGCCACACGCGGCCGCTGCCGGTGCCGCGGTTGTCCAGAATGCTCGACGAAATGCGGTACGTCGCTTCGCCGAATGCGATGCCGCCGATACCGGTCGAGATCATGTCGTTGTACGACATCGGGTGCGTCTCGCCCATCGCTTCCCAGATGAAGGCGCCCGTGAGCGCGAAGATCGTCGACGGCCAGTAGGAAAGTCCATTGGCGCGCGCGCCGTTGTAATACGTGCTGCCGTTGAACGGATGGATCAGCTGGTTGGTCTTGAACTTGTTGTCGTCGTACTCGAAGCCATCTTCGATATTGGCCCAGAAGCTGCGCGGGCTGATCTGGTTGAAGTTGGCCTGGCGCACGTACTCGTTGAACATCGACGCGCCGAAGTTGATCGCGAGCACTTCCGCCGCGGCCCAGCCCGGGCTCACGGTGACGTCCCACGCGTCCTTGAATTTGCTGGGCGGATCGAGCGGCGTCGTGTCGGGTGACGCGGTGCGCATCGGCACCGGCCGGTCGAACGAAAGCGGCCGCCACGTCACCCCCACGCGAGTGCCCCACTCGACGCCGGTGCCGGTGTCCTCGTGGTCGACGGGACGATTGCCCAGGTAGTCCTGCAGCGCGTACTTGTCGGTCAGGAAGAAATTGACATAGGCCGAAAGATCGAGGGCGATGGAGTTCGTGAGGTCGAACTCCACGCCGGGGATGAAACTCAGGCCGATGCCGTTGACGGCGTCGGTCGCGCTCTCGCCGGGGTCGAGCTCGTCGGCCGGCTCCTTCAAGAACCAAGAATCTTCCGGGTCGTGCGTCGAGCGCGGGTGCACGCGCGCGATGCCGACGCGTCCCTGCAGGTAGGGGCGCAGTGTCTCGTTGTCGCGAAACATGCGCTGCGCGTACGCGAACGTCTCGAAGTGCGCCCACTCCGGCTGACCGGAAGCGTCGTACGGCGAGCTGTAACTCAGCGACCCGAACATCAAACCGACGCCATAGCGCCAGTCGCCGCGCTGCTTGAAGATGTCGAGGTCCCACGCGGTGCCCTTGTGCAGAAAATCACCGTACCCGCCGCCCGCTCCGCCCGCGCGAATCTTCCAGCTGACGCCCCAATCGCGGTGCGAGCCGGGCGGATCTTCGGCGGCGGAAACCGTCGTGGCGAACAAGGTACAAACCGCGGCAAGAACCAACGACCACGGCGCGAGAGTTCGACTGTGTGTATTCATGCGACTTCGAATCCTCCGGCAGTGAACGCAACCGCGCACTAGAGTACGCGAGCGCAACCGCGACGGCAAGCGCCGACTCGAGTGGCGCGCTTGAGGCTCGACGACGGGCTTGCTAGAATGAGCCGGCCACCGACTCTCGAAGGAGTAAGCCATGAAGCAGCGAAGAATCGGCCTTGTTGTCGTCGCGCTGGCGACGTTGCTGGGCGCGTGCTCGAGCTCGCGCATCGCCAACATGTGGAAGGATCCGCAGTACCCGCAGAAGCCGATCGACAAGATGTTCGTGGTGGGATTTCGAACCGACGAAGGGCGTCGTCGCTTCATCGAAGATTCGGTGGTCAGTGAGCTGACGCGGGTCAAGTTGACGGCGACCGCGTCGTACCGCGAATTTCCGTCGGCACTCCCCGACACGCAGCAGGTGGTCGACGTGGTGAAGCGCGACGGCTACAACGGCGTGCTGGTAGTCATTCCGTTGGGCACGGAGACGCGCGACACCTACGTGCCGGGCTACGTGACCGCGGTGCCGGGTCCGTACTACGGCGGGTACGGCTACGGGTACAGCCCGTACGGTTACTGGGGGAGTTACTACTATCCCGCGTACCAGACCATCTACCAGCCGGGCTACGTCGAGCGCGACGAAGTCGTGCGCATTCGCATCGACGTATGGAGCACCGACCGCGGCGGCACGCTGGTGTGGACGGGGACGACGGAGACCGTCGACCCCACCAGTTCGGAACAGATTCGCCGCGAAGTCACGCAGCTCGTGCTGCCCGAGCTGCGCAAGAGCGGCGTCATCGTGAACAAGTAGCGCCGCCCTAGCGCCGGCGCCCTCCGCCACCGCTGCGCCCGGCCGGCCGCGACGACGGCCGCGATTGCGATCGGTACTGGTTGCTGTTGTAGTTCCCGCGCTGGCGGTTCTGATAATCCCGATTGAGCTGCTGCGTGTTCCCCTGCGACGGCCGCGTCTGTCCGGTCGCGGGTTGCGTGCTGGGACGATTCGCCCCGGCGCCGGGCTGCGTCGACGGGCGCGTGGCGGCGTCCTTGCTCTGCGGCTGCCAATTGCCGTTCTGGCGCTGCGACCACGAGCCGTCGTTTTCGCGCCGCATCACATTGCCGTTCTTGTCGGTGTAGACGTTGTTCGCGGTTCCGCGCGCGGGCTGCGCGTCGCGCGTCGACGCGGTCGGACGTTCGCGCGACGCGCCCGGTGAATTGCGATCGCGCGTTGCGCGATCGGCGACCGCGGGCTGCGTCGACGGACGGTTGTACATGTTGTCGCGACCATGATGGTCGACGCGTCCGCCTCCCCCGCCGTAGCCCGGGCGCCCGCCGGGCGGAATCGGGCGATAGCCCGGCGGTCCCCACCAACCGCCGCCGTAACCGGGGTAGCCGCCGTAACCACCGAAGCCGACCGACACGCTTCCCCACCCCGTGCTCCAGCTCATGCCGAAACTCCACCCGGAGTACGAGTTGTAGCTCATGTGGAATCCCCACGTGCACGGACGCGGGTAGTAGTAGTGAGGACTCACGTAGGGAGGATAGTACCAGCCGGTTCCGTACACGACCGAGCCATAGTATGGATAGCACCCGATGTAAGCGGGCGTGTAGCCGACGTACACGACTTCGGGCGTCGACTCGTAAACGTAGACGTACTTCGTGTTGTACGCGGCGCTTTCGGGTGGAATGTTTTGCACTTCTTCCGGCACCTGGTCGCACACCACCCATGGTCCCATGGGCGAATTCGACACGAACCAAATCGCGTTGTCGCAGCAATAGTAGCCGTCGCGAATCTTGAGCACCGTCTTGTTGGTGTTTTGCGCGAGCGCGATCGACGTCCCCGGGATCGATTCGAATTTGGGCTCGCCGTCGTAGGTCACGTCGAGCGTGGCCTGCGCGCGCACGATGGCGGCGGTCTGCGGGACGTGGGCGTCGAGCACGGCGTCCTCGGCCTGCGCCGTCCCCGCGACATACGGGAGCACGTCCGCCTTGTCCGACCCGGGCGGTATTTGCGCGAAGTACGACGGCAGCGAATCGGAACGGACGTACTGCCACGGTCCGTCGGTCATGCTGCTGCGGTACCAGCGACCCGAGAGCACGAGGTAGTACTTCTGCGACGGCACGTCCATGAACACGTCGCTGTCGGTGTTGGTCACACACAAAAGCTCGGTTCCCACCAGCGGGGCGAATTGCGTCTCGCCGTCGATCACGATGAGCTCGGTGGGCGTGGTGGCGGCGATGATCTTCGGCACGCGCTTGTCCTTGGGCTCTTCGGGCCTTTGCGCGCCGGTCGCGGCCATCTCGTCTTCGAACGCCTTCTCGACCGAGCGCGGCGCGCCGTCGCGCTTCCATTCGCCCGTGATCGACTTCGACGTGAACCAGTCCTTGCCGCCGTTGAGCCAAAACGCATCCTGGTGCTTCACGACGTACGACGGCGTGTTGACGACGCGCTGGAGTTCGGTGCCCGGGATGTTGCGCAGAATCGGCTGTCCGTCGACAACGACGAGGATCGCGGGCTCGAACTCGAACAGGACCTTGGGCGGCGCGTTGCGAAGTCCTTCCGCGGTGCTCTTCGAAACTTCCGCGTCCTGCAAACTCGCGAGCAAGCGGTCGTAGTCGATGGTGAAACGCGAGTCGCCGATCTCTTCTTGGAGAATGCGAATGAACGCTTCCTCTTGCTCGGGCTTGGCGTCGGCGAGGCGCGCCTTCGTCACCGAGATTCCCTCGATCTTCACCTCGCGGTCGTCTTTGCGGATGTCGACCTTGGCGTCGAGCCACACGGCGCCGAACACGGGCTCGTCCTTACCCTTGGGGGTGATCGAAACCGCGGCGCGCGACTTGAGGATGGTGCCCTGCAGCGACTCGGGCTGCGGCTGATAGATCACGATCTTGCCCTGCTTGACCTTGAGCACCTGCGGCCATTCGCCGCTGTCGAGGTCCGCGCGCGCGGCGCCCGCGAGCGCAATCAAACCGACGACGGCCACGACCGCTGCGGACGAACGGACGCGAAGAATTCTGAGAGAGAGCATGTTGAATACCTCGGGTTCGATGTTGGGAGCGGAACAAGACTACGCGACCCAGGGGGGAGGCCGCAAGCGGCGACCGCCGCGATGGCGGCGTCCTATGGTTGGGCCGGCGCGGTTTCCTTGGACGAGCGCGACAACCAGTTGATGTATGCGACCACGTCGTCGACGCTGGAATCCGGGAGCACGCCCTGATACGCGGGCATCTTGACGACTTGTCGCGTCACGAACCAGCGCCCGACACGATTCTCGGTGATGCGCGCAATGCTGCCGTCTTCGATCCACGCGCGCAATTCGGTTTCGTTTCGAACCAACTCCTCGAAGTCGGGGCCGTGCCAGGGGGGGACGTAGCCCTTGAAGCTGCGCGGATTCTTCGCGCCGAGGCGACCGCCGGGCCCGTGACAGCCGAAGCATCCGGTGTCGCGCGCGACCTGGTAGCCGCGACGGGCGTCGTCGGGCATCGCGTCCACGTCGGCGCCGAACGCCGCCACCACCTTGTAGTACGCGACCAAGTCTTCGAGCTGGCGTTCGTCGACCACGCCGCGATACGCCGGCATGCGCACGGGCGGCGCGCTGGCCGCGAGGTGCCGCGGCCGCACGTCGACGCGTCCCGGCTCCGGGAACGGCGAGGCCGAATCGGAGTCGGCGCGCGCGCGCGCTTCGAGCGAGTCGCGCAGCACCAGTCGCCACGGGCGTCCGTCGAGAATCCACTCGCGGATCTCGTCTTCGTTCTTCACGTACATCATCGCGGTGCCGCCGTCCCACGCCGGAATTTCGCCGGTCGTTTGCGCGACGCCCGCACGCGGATTGTGAACGCCGCCGGTGCCGCGCGGCCCGTGGCAGCCGTGGCACCCGAGCTCTTCGGCGAGGGCGTAACCGCGCAGCTCCGGCGTCAATTGGGGAGCGCGGAGATGATCGAGGAGTCCCCACGCGGCGAAGCCGCCCAGCACGAGTGCGGCGAGGGTAATGACGGAGAGGTGGGCACGGCCGGACGAAGACACGCCGGGAGTATAGCGGCGCGCGGGCGGCGTGCGAACTCACAATCCGCGGCGGCGCGGCGGGACGACGGCCCCGGCGTCGAACTGACCGCCGGAGCCGTCGCGACATGGGCCCGTCCGTTCCCTCGTTCGTTAGCCGCCGCACCACATGTAGCAGAACCAATCCATGAACATGCAAGCCGCTGCCCCCGCCGTACAGACGGTGCAGAGGGACGGGTGCGGCAAGATCTTGCAGGCGAGCGCCATGCAAAACGTGAAGGTGCGACACAGTTCGTCCGGTCGGGTCGGGTTCGGAATCCCGGACACGGCGCCCACGAAGACGGGATCACTCATGAGCTGAGTCAGGAGCTCACCTTCCTGGTTTGGTACTAGGAACGTCTGCGGGAATTCCGCCGCGAATTGCTCGAAAGCCTGTAGCTGCGCGGCGTACTCGGCGACGTCGGCGGACGCCGACGCGAACGACTCACCGCGGCGATACTTGGCGATCGTCTTGTCCACCACGACGGGCGGGAGAACGTTGTACTCGACGTGCAGAAAGCGCCCGTTGCACGTGTAATCTTCGAAGACACGCTCACCGACCACGCTGCGAACCAACTCGAGTGACTCGCCATCGGCGACCTGCCGGACATACGTCACGCCCGACGCGTCGTCCCGACCCATGGTTAGTTGAACCGAGCCGCCGTCGGTTGTCGTGATATTGGAAACGACGGCGAATGGCAGCGGACCGTCGAGGTACGGCTCGAACGTCACCTGTCTCTCCTCACCCCCGGCGACGACGACCGCCTCGACGATCCGCTGATCGTGATGCTGAGTAACCTCCATGATGTCGATACCGGACTCGGTGACAGCTAGCGGTCGCTTGGTGTCCGCGTTGCTCGTCCGATCCTCACACCCGGCGATGGCGCTCATCCACGCAGCCACCGCGATGCACACCGTCGCGCGACGCGTTTCGACGCGTCGAACCCAACCCATGAGATCCGTCATGACTCCACCTCCCAACAACCACCCCACACACCCCAGCTGGTCGGCGCGGCGAACGAACGCACGGAACGGGCCACGACGCCGAATCGTGCAAGTGGTGCAACGAAAGCGTCGAGCGAAGCAACGTGCCAAAAAGCAAAACGCGCGCGACGAGTCCTCGAGACCCGCCGCGCGCGTCGATTCGACTCTGCTGGAATCGCTTGCGCGATCGCGCCGACGATATCGCGGTGTCGATCGCTCGACACGCGTCGCGACGCGGATGCGCGCCTAGCTCTTCGCGTCCGCGATCGTCACGAGCTCGATCGCCTTAACACCCTTCTGTTCTTTCACGAAGCCCGTGATCGTCGACTTCTTGCCGACGAAGCTCGCCACCGTGGAGTTCGCCGACTCGTGATCCTTGCCGATGATCACGTACACGGTGCCGTCGGTCGTGATGAAGCCGATCGGGAGGCCCTTCGAGATGCAGCCCTGGGCGCACTTCGCGTGGTCCATACCCGTGGCCGACTCGGGATGCTGCATGTAGCAGTACAGATCGAGCACTTCGCCCGTGAACGTCATGGGCTCCGCCTTGGCCTTCTTCGCTTCGTCGCCCGCGAAGGCAATCGCGGTCATGGCCAACACGACGGCCATCGCTACCAACAAGATGCGTTTCATGTTCGAGTCCTCCTCGAGGTTGCGGGTGTCGATCTCTCGACACTCCTGGTTACGCAAACTAGCACTTTCAACTAACGGAATCAAACCCGCCTGGCGCTCTCTCACACTTTCACATTACGAAGTCGCAGCGCGTTTCCGATGACCGACACCGAGCTGAAGCTCATGGCCGCGGCCGCGATGATGGGGTTCAACAGGAGCCCGAACGCGGGATACAACACCCCCGCCGCGACCGGTACCCCTGCGGCGTTGTACACGAAGGCGAAGAACAAGTTCTGCTTGATGTTGCCGATGGTCTTGCGGCTCAACGCGCGCGCCCGCGCGATGCCCCGCAAGTCGCCCTTCACCAGGGTGACACCCGCGCTTTCCATGGCGACGTCGGTGCCGGTACCCATCGCGATGCCGACGTCGGCCTGCGCGAGCGCGGGGGCGTCGTTGACGCCGTCGCCCGCCATCGCGACCACGCGACCCTCCGACTGGAATCGCTTCACGATGCTCGCCTTCTGGTCGGGCAGCACCTCGGCGACGACGTCGTCCAAGCCCAAACGGCGCGCGACGGCGTGCGCGGTGGTCGCGCTGTCGCCGGTCAACACGATGATGCGAATCCCCTCGGCGCGAAGCGCGCGAATGGCCTCGGGGGTGCTTTCCTTGACGGGGTCGGCGACGCCGACGAGACCCGCGGCGCGTCCGTCGACGGCGACGAACATCACGGTCTGCCCGTCGGCGCGACGCTTCTCCGCGCCCTCGGCCACGTCCGCCAACGAAACCCCAATCGACTCCATGAGCGCGCGGTTGCCGAGCGCCACCGCATGACCGCGGACGCGACCGCGCACTCCCTTACCCGCGATCGATTCGAAGCCGTCGGCGGTTTCCAGCGCGACCCCGCGCTCTTCGGCTCCACGCACGATCGCAGCCGCGAGCGGATGCTCGCTTCCACGCTCGAGAGACGCCGCGAGGCGAACGAGTTCGCCCTCGTCCATGCCGCGGGCCTCGACACCGACCAGCTTGGGTTTTCCTTCCGTCAGCGTACCGGTCTTGTCGACCACCAGCGTGTCGACTTTGCGCAGCGCTTCGATCGCCTCCGCGTTGCGGAACAAGACGCCGACCGTCGCCGCTTTGCCCGTCGCCACCATGATCGACATCGGCGTCGCCAAACCGAGCGCACACGGGCACGCGATGATGAGCACCGCGATGGCGTTGACGATCGCGTACGCCATGCGCGGGTCGGGCCCCGCGAACGCCCACGCCGCGAACGTGACCACCGCGACCACGATCACGATGGGGACGAAGTAGCCGGAGACTTTGTCGGCGAGCTTCTGGATGGGCGCGCGGCTGCGCTGGGCTTCCGCCACCATGGCGACGATGCGCGCGAGCAACGTGTCGGCGCCGACCTTCTCCGCGCGCATGACGAAGGAGCCGCTCGCGTTCAGCGTCGACCCGATCACGCGATCGCCGGCGTGCTTCTCCACCGGGATCGACTCGCCGGTCACCATCGATTCGTCGACCGCGCTCGCGCCTTCCAGTACGACGCCGTCGACCGGAATCTTCTCGCCCGGACGCACGCGCAGCTTGTCGCCGACGTGGACGTGCGCGAGCGGGATGTCTTCGTCGCCGTGGTGTCCGACCCGGCGCGCGGTGGTCGGTTGGAGCCCGAGCAGCTTCTGGATTGCCGCGCCGGTGCGGCTGCGCGCGCGCAGCTCGAGCACCTGGCC
>CAZLLI010000003.1:0-68395 GCA_964560355.1 uncultured bacterium | reverse complement strand
GCGAAGTACCCCGACGTCCGCATCCACATCGACTTCCGCGAGTCGGAGCGCGTCATGGACCAGCTCATCCAGGGCAAGACCGACCTCGCGGTGGTGCCGTGGGAGCGTTCCTACCCCGACCTGAACGCGATTCCCCTCACGCGCCAGAAGCTCTTCATCGTGGCACCGCCGGACCACCCGCTCGCCCGCGCCGAGCACGTCAGCCCGCGCGACCTCGAGGCCTACCCGTTCGTCGGCTACCACGAAGGCATGCACACGCGCGCGATGATCGATGCCCTCTTCAAACGCATGTCGATCACGGTACACTACGTAGTGGAGTCTACCAATGCGGCGACCATCAAGCACATGGTGATGGCCGGCATGGGGCTCGGCTTTCTGCCCGAGGCGGCGGTGGCGTCCGAGATTCGGCGCGGGCAATTGGTCCGCCTCGAAGTCCCACCGCTCATCATGAGCCAGGACGTGACGCTGTACCTGCGCAAGAATCGCACGCTCCCGCGCACCGCCGTGGGCTTCGTCGAATTCTTGAAAGACTATTTTTCTCCGAAGAAACGGGGACGGGAGGGATCGCAATGATGCTCCAAGGAAAAGTCGCGATCGTGACGGGTGCCTCGTCCGGCATCGGGAAGTCGATCGCGCACCTCTACGCGCGCGAAGGCGCCGCGGTGGTTCTGTCCGACGTGAATCGCGAGGCGGGCGAGCGAACGGCGGCGGAGATTCGCGCCGCGGGCGGCAAGGCGGCCTTCGTCGAAGCCAACGTCGCGGAGGCGAATGATTGCAAGCGCACGGTCGACGCCGCGCTCGAGTACTACGACCGCCTCGACGTCGCGTGCAACAACGCCGGCATCGGCGGCGAATCGAATCCAACCGCCGACATGTCGGTCGAAGGCTGGCAGAAGGTGATCGGCATCAACCTGTCGGGCGTGTTCTACGGCATGAAGTACCAGATCGCCGCCATGCTGAAGAGCGGCGGGGGATCGATCGTCAACATGGCGTCGATTCTGGGGCAGGTCGGCTTCGCGAGCGCGAGCGGCTACGTGGCCGCCAAGCACGGCGTGGTCGGTTTATCGAAGAACGCCGCCATCGAATACGCGGCGAAGAACGTGCGCGTGAACGCGGTCGGCCCCGGGTTCATTCACACGCCGCTGATCAAGGATCTGGAGGAAAACCGCAAGGTCAACGAGATGTTGATCTCGCTGCACCCGATGGGACGGCTGGGAACCGCCGACGAAGTGGCCGAGCTCGTGCTCTGGTTGAGCTCCGACAAGGCGTCGTTCGTCACCGGCGCGTACTACGCCGTCGACGGCGGCTATCTGGCGCGCTAGCGCTGACCGTCGACCGCGTCGGCGGCGTCGTTCGGTTTGCGCTTCTCGTGCAGCGTGAACAGCGACAGTTCGGGCGAGTTCAACGCGCGCGACGTTTTTTCGACCGGGATCAGTAGCGGGATGTCGGGCTGGCCGGTGAGTCCGAGCTCGGGGAAACGGCGCGCGGCCGGGAGCACGCTCGACTCGAGTGAACCCACCGACTTGTTGTACGCGCCCACCGCGCGGTTGAGCCCGTCGCCGATGTTCACGACGTGCTCCGCGAGCACGCGCATGCGCTTGTGGAGCTCGATGCCCAAGTCGCGAATCTCCTCCGCGCTCTCGGCGATCTTCTCCTGCTTCCACCCGTACGCCACCGAGCGCAAGAGCGCGATGAGCGTGGTCGGCGTGGCGATGATGACGTTCTGCTCGGCCCCCTCTTCGATCAAGCCCGGCTCGTGCTCGAGTGCGGCGGAGAAGAAGCTCTCGCCGGGCAGGAACATCACCACGAACTCCGGCGTCGACTCGAACTGCTCCGCGTACGACTTCGCGCGCAGCTTGGCGATGTGGGTGCGAATCTGACGCGCGTGGTCGCGCATGTGCCCGCGCGCGGTCTCGACGTCGGTGGATTCCTGCGCCTTCAAATAGGCCTCGAGCGGAACCTTGGAATCGACTACGACATTCTTCCCGCCCGGAAGGTTGACCACCATGTCGGGGCGCAAACGGCCTTCCTCGCCCTGCACCGACGGTTGCTCGACGAAATCGCAGTACTCCACCATGCCGGCCAATTCGACCACCTTGCGCAGCTGCACCTCGCCCCAGCGACCGCGCACGATGGGCGTGCGCAGCGCGTTGGTGAGGTTGCGCGTCTCGGTGTTGAGCGACGTGGTTTCCGTCCGCAACCCGACCAGGCTCTGCGACAACGAGCCGTAATCCTCGCGGCGCGTCTTTTCGATGGCCTCGATCTGCACGTTCACCTTTTCGAGCGACTCCTTGAGCGGCTTCACGAACTCTTCGACCGACTTCGATTTTTGGGCGAGCTCGTTCTTGGCGCCCTCTTGGTACTTCTCGAGCGTCGCCTTGGCCAGCTCGAGGAACGACGCGTTGCTGCTCTGGAGCGCGTCGACCGAGAGGGCCTTGAACGCGTTGGTGAGGCGCGCTTCGCCGTCGCGCTCCTGCTCGAGCATGCTCTCCAGGCGCGCGGCCTGAATCTTGAGGTCGACGATGGCGGCGTCCTTCGCCCGCACGTCGGCGCGAAGCGCGGAGGCTCGCGATCGGCCGAGCCACCACGCGGCGAGCGCGCCCGCCGCGACGCCGCCCACAAACAGAACGATGCCCGCAATGCTCATGCCTTTGCTCCTTCTCCGGCGCCGAGTGTAGGGACCGACGCCGATTCCGTCATTACTATTTAGCGCGACGCGCGGGCCGTGCGGAGAAAAAAACGAGAATTGACAGGACCCGATGAAACGCGATAAATTGTTAGCTGCAATAGCGTTCCACGGACCGCAAACCCACCCCTCGTAGATTCCACGGTGCCCATGCTCTTGCTTCGTCGTGTTTACCGCAGCGTCACCATCGCCGCGGCGGCCGCCATGCTAGTGATCGCGGCGCGCGCGTCGGCGGGAGTCAACCCGGGGCTCGAGTGGAAGACCATCTCCACCGAGCACTTCGACGTCCACTTCCACGCCGGCGAAGAGTGGACGGGCGCCGAGACCGCGCGCATCGCGGAAGAAATCTATAAGCCCATCACGGACGTGTACGGCTACGAGCCCAAGCGCGTGCACTTGATCCTGCTCGACACCGAGGATTACGCCAACGGCGCCGCGTACTACTACGACAACAAGATCGAGATCTGGGCCACCAACCTCGAGTTTCACCTGCGCGGCACGACGCCGTGGCTGCGCAACGTCATCACGCACGAGTTCACGCACATCGTGTCGATCCAGGCGTCGATGAAGATGCCGCTGCGCATCCCCGCGCTCTACTTCCAAGCCGTCGACTTCGAAAACGAAAAGCGCCCCGACGTGATCACCGGCTACCCCGACTTGATCGTGTCGTATCCGATCACGGGCACGGTGGTGCCGGCGTGGTGGGCGGAAGGCGTCGCGCAGTATCAGTCTCCCGCGCTGCAAACCGACTGCTGGGACACGCACCGCGACATGATCCTGCGCGCGGCGGTGACCGAAGACCGCATGATGACGTACGACCAGATGGGGTTCCTGGGGCACCGGAGCATCGGCAACGAGCAGGTGTACGACCACGGCTTCGGCCTGGTGCGCTACATCGCGGCGACGTACGGGCCGGAGAGTTTGAACCGTACCGCGGAGTACCTGGGGAAATGGAACCGGCTCACCATCGACGGCGCGCTCAAGGAAGCCACCGGCAAGACCGGCGAACAGCTCTACCGCGACTGGAAGGCGTACCTCGCCGCGCGCTACGACCGCATGCTGGTCGACGTGCGCGCCAACGTCCGCGAAGGCACCGTGCTCTCCGACGACGGCTTCATGACGCTCGACCCTGCGTTCAGCCCCGACGGCCGGCGCGTCGCGCTGTTGTCGAACGAAGGCAGCGACTACGCGTCGACGTCGCTGTACACGATCGACCGCGACGGCAAACACTTCGACCAGATCGAAGGGGGCGTGTCGTCGGGGGCGTCGTTCTCGCCCGACGGCTCCACGCTGCTCTACGCCAAGCACACCCGCGTCGACGCGTACGGCGCGCGCGTCAGCGACTTGTACACATACACCTTCGCGAACAAGAAGGAGAAGCGGCTCACCCACAAGCTGCGCGCGGCCGAGCCGCAGTGGTCGCCCGACGGCCGCTCCCTCGTGTGCGTGCTCAACCAGGACGGGACCCACCGCCTCGCGACCATGAACGCGGACGGCAGCGGTCTCAAGGTGATTCGCCCCGCGGTGGGCGGCGTGCAGATGTACACGCCCTCCTATTCGCCCGACGGGACCCGCATCCTGTTCGGTATTTTCGAGAAGGGGACGCGCGACATCGCGTCGGTCGCGGTCGACGGCAGCGACTTCCGCGTCGAAATCCAGTCGCCCAACGACGAGCGCGACGCGCGCTGGACGCCCGACGGCAGCGGCATCGTGTTCGCGTCCGACCGCACCGGTATTTTCAACCTCTACCGCATCGACCTCGCGACGGGCGACGTCACACAACTCACCAACGTGGTGGGCGGCGCCTTCATGCCCGACCTCGCGCGCGACGGCACGCTGGTGTACTCGGAGTACACCGCGAAGGGCTACCGCGCGATGACACTCGCGCCGCAGACGAGTGCGGTCGCCACGCTCACGCGCGACGCGTACGACACGCGCGCGGCGGGCGAGTTCGACGAGTGCGTCGATTTGAAATCGAGCGTCGGTATGGTCGACTACGGCGCGAATCCCGCGACGCCGATCGACGCGTCGCTGGTGCCGATCTCGGGCGCGCGCCCGGACGCGCCCGCGCCGCCGTCAGAGCCGACGAGCGCGAACATCGGCGTGCAAGCGCCCGGATACGAGACTAAGCCCTACAAGTGGGACTACACCGGATTCCAGTTCTTCCCGCGCTTCTTGATTTGGGACGGGACGCCGCGCCTCGGTCTCTTCGTCGCCAACAACGAAGTGCTCGACCGCCAGAGCCTGTTCTTCGGCGGCTCCTACGGCACCGACGGCGAATTCGACCTCATCTTCGATTTCGAACTGCGGCGTATCTTCCCGGTGATCTTCATGGAGTACTACAAGGTGCGCCAGAAGTACTCCGACCAATTTCCGCTCGAAGAGTTCGACCGCTACTACTACGTCGACTATCGCTACGACGTGTGGTCGGCGGACCTCGGGTTGCGCTTCGAGTTCGAGGACCGTTATAGCCTGACGCATCGCAACGATTTCACCGTGTGGTGGAATCACAGCGAGTACAACATTTTCTTGGAGCCGTTCTACACGCCGCTCGACGACCCCGGCGGCCAGCAGCTGCCCGAGCAACCGGTGGGGTGGAAGTACTTCATCGGCAACGACGCGCACGTGCGCTGGTACTACAAGTCGATCGAGCGCGCCGTCGACAGCGACATCAATCCGCGCGGCGGGCGCGAATTCACGGTCGACGTCATGTACGGAATGGACGAGCTGTTCGAGAGCGGGCAGTTCGAATACGGCGTCAACCCCGACTTCACCAACAACGACTTCGGGCAGTACACCGTCGATTGGAAGGAATACCTGGCGCTACCCGGCTGGCAGCACACGCTGCAGGTGCGCTTATTCGGATCCGTCATCGACAAGCCCGTCGACGACTTCTTCTGGGTCTACATGGGCGGCATGGACCGGCTGCGCGGTTACACGTACTACGCGATCGGCGGTCGCAAGGGCGCGCTCGCGAGCCTCACCTATCGCTTTCCGATCTGGCGGCGCATCGACAAGCAGACGTCGTGGCTCACGTTCAAGGACGTGTACGGCGGCATCTTCTACGAAGCCGCGAGTGCGTGGAACAAAGGAAATCTCCCCACCGACGACCCCACGCTCGCGCGCGACTACTACTCCAACGTCGGCGCCGAGCTGCGCCTCAACATGGGGTCGTTCTACACCTACCCGACCACTGTCAACGTCGCGGGCGCGTACGCGCTCGACGACGCCAAGTACGTCAATCCGATCTTCGACGTGCCCGTGGTCGAGTACAACCCGCAGTGGCGCGTCTATCTCAACGTCGGTTTCGGTTTCTAGGCCGCGGGCTTTTTCTTGAAGAAGCTCCCGATCAGCGGGAGCAGGATTCCGCCGATCGCGGACGCGGCGATGTCGCCCCCCATGCTGCCGCCGAGCGCGCCGCCGCCGAGCTGTCCGCCCGCGAGTCCGCCGAGCGCACCCAGGATCGTGTTGAGCGCCGGGCCCATGCTGCGGTTCTTCATGAGCGCACCGAAGATGTTGCCGCCGACGCCGCCGCCCAGAATGTTGATCAAGTATTCCATACATCCTCCTGGAAGAGTTCGCACGCGGCCGCGGTGAGGCGAGTGGTGACCAGCGGCGGGCCGTTCGCGCCAGTGTGCGCAGGCGGTTGCGAAAGTGGCAAGCAAATTGTAATCTCGTGCCTACCTTCACAAGCGATCCCACATGACACCCTATCGACGCATCGCCGTTCCCACGTCGCGCTTGATCCTCGTCGCTGCCACCGTCGACGTGCAGCTCGCCGAGCTCGCGGACCGCGCGTCGTTCGCATCGCACCTCGACGCCGAGATTCCCACCGACTGGCCGCCGCTCTATAGCGACGAGAATTCGATGCGCTGGGTGCTCGAGTACATGCGCGCGCACCCCGAGCACGACGGCTGGACGAAGTGGTACTTCTTGCTCGCGCGTGCGAGCGGCGGCGCGATCCTGATCGGCAACGGCGGTTTCGCCGGCGCGCCCGCGGACGACGGCACCGTCGAAGTCGGGTACTCCGTCGCCGAGTCGCACCAACGCCAGGGCTACGCCCCCGAAGCCGTGCGCGCGCTGGTCGCGTGGGCGTTCGCGCACCCGTCGGTGACGCGCGTCGTCGCGCACACCATGCCGGAATTGCGGCCGTCTATTCGCGTACTCGAGAAGTGTGGCTTCCGTTTTGTCGGCGACGGCGCGGAAGCGGGCACCATTCGCTTCGAGCTCTCGCGCCCGCGCTGATCGCCTCGCGGTCGACGAGACAAGACGAGCATACAAGTCCAAAGTAGGATATACTCCCCGGTGATCGATCTTCCCGCGTGGGTGCCGACCGGCGCCGGCGAAATCGACTAGACACGCAAGGCCGCAATCGATACGCGATGATCCTGGTCCTCCCCGGACACGGGATTTCTTCGCGGAAGGGGGCCTCCGTGACGTACCACCATCCAGTCAACCCAGGCTCGATACTGCGCGCCATTCTGGTCGGCGCGACTCTTCTCATCGCCTCCGTGTCGGCGGCCGTCGCGCCGTGCGGACCGTGGACGCTGGTGCCGACGCCCAACGTCGGCAACAGCGTGACGCGACTCACGGCGATCACCTCACTCACGAGCAACGACGCGTGGGCGGTCGGCTATTGGCGCGGCGACCCCGCGGGCCGCGGTCCGGTCGTGATGCGGTGGAACGGGTCGTCGTGGAATCTCTTCGGACTGCCGGAAACGACGAGTCTCGGCACGTTCCCGGAGACCGAGGGAGTGGTCGCGACGTCCAACGGCGACGTGTGGCTGGTCGGCAACGTGACCACGACGTATCCCACCAACAATCTCCCGCTCGTGCTTCGGTGGCGAAACGGTTCGTGGGATTTCGTCGCGACGGCGACGCTGCGTCCGCAGACGGTGTACCCGTTCGCGGCGCGCGGAGGGTTCGCGTACGAAGTGGACGCGGTCGGCGACGACGACGTGTGGGCGGTGGGAATCGGCAACGGCTACGGCGACGCGCAGGCGACGTCGGTGCCGATGGCGCTGCACTGGGACGGGTCGAGCTGGACCGACGTCGAGGTGCCGCGCGTCGCGACCCGCCACCATCAATTGAACGACGTGGTCGCGATCTCGCACGACGACGTGTGGGCGGTCGGCGACTATCGCAACGTGGGCGACACGTTTCGCGGCATCACCTACCACTGGGACGGGAATTCGTGGACACACGTCGACAGTCCGATCGAGGACATTTCGCAAAGCGGACTGGACGACGTCGTCGCGACCGGCCCCAACGACGTGTGGGCGATCGGCGGCGCTCCCGACGTCGGCGTGGTGCTGATGCACTGGAACGGGTCGCAGTGGAGCGTGGCGACGCCCCCCGCGAACACGGGCGGGTCGCTCGCCGCGGTGGCGCCCAACGACCTGTGGGCGTCGGGCTGGAACGGTTTCTGGCACTGGGACGGTGCGTCGTGGACCGACGTGCCCGCGCAAGTTCCGGGCGCGACCTACATGCTGCGCAGCGGCGGCATGGAGATCGTGGGGAACTGCGACATCTGGTGCGCGGGCTTCTGGACGCTGGCCGACGGCATCACGAGCTCCACTCTGATGGAGCGACTGCAGGGTGCGACGGCGACGTCCGTCACGCCGCCGCCGCCGCTCGGCTTCGACCTCGTGTTCGCGAATCCGTTCCCGCGCTCGGGGACGATTCAGATGCGCGTCGCGTCGCCGGCGCGGGTGCAGCTATCGGTGTACGACGTGCGCGGCGCCAAGGTGCGCGACCTCTTCGGGCCCGCGACCGCCGAAGGGGATCAGTCGATCGCGTGGGACGGTCGCGGGGATTCGGGAAGGTCGCTCGCGGCGGGCGTGTATTTTCTCCGGCTCGACGTCGCCGGACAACACGTCACGCGCAAACTGCTCTTGATGGGTCGTTAGCGTTCGCGCCGACTACAAGTCCCCGTAGTCGATGCTGAAGGTGTCGCCCTGGGTGAGGTCGCCGGTTTCGAAGCCGCGGCGGAACCACGCGATGCGCTGCGCGGAGGTCCCGTGCGTGAAAGCGTCGGGGACGACGTAACCGCGCGCTGCTTTCTGAATGCGGTCGTCGCCGACCGCCCCCGCGGCGGCGATCGCTTCGTCGAAGTCTCCCGGCTCGACCACATCGAGCTGGTTCTGCGCGTAGTGCGCCCACACGCCGGCGAGGAAGTCGGCCTGCAACTCGAGGCGCACCGACATCTGGTTATACTCGGCTTCGCTCACTTGTCCCTGCATCGAGTGAACTTTGTCGGTCAGGCCCATCATGTTCTGCACGTGGTGGCCGACTTCGTGCGCGACCACGTATGCGATCGCGAAGTCTCCGGGCGCGCCGAAGCGCGACTGCAATTCGTCGAAGAAGGAGAGGTCCATGTAGACCTTCTGGTCGGGCGGGCAGTAGAACGGCCCCGACGCCGCGCTCGCGAATCCGCACGCGGACTCGACCTGGCCGGTGAACAACACCACCCACGGCTTTTGGTAGGTGGTGCCTTGCCTCGCGAAGATCTCGCCCCAAATGTCCTCGGTGTCGGCGAGCACGACCGAGACGAAATGCTTGAGCTCCTCCTGGTGCGGGTCGACCTGCACCGTCCCGTCCGCCGACGGCGTCTGCGCGGTTTGCAGCAGCTGGCGCGGGTCGGCGCCGAACAGCGCCGCGATGACGAGAATCACGATGGTGCCCAACCCTCCGCCCACTACCATGCGTCCGGGCGTCATCCCGCGACGATCTTCGACGTTTCCACTCTCGCGCCGACCGCTCCACTTCATCGCGTCACCTCCGACTGATTGCGACGCGCCAGTATAGCAGCGACGCGCGCCTCCAGGATACCTGCCACCACGCGGTGGCCGTCGACGGTCAAGTGATCCTCGTCGACGAATAGGGCGTCCGCGCCGACGCCGGCCGCGCGCGCGTGCTCGACGAGGAGCGGCAAAAGATCGACCGCGTCGACGCCGCGCGCGCCCGCGTACGACGAGAGCACGCGCTGCGGCGCCGACAATCCGTCGGGGTCGGCCATCTGCACCGCGAACGGGAACACCACCACCAGCACGGGAACGTCGCGCGCCGCGCAGTGGTCGACGATGCGCTGCAGGTCGGCGAGCGCGATGTCCCACGCGGTCTTGACGTTGGCCTGGTCGGGTTGGCGCATCAGCGTCTCCACGTCGAGCGCTTGCTGGCGAATCGCACCGAGACGGAGGTCGCTGCCCAGCGCGCGCCGCGCCTTCATCTCGCGCACCACGTTCTGGATCTCGTACACGAGCGCGCTCTTCGACAACCAGCGCTCCCAGCGCGACGCGTACGAGTGGCGCAATTGGAAGCCTTCGTCGCTGCCGCCGAAGCGCGCGAGGTGGAACATCTCGGTGACGTCGTTCAGCACGAAACCGACCACGACCAGGTCGGGCTGGTAGCGGTCGCCTTCGTCGGCGAGCACGATCGCTTCCTGCCACTGCGAGTAGCCTTCGACGGCGAGGTTGACGGTTTCGACCGCGAGCGAGTCGCGCGTTGCGAGCAAAGACTGCAGCACGTACGGATACGTGTCCTCCCAGCGCGCGACGCGATAGCCGAAGGTCACGGAGTCGCCGAGGTACACGACGCGTTTCGCGCCGCGCGGCTTGTCGTACGGAATCACGGGACCGCGAAAGCCGCGCTCGTTGACTCGCACCTCGACGTCGCCCCAGTGCGTAACCGCGTTGGGCCGCAGCTTCCATCCCAAGCGCTCGTCCTTCACAAAGAGGTTCGTCGTTTTTTCGTGGTTGGGGAGAAACGGACGCAGCGCGACTTCGAGACACACGACCGGCACCAGCACGATCAAGACGGCGAGCACCCACTTCTCGACCGCGCCCCGTCGAAAGAAGCGGTCGACGCGCGCGTGGCGACCGATCATCCACGCCGCGGCGAAGGCGGTCGCACCGAGGAGCGCGAAGGTCCACTGCGCGCAATGGATGTGGAAAGCGTCAGGCGTGAGAAACGCGCGGTGGAAGAGGGCGCGCGCGCCGCGCGCGGCGACCTCGAGCGTCCACGGGTTGTAGAGCACGGCGCCGAGCAGGAACACGGCGCCCGCCGCCATGAAAAGCAGCCGCGCGACGCCGCGGCTCGCCGTCGAAGCGCCCGTCGAGCCCGGCACTAGTCCTCGCGTCGGCGCACGGCGTCGGACCAGTCGATCTCGTAGCACTCGTAGTCCGCTTTGGCCATGCCCATGGTTTCGTAGGCGCGCATCGCGCGGTGATTCGTCCGGTGTACGTACAGGCGCAGGCCGCGCACGTCGCGGCTTTGGCGCGCGCGCTCGTGGATGAAGCGATAGAGGGCCTTGAACACGCCCGCGCGCCGGTACTCGGGCTCGACGTACACGCTTTGCAGCCACCACAGCACGCCGTCGCGCCAGTCGGTGAGCTCGTACGTCACCATGGTGGTGCCCACCACGCGTCCGTCGATCTCGGCCACGAAGTAGCGGCACAGCTCCGGGTGCGCGAAGCCCCGGCGCACGCCCGCGGTCACGATGGCGGCGTCGAGCACGCGCTCTTCGGATTCGGCGGCGAGCCGGCGATTGAAGTCGACGATGTACGGCGCGTCGCGAAGGTCGGCGTCGCGAACGATGATGCGCGGAGGTGCGTCCACGCCGCGATAGTAGCAACGGACGCGCGCGCGCGCAACGAGGTCAGTCTTGCAGCGCGAAGGAGCGGCGGCGGAAGGCGTGGGAGTCGATCTTGTAGCGCGTGAGCTTGTTGCGGAGCGCGCCGCGGCTGGTGCCCATGAGCTCGGCCGCGCGGGACACGTTGCCGCGCGTGCGCTTGAGGGTGGCTTCGATCAGCGCGCGCTCGACTTCGTCCAGCGTCACCGCGCCGGTGGGCAGCTCCATCTCGATGGTGCCGTCGGAGCGGCGTCGCAGGAGCGCGCGGCGGCCGGCGGCGGGCATCTCGATGGGGAGGTGGTGGGCGTCGATGGCGTCGTCGTTGCACAGGAGCACCGCGCGCTCGAGCACGTTGACGAGCTCGCGCACGTTGCCGGGCCACGGGTACTCGCGAATCATGGCGCGCGCGGCGGCCGACACCGTCAGGTGGGGCTTGTTGAACTTGCGCTTGTACTCGGCCAAGTAGTGGTCGGCGATGACTTCGACGTCCTCGCGGCGCTCGCGCAACGACGGCACGCGAATCTCGACCACGTTCAATCGATAGTAGAGGTCTTCGCGGAAGCGCCGCGCCCGCACCTCTTCCTTGATGTCGCGATTGCTGGCCGCGATGACGCGCGTCTCCACCGCGATCTCGCGGTCGCCGGCCAGGCGGCGAAAACGTTTGGTGTCGAGAAACTTGAGCAGCTTAGCCTGCGTCTGCATCTCGATCTCGGTGATTTCGTCGAGGAACAGCGTGCCGCCGTCGGCCAATTCGATGAGGCCGATCTTTTGCGCGCGCGCGTCGGTGAACGCGCCCGGCTCGTAGCCGAACAATTCGCTCTCGAGCAGGCTGGTCGGGAGCGTCGCGCAGTTGATCTCGATGAAGGGGCCCGTCGCCGCGCGCGAGCGCTCGTGGATGGTGTGCGCGAAGAGGCTCTTGCCGACGCCGGACTCGCCCAGGAGCAGCACCGACGTCGACGTGCTCAGCGCGACGTTGTCGATCAGTTCCAGCACGCGGCGAATGAGCGGGCTCGTGCCGATGATCTCTTCGACGTGAACCGAGCGCTTGGACGCGCGCGCGTGCTCCTGGCGTTCGCGGCGCAGGTGGATGGACGCAAGCGTCTGCTCCATGAGCGCGCGGAAGGTGCCCTCTTCGAGCGGCTTCAAGAGGAAGGCGCGCGCCTTGAGCTCGAGCACGCGGCGGTCGAGGTCGTCGGACTCGCGCGGCATGCACAGGATGAGCTGCGCGTTGGGCGACAACGAGCGCGCCTTCTCTAAGGTAGAACGAGACGTTTCGAACGAGACCGCGTCGGTGAAGCCGAGGAGGATGATGTCGACGCGAACACAGTCCTGGTCGAGGTCGGCGGCCTTGAGGATGCGGACCGGCTTCGACAGGGTGCGCAAGAGCGCGCGCACCTGCTCGGCGTCCCAGTCGCTCGCTTCGATTACGAGAATGCCGTATGCGTCGTGCATCGCCCCCACACTCGCTCGGGAAACCATCGGCGTATAAGAGGAGTAAGCGCCTCGGTCGTGCAAGTCTCGTGCCCGCCGGCCCGGGTTCGGGCTTGCCGTAAGGGGGTGAATTGCATTAACGTTAGGCAACCGGCGTGCGATTCCGGCACGCGCCGCCGGCTTACCGAATGCATTCCAACCCAACGGGGACCAACATGAAATTGCGTGAGCTTGCGAGCCTCGTGCTCGCCGCGGGATTCCTATTTGCCGTCGCGTGCAGCAGCGACGACGGCGGCACCACCGAGCCCCAGCCCGACCCGCCCGTCGTCACGGGGTTGAGCGCGACCACGGTCGCGCCGGGTGACACGCTCATCATCAGCGGGCGCAACTTCACGACGCCCGCAAACACCAACCAAGTTCGGTTCAAGAACCCGCTGGGTGTGTCGACGCCGTTCGCGGGCAACACCACCACGCTCGAAGTCGTCGTCGATCAAGACGCGACCGACGGCGCCATGACGGTCACTAACGCGGGCGGCACCGGCACCGGCCCCGACGTGACGGTGACGCGCGGCATCGGCGACTTCTTCGTGTATGGAGCCACCGGCGCGGCGAACGAGCTCTCGCTCCCAATTCCGACCGCGATCGCGCAATACCTCGTGATCCCGCACGGGACCAATCCCAACGCCCAGTTCTCGACCGACTACTCGTACGAGATCACGTCGGCCAACACCATCGTGGCCGCGTCGGCCGACCGCGGCCCCACGCGGCGCGCGGCGCGGGCGTCGTACATGGGAATCGCGGAGACGTTCGACGCGAACCGCTGGGAACAAGCGCGCGGGTTGGTGGAACGCTACGGCGCGCCCAAGGTCGAGAAGACTCCGATCCAGGCGAGCGCGGAGGCGCAGGCGCCGCCGTACCGTCAATTCTATGTGCTCAACACGCCGAGCGGGAGCGTCACCAATCCTGCCAACTTCACGCGCGTCACCGCCGACCTGCGTTACACCGGCACCAAGTGCCTGGTCTACGCCGACGTCGACACGCTCGCGAACCCGGCCAACAATTTCGATCAGATCCATTTCGTGCAATTCGGCCAGGCCTTCGACAATCAGATCGAAGCCACCAACGTGAACTACTTCGGCGGCTACTCCGACGTCGACGGCAACGGCAAGGTGATCATTCTCATCACGCCGGTCGTCAATCGCATGACGCCGCCGGGGAGCGGGGGCTTCATCGCGGGGTTCTTCCTGTCGATCGACCTGTACGCCGCCGGACAAGTGCCGTCGGGGACGACCAACCACGCCGAGATCTTCTACGTGCTCGCCTCCGACCCGACCGCCATCTGGGGCAATCCGTTCCCGGTCGCGTTCACCGCCGACGAGAACATCGGCACCATTGCGCACGAGCACGAGCACATGATCAGCTTCTCGCACCGCATCTTCAACGAGGGCGGCGTGACGCAAGAAACCTGGCTCGAAGAAGGCATGGCGCACATGGCGGAAGACTTGAACGATCGCCACGACGCCAATATCGATCGCGCCGACATCTACATGCAGGATCCCGGCGGCGTTTCGCTCGAAGACCAGTTTGCACCGCTCGACCAGCGCGGCGGCATCTATCTGTTCTTGCGCTTGATGGCGGATCGCTACGGCACCGACATCTTGAAGGAGATCGTGCAAAGCCGTTGCACCGGGCGCGCGTGCGTCCAGAACGTCACCGGCCGCAACTTCTACGACTTGCTGCCCGAATTCCTGGCCGCGTTGTACGTGAGCGGGAAGGGCATCACCGCCGACCCGCGCTTCAACTACACGTCGATCAACCTGGCCGACTACGGCACCGTGGCGGCGCCGCTCCAACTCATCGGAGCCGACGCCGCCGGCAACGTGCGCCGCTCCTCGGGCGACCTGCTCCGCTACGACGGGGTGCTCGGCCAGGACACGCGGCTCACGTTCTTCGAGATCGCGCCGACCGGCGGGCGCATTCGCAACGCGATCATGCGGGTGCAGTAGATGCGCGCGGGCGTGCGCACCGCCGGCGTGGCCGCGAGCGCGTTCGCGATGATCGCGCTGGCCGCCACGCCGGGGTGCGGGGGGAAGCGCGCGCGCGCGGTCGACACGCTGGAAGGCGTCGACGCGGGCAAGCGCGTGCGCGTCGAAGGAACGCTGTCGCTGCGCGGCAGCACGCCCATCACCACCCCCGTGCTCGAGATCGACAGCACCGAAACGGTGGCGCTCGACGCCAAGTCGCCCGCGCTCTTGTCGCAACTGCGCGCGCTCGCGAGCATGCGCTGCGCGGTCGAGGGCGACGTGCTCCCCTTCGTCGACCGCAATCTCCCGCGCCTCTCCGTGGTTCGCTACGAGCTCCTCCCCATGGCCGACGGCAAAGTGCCGATGGTGGGCGTGGTGTCGCTCGAAGGCGGCGAGTGCGTCGTCACCACCGACGACGGCAAGCGCTACTGGATTCGCGGCCAGCTCGCGGGTGTGCTCACCGACTATGCCGGTGCGCGCGTGTGGTTCGTGGGCGAGCCCTTCGACACCGATTCGCCCACGCGCCCGCCGAAGTCCACGCCGTTGACGGCGACCGGCTACGGCGTGGTCGACGAAGCCCCGCACCGTTGACGCGACGCGCTGTCGAATCGCCGACAGCCCTTCTTCTCCCGTACCACTCACGCAAGCATCGACGCGGTCGCGCGCTAGCCACGCGCCGCGCGTCGCGCGCGTGCGCAGCACCCGCGACGACGTTGTGCGCGCGCGAGCGCGCGTTCGTCGCGCGAAGTCGGTCGCGTGTGAGAAGTTGGCGTCGCGACGCGATCCGTGGCACCGCGCTTGCCGATGCTGGCACGCGTGAGATCGCCCCACGATCGCTTCGACCCACCCATCGTGGGTTCGTCGTCCGCGGCCCAGCGCCTGCGCGACCTCGTGCTCACCCTCTCCGCGTCCACCGTGAGCGTGCTCATCACCGGCGACAGCGGCACCGGCAAGGAGGTCCTCGCGCGCAATCTGCACCGCTTCAGCCCGCGCGCGCAGGCCGCCTTCGTGTCGGTCAACTGCGCGGCGCTGGCACCCGGCATCCTCGAAAGCGAATTGTTCGGCCACGACCGCGGCGCCTTCACCGGCGCGGTGCGTGCGCACGCGGGGCTGTTCGAGCAGGCGAGCGGCGGCACGCTGTTCCTCGACGAGATCGGCGAGATTCCGCCCTACATCCAAGCCAAGCTCTTGCGCGTGCTGCAGGAGGGCGAAGTGCGGCGCATGGGAGAGGGCGGCGTGCGGCGCGTCGACGTTCGTCTCATCACGGCAACCAACGCCGACCTGGCCGCCATGGTGGGCGACGGCTCCTTCCGCAAGGACCTCTTCTATCGCATCAACGTCGTCGAGGCGCGCGTGCCGTCGCTGCGCGAACGCCGCGACGACTTGGTCGAGCTGATCGCGCACTTCTTCGAGCGGCGCGGTCTCGATTGCCCCGACATCGCGCCCGACGCCGAGCACGTCCTCGCCGGGTATCCGTGGCCGGGTAACGTGCGCGAGCTGGAGAACGAAGTCGAGCGCATCGCGGCGCTCCACAACACGCCGTCGCGCCTCGTGACCGAGATGCTCTCGGACCGCATCGTGTGCGCCGCGGCGGCGGCTACGCTCGACGCCGGCGTGCTGCACGAAGCCCCGCTCGCGAGCGCGGTCGGACACCTGGAAGAGAACCTGCTCAAGAAGACGCTCGCGCAAACCAACTGGAACAAGTCGCACGCCGCGCGCCGCCTGGGGCTGTCGCGCCAGGGACTCTTGAAGAAGATCAAACGCTACGGCATCGCGCGCGACGCGCTGGAAGAGCGCGAGAACAGGGCGTGACAACTCCGCGCGTCCTGCGCTACCATGCCCGCGATGGCTGACAGAACCCGCATCGCGATCGTGGGCGCCGGACACGTCGCCCAAGTCGCCCACATTCCCGCCTACCGCGCGAATCCCGACGTCGAGCTCGTCGCCGTGGTCGACGAAGACCCGGTCAAGGCGCGCCGCATCAAAGAGCAAGCCGGCTTCAAGACCTGGTACGAAGACTTCTCCGAGATGCTGAAGAAGGCGGACGTCGACGCCATCGACATCTGCACGCCCAACTACCTGCACGCGCCCATGGCGATCGCCGCGCTGCGCTCGGGCCGCGACGTCTTGTGCGAGAAGCCGCTCGCGCGCAACGCGACCGAAGCGCAGAAGATGGTCGACACCGCCGACGAGCACGGGCGCATCCTCATGGTGGCGATGAACAATCGCTTCCGCGAGGACGCGCAGATGATGCAGAAGTTCATCTCGGCGAGCGAGCTCGGCGACGTGCACGTGGTGAAGGCGGGCTGGCTGCGCCGCGCGACCGACTGGAAGGACCGCTCGTGGTTCACCGAGCGCGGCAAGGCGGGGGGCGGCGCGCTCCTCGACCTGGGCACGCCGCTCGTCGACCTTGCGATGTGGATCTCGGGCTTGAAACGCACCACCGGCGTGTCGTGCAGCGTGTTCGGCAAGAAGGGCAAGGACGGCGTCGAAGATTCCGCGTGCGCGCTGGTGCGCTACGCGGGCGGCGCGTGCCTGATGCTCGAGGTCAATTGGAACCTCCGCGACCCGCGCGACGTGGTGTACCTGCAAGTCTACGGCAGCAAGGGCGCCGGCGTGCTGACACCGCTCCAGCTCCACAAGTCGATCCAGGGCGTCCTCGTCAACGTGACGCCCGCGCCCGGCAAGCAGAAGAACTTCTACAAGGAAAGCTACCAGGCCGAGATCGACCACTTCATCCAGTGCGTGCGCAAGCAGCGCACGCCGCTCGCGTCGGGCAAGGACGCGGTCGGCGTGATGCGCATCGTCGACGCGATGTACGAGTCGGCGACGAGCGGCCGCGAAGTCGAGCTCGGCTAGGTTGCGCCCTTGAAGCGGATCGTCGTTCGCGTTTTGCCCCCGCTCCCGCTCGTCCTCCCGTCGCTCGCGTCGGGCTTCCTGGTCACGCTGTGTTTCCCGGTGACGTCGCTGGGGCCGGTGTCGTTCCTCGCGCTCGCGCCCATGTTCGCAGCGGTGCTGCGCTACCGGCCCGGTCGCAAGGACGCGTTTCGCGCCGGCTTCCTGATGGGGTCGGCGTGCTTCGTGTCGATGTTGTGGTGGATCGTCAAGCTGGTTCCGTCGGCCGACGTCACCATCCCGTGGCTGATGACGCCCGCGCTCATCGCGCTGGTGCTGTACCTGTCGCTGTATCCCGCGTTCCACTTGCTCGTGCTGGCCGCGCTCACGCGCTGGCGCCTGCTCCCGTTCCTACTCGCCGCGCCCGCGACGTGGGCGCTGTTCGAGGTCGCGCGTTGTCGCGGCGAGCTGGCGTTTCCGTGGGGGCTCATGGGCTACTCGCTCTCGCACCAGCCCGCGCTCCTGCAGAGCGCCGACGTTTGGGGCGTGTTCGGCTTGTCGTTCGCGATCGTGTTCGTGAACGCGCTCGCGGCGGGGAGCGTCGTCGCGCGCGGACCGCGCGCGAAGGCGTGGTGCGGATTGTGCGCGGGGCTGGTGGCGGGCGCGATGTGGCTGTACGGCGGCGCGCGCATCGACCGCGAAAACGAAGCGGGCGCGCCCAGGCTGCGGGTCGCGCTCGCGCAGCCCAACGTCGACCTCGCGGTGAAGTGGCAGCCCGAGTTCAAGGACTCCACCTTCGTCTTGATCGAGAAGCAAGCGGTGCAGGCGCGCGACCGCGGCGCGCAGCTCGTCGTCTTCCCGGAGACGGCGGCGCCGGTGTTCATCGAGAACGGCCCCATCTATCGCACGCGTCTGGTCGAGCTCGCGCGCACGCTCGGGGTGCCGTACTTCATCGGATTTCTCGACCACCGCTTCGACGGGCCGCACAAGGACATCAACATTTACAACTCGTCGGGGCTGTTTCGCATCGACGGGTCGATCGACAAGTACGACAAGCGCCACCTGCTTCCGTTCGGCGAGGCGCTCCCGCTGGGGTCGCGCTACCGGTGGATTCGCAAGATCGACTTCGGCCAGGCCAACTTCCAGCCGGGTCCGAAGCGCGCGCCACTCTCCGCCGACGGCGTTCGCTTCACGCCGCTCATCTGCTTCGAATCGGTCTTCCCCGACTTGTGCCGCGACGGCGTGCGCGAAGGCTCGCAGCTGTTCGTCAACGTCACCAACGACGGTTGGTTCGGCGACACGCCCGGTCCCTACCAGCACGCGCAGATGGCGATCGCGCGCGCGGTCGAGTTTCGGCGCTGGCTGGTGCGCAGCGCCAACAGCGGCGTGTCGATGGTGGTGGCGCCGACCGGGGAAGTCGTGCAGTCGCTCGACCTCTATAAGGAAGGAATCCTGATGGCCGACGTCGCGCTGCTATCGGGGCAAACCTTCTATGCGCGCCACGGCGACACGCCGCTCGTGGTGGGGTCGCTCGCGCTGCTCGGGGTTGCATTCTGGCTCGCGCGGCGCGCGATGGAATAGGCGAGGGCGGCGCTTGCGCGCGGTTCCTCGCGCGGCGGCAGCGCTCCCTTGTGCCGGGCCCCGGCGCGGGTTATGATAGACCGCGATGGAACTCCTACTCCTGAAATCGAAGATCCACCAGGCCACCGTCACCGGCATCGACATGCACTACGAGGGCAGCATCGTCATCGACTCCGCCCTCATGGAAGAAGTCGGGCTCACGCGGTGGGAGAAAGTGCTCGTCGCCAACATGAACACCGGCGATCGCTTCGAGACCTACGCGATCCCGGCGCCCGCGCGCTCGGGCCGCATCGAATTGAACGGCGCCACCGCGCGCTTGGGTCACATCGGCGACCGCGTGATCATCTTTTCCTTCGCCACCTACACGGAGGCGGAGGCGCGCACGCACGCCCCCAAGATCGTCCAGCTCGACGACGAGAATCGCGTGATTCGCCGGTCGTTCGCCGCCTGACGCGACGCCCCGACCGATCGCTCCGCCGCATCCGTTCGCACACCGTGTCATGACGCAGAAGCTGTATCTCGAGGAGCCCTACCAGACGGCGTTCGAGGCCACGGTGGTCGCGTCGCGCGCGCTCGATTCCGGCGCGCACGAAGTCGTGCTCGACCGCACGCTGTTCTATCCCGAGTCGGGGGGACAGCTGTGCGACGGCGGCACGCTGGGCGCGGCGCGCGTCACCAACGTCGCCGAGGGCGACGACGAGTCGGTCGTGCACACGGTGACGGGCGACATCGCGAAAAGCGGCAAGGTGGCGGGCGCGATCGACTGGCCGCTGCGCTTCGACCACATGCAGCAGCACACCGGACAGCACGTACTGTCGCGCGCGTTCATCGAGACGGCGGGGCTGCCGACGGTGTCGTTCCACATGGGCGACGACACCTGCACCATCGACCTCGACGGCTCCGGCTTCGACGACGCGGCCGCGCGCCGCGCCGAAGACCTCGCCAACCGCGTGATCGCGGAGAACCGGCCCATCGCGGTGCGGCTGGTCCCGGTCGCGGAATTGGACCAGGCCGAGCTGCGTCGCAAGGTGCCGGAAGGCGTCACCATCGCGCGCATCGTCTCGGTGAGTGATTTCGACTCCATCCCGTGCTGCGGCACCCACGTGCGCACCACCGGCGAGCTCGCGCTGGTGAAGGTGCTGCGCGCGGAACGCGTGAAAAACTTCCACCGCGTCCATTTCAAGGTGGGGAGTCGCGCGCTCGACGACTATCGCGAGAAGCACGGCATCGTGCAAACGCTCGCAAATCGACTGACCACGTCGTCGGGAGATTTGTTGCACAAGGTGGAACGATTGAGCGAAGAGTCGCAAGCCTCCGCGAAGCGCGCCAAGCAGCTGGTGCAGCGGCTCGCGGAGGCGCACAAGGCGTCGATCCTCGCCCGCGCGACCGCGGTCGGGTCGCGCCGCATCGTCGTGCACCGCGACGCCGACGCCGCGCTGGTGCGCGCGCTCGCGACCGAACTGCAGTCGGAGCCGGGGACGATCGCGCTCTTGGGCGCCGACGACGGGACCGTGGTGTGCGCGACCGCGAAGGACGTCACCCTCGACCTCGCCACCACCGCGTCCGCGCTGGCGCGCGAGCTGGGGGGATCGGGCGGCGGCAAGGGCGGCTTCGCGCAACTCAAGCTCGAGAACGGCGCGCGCGTCGACGAATTGTTGGCCAGGATGCAAACCTATGTCGCCGAACACCTCTCGTAGCGCGTACGCGGCCGTCCTCCTGCTCGCGGCGGCGCCGGCGTTCGCCGCGCCGCCCATGCACGCGAGCAAAGAAGCGAAGGTGATCGCCACCGCGCGCGCGAAATACACCATGGTGCAGGAAGGCCAGGACGTCGGGCACGAGTCGACGACGCGCCGCACCTTCGACGACAATACGATTCGCTTCGAGGCGGAGAACCAGGTCATCAACCCCGCCGTCACCATGACGGTCAAGAGCGCGCTGGTGCTCGAAGAGGAGTCGTACTTCCCGCGCTCGTACCGCGCCGAGAAGACCATCACCCAGTCGGACGACGTCATCGAGCACACCATCACCGCCGACATGTACGCCAACGTGGCGGTGCTGGGGAGCGAGCTGCGCGGTTCCAAGGACGTGCGGCGCGTCGTGGTGCCCGCCGGCGTCGCCATCCAGGAAGTCGGCATGGTGTATCCGTGGTACCAGATTCTATTTTGGATGGACCCCAAGAACGACGGGCGCCAGCGCATCCAGTGGCTCGACCCGTCGTCGGGCGCGATCGACACGGGCGAAATGTACGTCGCCGGCGAAACCACCATCCCGGTGCTGGGCAAGAAGACCAAGGTGACGGTGTACAAGGCGGAGCGCGAGCGCTTGGGTCCGGCGACGCTCTATGTCGACGCCAAGAAGCGCATCGTCAAAGTGGAACAGAATCTCATGGAGTACCGGCTCGACGAGTGGTCGGAGGAGACGGCGAAGAAATGAGGAGACGCATGAGGGTGCGCGGTTTCGGATTCGCGGCGGTGGTGGTGCTGGCGACGGCGTCGATGCTGTCGTCGTGCGGAGAAAAGAAAGCCCGCTACGACACCAACCTGCTCGTCAACGGGTCGTTCGAAGAAATGGGTCGCGACGGCGTTCCGCGCGGCTGGTCGATCGAGAACTTCCGCGGCCCCGAAGACGCCTTCGCCGCGCGCTACGGCGTCGACGAGCAAGTGAAGGAAGACGGCGAGCGCTCGTGGTTTTTCCAAGCCGACCCCAACACCAAGCGCTTCTTCCGTCTGTCACAAGAAATCGAGGTCAAGGACGCCACCCACGTGCGCCTGCGCGGGTGGATCCAGGCCGACAACGTCGACATGTCGACGCCCGACCAGTTCGCGCACTGCAACTTCCTATTGACGTTCTTCGACCAGGATCACCACCGCTTCCAGGAAATGCGCGTGTCCGACAAGCGCACGCGCCCGGTGGTGGGGTCGCGCCTGTGGGGCGAAGAGAACGTCACCTTCCGCCTCCCGCGCGGCACGCGCTTCGTCAAAGTTTCGTGCGTGCTCGGCATGACGGGGCAGGCGTGGTTCGACCACGTCTCGCTCGAAGTTCCGGAGCCGGTCGATTGGGATACCGCCACCACCAAGAACTTCGTGTTCCACTGGCTGCCCGGCCATCCCATGCCGGAGGGTTCGCAGGCCTCGCAGCAGCAGCTGTTCGACTATTTCGCGAAGAAGCTCGGCATCACCAGCGACGTCGTGGTGAACTACTATTTCTATCCCGACACCACCACCATCAAGAAGATGCTGAGCTTGAAGGGCTACCAGTACGTGAGCTGGGACGACCGCGAGTTCCACTCGATCAACGCCAACGACAACCACGAGATCATCCACTTCATGACCGACCCCATCGGGCGGCCGCCGCGCGCGCTCGCCGAGGGCACCGTGTTCTGGCTGCAAGACGACATCGACGGCGTGCCGGTGGAAGACGCCATGCGCAAGCTGATCAAGGCGAACGCGTTTCCGCCGCTTCGCAACCTGCTCGACTACAACTTGTTCATGTCGCTCGAGCCCCAAATCTCGATGCCGTGCGCGGCGTCGTTCATCGGCTTCCTGGTCGACCGCTTCGGGACCCAGAAGCTGATGGACTACTACGCGGCCATCAACGGCATGAACTCGTACGATGCCGTCGCGCTCGCCACCAACAAGGTGTACGGGATTCCGCTCGCCGAGATCGAGACCGCGTGGCGCAACCGCGAGACGCTGCGGGCCAAGCAGGGATGAGCGACGACGCCCGCTTTTGTGCGCGCTGCGGCGGACCCATGACGCCGCGCAAGGTCGACGACCGCGTGCGCGCGGTGTGCGACCGCTGCGGCTTCGTCGCCTACCGCAACCCCGCGCCCGCCGCGGGCGTGGTGCTGGTCGAAGCCGGGCGCGTGCTGCTCGTGCAGCGCAAATTCGAGCCGCGCATCGGCATGTGGACGCTCCCGGCGGGCTTCGTCGAGTACGACGAGCACGTCGCCGACTGCGCGATTCGCGAGACCAAGGAAGAAACCAACCTCGACGTGGAATTGGAGGGATTGTTCGGCGCTTACATGGCGATGGACGACCCGCGCGTGCGCGTCGTGCTGCTCTTATACCGCGCGCGCCGCGTAGGCGGCGAGCTGCGCGCGGGCGACGACGCCACCGACGCCCGCTTCTTTCCGCTCGACAAGACGCCGAACGGCATCGCCTTCAAAGCGCACGAGCAGGCGCTGGAAGACTTGCGGCGGATGAGTTCCTAGAGGCGAACGGCGAGCGTCGAGGCTTCCCTCCGCTCTCAGGTCCTCGCGCGAGACATTTGGTATCGCGCTGCGGAAGTTCGCTTCGGGAACCCTCGACGCTCGCCGTTCAGTCCAAGATCTTCACGTCGAACTGGTCGCCCTGGTCGATCTTCCACACGTTCTCCATCCCCTTCGTCACCCGCCCGAAGATCGTGTAGCGCCCGTCGAGGTGGCGCTGCGGCGACATGGTGATGAACCACTGGCAGCTGCCGGTGTCCTTCCCGCTGTCCGCGATCCCGAGATAGCCTTCGTCGTAGTGGTAGCGCGAGACCTCGGCCGGCACCGTGTAGCCGGCGTCGCCCCAGCCGTCGCCGCGCGGGTCGCCGCCTTGCACGACGAAGTTCGGCACTACGCGGTGCAGCGTGAGCTTCTTGTAGAAGCCGGATTTCGCGAGGTTGATGAAGTTCGCGACGGTCTGGATGGCGTCGTCGCCGAACAGCTCGACCTCGATGGGGCCGTAGCGGTTCAAGATGACGGCGTGGCGCACGCCCGACGGCGGCGCCAGCGCTTTCTTGCGCGTGCGGTCGAACGACGCTTCGTGGAGCGAGCGCTCCGACGGTAATTCGGGTGCCGTGAGGCCGAGCTTCTTGAGCGCGTCGACCGCGGCCACGCGCACGCGCACGTCTTGGTGGGAGGTTGCTTCCATGAGGAGCGGCTGCGCTTCGACCGCGCCGAGCTCGCCGAGCACGCGCACCACTTCGAGCTGGACGTCGACCCATTCGCGCTCTTGGTGCGCGCCGTAGGCGTCCATGAGCGCGCGCACCGCCGTCTTGTCCTTCTGCTCGCCGATCGCGGTGGCGGCGGTGGCGGCGACGGTGAAGTCGGGGTCGCGCAGCGCGGGCGGCAGCATCGGCAGCACGACGCCGTCTTTCATGAGGCCCAGCGCTTCGACCGCGGCCGCGCGCATCATGGGATCCTTGTCGCCCTTCGCGATCTCGCCGATTTCCGCCGCGCGCTTGGTCAAATTGGCGACGCCGTAGCTGCGAATTGCTTCCGCGCGCACGAGGCGCTGGCCGTCGCGGCGCATCTGGTCGCAGAACATCTCGCTCTTGTCGCCGAGGACTTCCGCGAGCGCGTGGATCGACTGCAGGCGCACCATCGTGCTGGGGTCGAGGATGCCCTGCGCGAGCGCGTCCTTGCCGTCCTTCTCCTTGATCTTGCCGAGCGCCTCCGCGGCGGCCGCGCGCACCTGGTGCGACTTGTTGCCCGTCACCACCGCCGCGAGCGACTTCACCGCGTCCTTGTCCTTCAAGTCGCCGAGCGCGCGCGCGGCGTTGACGGCGACGCGCAGGTCGGCGTCGTCGAGCAGCTTCGCGATGCCGGGGCCGGCCTGCTTGCAATTGAGCTTGCCCAGCGTACGCGCCGCGTACGCGCGCACCAAGGGGTCGCTGTGGTCGAGGAACGGCATCACCGCGGTGCACGAGCGCGGCATCGGCTCCTGCTTCTCGAGCGCGTAGACCGCGCGCCACACCACCGCGGGGTCGGGGTCGTGGACCGCGAGCAGGAGCGCGTTGGCCGCGTTGGGGTCCTTCTGGCGCGAGAGCGCGAGCGCGGCGCTCGCGCGCACTTGGGTGGAGAAGTCGCGCTGGAGCTCGTCGAGCGCGACGATGGCTTCGTCGCCGCCGAGCTTGCCGAGTGCCTCCGCGATGAGCACGAGGTCGTCGGGGAGCGAGCCCGCGCGCGCGGTGGAGAGCGGCGTCACCGCGTCGCGGTTGCCGATCTGGCCCAGCGCGAAGATGACTTCGCGGCGCACGTCTTCGTTCTTCTCCTTGAGCAGCGGGATGAGAGCGGCGGCGTCGCTCGGGTCCTGCATGCGGCCCAGCGCCTCCGCCGCGCGCCGGCGCACCAGCGGACTGCCTTGCTTCAGGTAGTCGAAGATCTTGCCGTCGCCGGTCACGCGCTGGTCCTCCCACAAGGCGAGGTTGCGCAGCGAATCTTGTCCCGCCGTCGACGCCATGAGCGGCGCGTAGCGGCTCGCGGCGTGCGCGTGCGCGGCGGACAGGAGAGCGAATGCCGTTCCGAGAACCATCCCGAATCTCCGGTGTGTCGTCATGGGCGCCATGCTTCCACCGCGGGCGCAGCGTGTCAACGTTCAATGTGGAGGCGGCGGCCGGTTGTGCGGGCGCGACGGGCCGGGTATCCTCCGGGCATGGACCACGCCGCATCCCGCTTTCGTCCCCGCGACCCGCGCGCCGCCTTCGTGGCGAGCGCCGCGCTGGTGGCGGCGTCGCTCGTCACCATCGGCGACGCGCGCGCCATGCTGGCGGCGCTCGCGTTCGCGTGCGCGTGGCACGCGTGGACGACGGGGAACGCGCGCTCGACGTCGCGCACGCTCGCGCGCGTGTTGCCGTTCGCGCTCGTGATCGTGGTCCTGAACGCGGTGCTGGTGCCGGGCGAAGCGCTCGTCGCGGTCGCCGGCCGCCGCATCGTCTCGCGCGAAGGCCTCGCGAGCGGGGTCTTCTTCGCGCTCCGACTCGCCGTCATGCTGACGGCGGTGGCGGCGTTTCTCGCCAGCGCCGCGCCCGAGTCGATGGCGCGCGGCGCGTACGACGTCCTGCGCCGCGTCTCGCGCCGCGTCGCCACCGACGTCGCGCTGTCCGTGTTCCTGTCGATGGGCTTCGTGCCGCTTTGCGCCGACGAGTTCCACCGCATCCGCGTAGCGCAGGCATTTCGCGGCGGCGACTTCGCGGGCGGGCCGTGGCGGCGCGCGCACACCGCGCGCGCGTGGATGGTGCCGCTCCTGGTGTCGGCGATCCATCGCTCGGGCGAGCTCGCGAAGACGGTCGAGCTGCGCGGCATTCGCGAGCGCCTGGTGCGCACCATCGACGCGCCCCGGCTTCGACCCGCCGACGTCCTGCTCCTACTCGCGACCGGCGTCGTGGTGTGGCTCGCGTCGCGATAACGCATGCGCAACATTCGCCTCAACCTCGAGTACGACGGCACCGACTTCCAGGGCTGGCAGAAGCAGCCCGGCCAGCGCACGGTGCAAGGGACCCTGGAGGCCGCGATCCAGACCGTGTGCCGCCACGCGGCGGACACGTTCGGGTGCGCGCGCACCGACGCGGGAGTCCACGCGCGCGGATACGTCGCGAATTTTCGGACCGAGTCGGACCTCGCGACATCGCGGCTCTCGCTCGCGCTCAACGGCTGCCTGCCCGTCGACCTGGTGGTGGTGAGCGCCGAAGACGCCCCCGACGACTTCCACGCCCGCTTTTCCGCGCGCTCGCGTCGCTATCTCTATCGCATCACCGAAGCGCCGACCGCACTCTTCCGCCGTTACGCGTTCCATTCGCACCACGCGCTCGACGTCGATCGCATGTCGGCCGCGGCGCGGCACCTCGTCGGCGAGCACGACTTCACCAGCTTCACGCCCGTCGGCAACGACAAACCCAAGGTGTGCCGCGTGCTCGACCTCGCGGTGGCGCGCGACGGCGCCCAGGTCACGATCGAGGTGGAGGCGACGCGCTTCCTCCATCACATGGTCCGGGTGGTGGCGGGAACCCTGATGGAGGTGGGGCGGGGGCGCATCGAGCCGGAACGAGTGGGCGAGGCGCTGCGTAAAAAGGACCGCCGGGAGGCCGGTCCGACCGCGGCCGCGCACGGGCTCATGCTGGTGCGCGTCCGCTACGACGGACCCGGCGCCGGAGCTTCCGGGCCCGGGTAAGCCGTGATACTATGGGGGCCTAACCCCGTGGCGGAGACCCGACGAAAGGACCGACCGGCATGAAATTCTTTCTCGATACGGCGAACATCGACGAGATCCGCGAGGCGGCCGCGCTCGGCGTGCTGGACGGTGTGACCACCAACCCGTCGCTCATGGCGAAAGAGGACGGCGACGACTACCACGCGGTCTTGAAGGAGATCTGCGACATCGTCGGCGGCCCCGTGAGCGCCGAGGTGGTCGCCGACGAGAGCGGCGAGATGGTGCGCCAGGGTCGCGTGTTCGCGCGCTTGAGCGAGCACATCGTCGTGAAAATCCCGATGACGCCCGAAGGCATGAAGGCGGTCAAACAGCTCTCCGCCGACGACATCAAGACCAACGTCACGCTGTGCTTCAGCGCGAACCAAGGGTTGATCGCGGCCAAGGCGGGGGCGACCTACATCAGCCCGTTCATCGGGCGCCTGGACGACGCCGGCATGGACGGCATGCAAGTGGTGGCGGATTTGGTCGACATCTACGAACGCTACGCGTTCTCGACCCAAGTGCTCGCGGCCAGCATTCGCCACCCCATGCACGTGGTGGAAGCGGCGCGCCTGGGCGCCGACGTGTCGACGATGCCGTACAAGATTTTCCAGCAGCTGTTCAAACACCCGCTGACCGACATCGGCATCGAGTTGTTCAACCGCGACTGGGCGAAAGTCATGGAGCGACGCAAGACGAATGTACGACGGTAACGACGGACTCCCGCGCAAGATTCGATTCCTCCCCTTCGTGTTCGGAGGTCTGACCGGCGTGTCCATCGCGCTGGTGGTGATCGCGGTCGTCCTCATGCAGCGCAACACCGACGGGCGCGCGCAGTCGCTCCTGCAAACCAACGGGGCGTCGAACACGGTGTACCCGGCGTCGAACACGGGTGCCGCCAGCCTCGACGACGACCGCCGCAACGCCATCGTGGTCGCGACCGAGAACGTCGCCCCCGCGGTGGTCAGCATCACCGCGTCGTACACGAGCCGCACGCGCCCGGTGTACGACTTCTTCTTCAACCGCTACTACCCGGGGCGCGTGATCCCGCGCGCCGAGCTCGGTTCCGGCGTCATCGTCGACAAGCGCGGCTACGTGTTCACGAACTATCACGTGATCCAGAACGCCGAGCGCTTGCAGGTGACACTCTCCGACGGCAAGACCTACGCGGCGTCGCTGGTCGGGAGCGCGCCCAGCTACGACCTCGCGCTCATCAAGCTCGAGGGCGACAATTTTCCGACCGCGCCGCTCGGCAGCTCCGACGACCTCTTGATCGGCGAGTGGGCCATCGCGATCGGGAGCCCGTTCGGATTCAACCTGGCCGACACCCAGCCTACCGTGACGGTGGGCGTGATCAGCGCCAACCACCGCGACATCAAGCAGACCGAAGAGAGCCAGCAGATCTTCAACGACATGATCCAGACCGACGCCGCCATCAACCCCGGCAACAGCGGCGGCCCGCTGGTCAATTCGCGCGGACAGGTGATCGGCATCAACACGCTGATCTTCTCCGCGAACACCGGCGCCAACGTCGGCATGGGCTTCGCGATTCCTATCAACCGCGCCAAGCGCGTCATGGAGGAGATCGTGAAGTACGGCCGCGTGCGCGACGTGTGGCTCGGCATGTCCGCCACCGACATCGACGCCGAGACGCAGGCGGCGCTCAACCTGCCCACCGCGACCGGCGTGCTCGTGCAGAGCATCGAAGAGGGCGGCCCGGCCGCCAAGGCGGGGTTGAAGGTCGGCGACCAGATCATCGCCATCAACGGCACCCAGCTCGCGACGCGCTACCAAGCCAACCGCGTCATCTTCGGCTCCGGCGTGGGCGACGTGCTGATGATGAAGGTCAATCGCAAGGACAAGCTGATCGACGTCAAGGTGACGCTGGAAGAGAGGCCGTCGGACATATAGAATGACGTTCCTATGATCGAACGCTACACCCTCCCCGAGATGGGCCGCATCTGGTCCGAGCACAACAAGCTCGAGAAGTGGCTCCAGTTCGAAATCCTCGCCTGCGAAGCCCTCGCCGAATTGGGCGAGATCCCCAGGGACGCCGTCGAGCGCATCAAGAAGCACGCGCGCTTCGACGCCGCGCGCGTCAAAGAGATCGAAGAAACCACGCACCACGACGTCATCGCGTTTCTGACTAACGTCGCCGAGCACATCGGCAACGATTCGCGCTACGTCCACCTGGGACTCACCTCGTCGGATTTGCTCGACACCACACTCGCGTGCCAGATCAAGGAGTCGGGCGAGCTCTTGCTCACGCGCGTCGCCGACTTGCGCGCGGTGATCAAGAAGCGTGCAATCGAGCACAAGAAGACCGTGATGGTGGGGCGCACGCACGGCATCCACGCCGAGCCCATCACCTTCGGGTTGAAACTCCTCGTGTGGTACGACGAGCTCGGTCGCCGGGAGCAGACGCTGCGCGACGCCATCGACGCGGTGTCGGTCGGGAAGGTGTCGGGGTCGGTGGGTACGTTTGCGCACGCGAGCCCGAAGGTCGAAGAGTACGTGTGCAAGAAGATGGGGTTGAGACCGGCACCCATCTCGACGCAGGTCGTCCAGCGCGACGTGCACGCCGAATTCATGTCGGCGCTGGCGTTGGTGGCGGCATCGTTGGAGCAGTTCGCGACCGAGATCCGCAACCTCCAGCGCAGCGACGTGCTGGAAGTCGAAGAGCCGTTCAAGAAGGGGCAGAAGGGCAGCTCGTCGATGCCCCACAAGCGCAACCCCATCATCTGCGAGCGCGTGGTCGGACTCTCGCGCCTCATGCGCGGCTACGCGCTGGCGGCGATGGAGAACGTCGCCCTGTGGCACGAGCGCGACATCTCGCACTCGTCGGTGGAGCGCGTGATTCTTCCCGACGCCACCATCGCGCTCGACTACATGCTCGTCAAATTCACCGCGGTGGTCAAAGACTTGGTCGTCTACCCCGAGAACATGCGTCGCAACATGGACAAGGTGCACGGGCTCATCTATTCGCAGAAACTCCTGCTCGAACTGGCACGCGCGGGCCTCTCGCGCGAAGACGCCTACGCACTCGTGCAGGAAGCCGCGATGGAGACGTGGGAGACCGGCAGGAAGTTCGAAGACACCGTGCGCGCGCGCAAGGGCATCACGTCGAAGCTCGACCCCAAGTCGCTCGCCGCCGTCTTCAACCTCGACGACTACCTCAAAGAAGTCGACACCATCTTCGCGCGGGTGCGCTGAAGCGCTCGGTCGAAATATCAAACCCCCGCATGGTTGAAATGAGCTAGAATCCCCGCTACGCCCATTTCATCGGAGGAGAGTTCCCATGCTACTCGAGATGATCATCATGACCAGTTTGCTCGCCCAAACCCCGACCGCGCAAACACCGACGGAACAGAAGCCCGCCGCGCAGAGCGCCACGTCGGAGCCCGCCAAGCCGGCCGTCGACTTGAAAGTCGGCGACGCCGCGCCCGTGTTCAGCGCGACCGACGACACCGGCAAGGAGTGGAAGTCGGCGGACCACGTCGGCAAGGGGATTCTGGTGGTGTACTTCTATCCTGCCGACATGACGGGCGGGTGCACCAAGCAGGCGTGCGGCTATCGCGACGACCTCACCGCGCTCAAGGAGAAGGGCGTCGACGTGGTGGGCGTGAGCGCCAACAGCGTCGCCGAACACCAGATGTTCAAGAAGGAGAAGGGTCTCACCTTCGCGCTGCTCGCCGACCCGGACGGCAAGGTCGCGGCGCTCTTCGGCGTGCCGACCACCAAGGGTGGTTCGTACACGGCCAGCATCGACGGCAAAGAGCAGCCCTTCACCGTCCCCCTCGCGATCAAGCGCTGGACGTTCGTGATCGGCCAGGACGGCAAGGTCGCCGCCAAGAATACCGAAGTCAACGCCGCGGAAGACAGCAAAGCGATTCTCGACACCGTTGCGAGTTTGCAGAAGAAGTAAATTCGTGAACCCGTGATTCGACAAACCCCCAGTCGATAGGAGGTCGCAATGGTCACCCTGACGTCACTCTGGCTCCCGATTCTGGTGTCCGCCGTGGTGGTGTTCTTCTTGAGTTGGCTCGTCCACATGCTCTTCAAGTATCACAAGGACGACTTCAAGAAAATGCCGAACGAAGACGCGGTGATGGACGCGCTGCGCAAGTTCAATATCGCGGCGGGCGAATATATGGTGCCGCGCTGCGACAACATGAAGCAGATGAAGGAGCCGGCGTTCATCGACAAGCTCAACAAGGGCCCGGTGTTCATGATGACGGTGCTGCCCAACGGGCAGTTCAAGATGGGGAAGGGCCTGAGCATGTGGTTCGTGTACTGCGTGGTCGTGAGCGTGTTCGCGGGTTACGTCGCGTCGCGCGCGCTGCCGCCGGGGACCGACTACCTGCAGGTGTTCCGCTTCACGGGTACGGTCGCGTTCGCGGGCTACGCGCTCGCGCTGTGGCAGGACGCGATCTGGTATTACCGAACGCCCAGCACCACCATCAAGCAGACCTTCGACGGATTGCTGTACGCGCTGTTCACGGGCGGCGTGTTCGGATCGATGTGGCCGAAGATGTAGCGTTGCAGCGGGCGGGACGGCGTCGTCCCGCCCGCACTCTTCCTCACTGCACGAGCACCATCTTGCGCGCACTCTCGAATCCTCCCGACGTCACGCGCGCGACGTAGACCCCCGCCGCCACGCTTTCTGGCGGGTGCCTCGACCGGGGATGCGTTCGCCCGGCGCCGAAGCCGTATGGTTCGGGTACTGTCCGGTCATTATGGCACGCGAACGCGGCGTCCCGGCGCCCCGGCGTGGCCGCGCTTGCCAGCGGCGCCCGCGTTCGCTATAGTCCCGGCAGACGTCGTGCTCGAGCACGGCGTTCATTTCTTTTCCGACGGACCCCTCGAATGATAGACCCCAAGGACCTCGTCCCCGTCGAACCGACGGACGCGGGCGGGGCCAAAGACTTTTTGAAGAAGAACGGCGTGTCGCTCACGACCGGCGAGTACGCGCGCGTGTGCGAGCTGCTCGGACGCCGTCCCACCATCGTCGAGCTCCACATTTTCAACGTCATGTGGAGCGAGCACTGCTCCTACAAGTCCTCGCGCTGGGTGCTCAAAGAATATTTACCGACGCAGGCGCCGCACGTCGTATTGGGCCCCGGCGAAGACGCCGGCATCATTCGCTTTTGCGAAGTGGGCGGAAAAAGCTACTGCCTGGTGATGGCGCACGAGAGCCACAACCACCCGTCGCAAGTGCTCCCGGTCGAAGGAGCCGCCACCGGAATCGGCGGCATCGTGCGCGACGTGTACTGCATGGGTGCGGACGTGATCGGCGTCATGGACCCGCTGCGCTTCGGCGACCCCGACGGACCCAACGCGGCGCGCGTGCGCGACATCGCGCTCGGCGTCGTCGACGGCATCGCGCAGTACGGCAACGCGCTCGGTGTTCCCACGTACGGCGGCGAGGCGTTCTTCGACGCCTCCTTCGACGACAACTGCCTGGTCAACGTGGTCGCCCTCGGCATCGTGGAGGAGGGCGGCATCATTCGCAGCCGCGTTCCAGAGGAAGCGAAGCACGTCCCCTATGATTTGATTTTGGTCGGCAAGCCCACCGACGCGAGCGGGTTCGGCGGAGCGGCGTTCGCGTCGGAGCGCTTGGACGGCAGCGCGGCGACGGAAAAACAGGGCGCGGTGCAAGTGCCGGATCCGTTCGTGAAGCGCGTGCTCGCGGAAGCGATCAAGGACATGCTCAAGTTCGCGCGCGACCACAAGGTGCCGATCGGCTTCAAGGACTTGGGTGCGGGCGGCATCTCGTGCGCGTTCTCCGAGATGCCGGAGGCGAGCGGCTTCGGCGCCAAGATCGACTTGGACAAGGTCAACAAGGCGTTTGCGAATCTGCTGCCCGAAGTGATCGCGTGCTCGGAGACGCAGGAGCGCTTCGCCATCGCGGTTCCCACGCGCGTGTCGAAGGAAATCGTCCGCATTTTCAACGAGAAGTTCGAGATGCCGCACCTGTATACCGGAGCGGGAGCGACGGTCATCGGTCGTGTAACCACCGACGGTCGTTTTCAGATTACTCACGGAGGTCGCGTCGTCTGTGACGCGGCCATGGATGTGATCACGTCCGGAATTGCGTATAGACGCGAGCAGAAGAAACGCGAGCGCCAGCTCGCGCTTCCCGTCTCCGCGGCGAAGACCGACCTCCGAGAGTCGTTACTCGCACTCCTGGGATCGGTCAACATCTCTGACAAGGCGGCGATTTATCAACACTACGACTGCGAAGTGCAAGGCCACGCCGTGCTGCGCCCCGGCGAAGCCGACGCGTCGGTCGAGATGTTCGTGCCCGGCGCCAGCGTCGCGCTGGTGGCGTCGATCGGGAGCCACTCGCGCATCGGCCTGATCGATCCCTACGCGGGCGGGGCGTGGTCGGTGTTCGAAGCGACGCGCAACGCCGCGTGCGTCGGTGCGCTTCCGCTTTGCATCACCGATTGCTTGAACTTCGGCGACCCCGAAGACCCCGGCGTGTTCCACGAGTTCGTGGAGAGCGTGCGCGGGATCGGCGACGCGTGCCGCGCGCTGACGCTCTTCGGCGACAACTCACCGCTCCCCGTGATCTCGGGCAACGTGTCTTTGTACAACCAGAGCGAAAAGGGAAGCGCCATCGCGCCCACGCCCATCGTCGCGTGTGCCGCGCGCCTGGACGACGCGTCGCGCGCGCGCGGTTTCGCACTCAAGCAGGTGGGTTCGCGTCTCGTGCTGCTTGGAAGGCTGCACGACGACTTGGGCGGGTCCGAATACGAGCGCTTGTTCGGCAATCACGGTCACGCAAGAGCGCCCCAGCCGGATTTCGGATTCGAGAAGGCGCTCGTGCAGGCGTTGGTCGCCGGTTTCTCGAAGCGCCTAGTTCTCGCCGCGCACGACGTGGCTCTGGGCGGGTTGCTCGTCACCGTCGCGGAGATGGCGATCGCGAGTGCGCCCTTCGAAGTCGGCGCGAAGCTGGAGTTGGGCGACGCGTCGGCCGCGAAGTGCTTCTCGGAGATGGGTGGTATCGTGGTTGAAGTGAGTGACGCGAGTTGGGAGGAATGTGCGGCCGTACTAAAACAGCACTCGGTCCCGTTTCTCGAGATCGGCCGCACCGCAGAAGCACCCGAGTTGCGCGTCAGCACCACGGCCGGTTCGTTTACGACTACTAACGACGAGTTGCGCTCCGTCCACGCCGGCCGCTTGGCCGAGATTCTCTACGGCTAATTATGGCTTCCAAAGTTCTCATCATTCAGTTTCCCGGCGTCAACTGCGAGTACGAGAGCTTGCGCGTGATCGAAGCCGTCGGCTTGCGCGGTGAAATTCGGCGCTGGAACGACGCGGCCGCCGCCGTGAAGAACGCGCCCGCGATCATTCTGCCCGGCGGGTGGTCGTATCAGGATCGCATTCGCGCCGGTGTCGTTGCGGCGAAGGACGAAGTGCTCGACGACGTGATACACGCCGCCGACCGCGGCGTCCCCGTGATCGGCATTTGCAACGGCGCGCAAGTATTGGTCGAAACCGGCATCGTCCCCGGTTTCGAACGCGGCCGTATCGACGTCGCACTGGCACCAAATAGGATGACCGGCCGCGTGGGCTATTACTGCAACTGGGTGCACGTGAAGAAGGGCCCCGCGAAGTGCCTCTTCACCGAATTCATGGAAGAGCGCCCGAACGATCCCATCCCCATTCCGCTCGCGCACGGCGAGGGTCGCTTCGTCACCTCGAGCGAGTCCGTGCGCAAACACTTCGAAAAGGGCGACGGCGTCGCCGTGACCTATTGCAGCGCGCGCGGCGAGACCGCGTCGACCTTCCCCGACAATCCTAACGGCGCGCAGTTCGCCATCGCCGGACTCACCAACCCACAGGGCAACGTGCTCGCCATCATGCCGCACCCCGAGCGCGGCGCGTGGGCGCACCAGGTGCCGCGCCGCGTCGGCGGCACCTGGGGCCGAAGCCGCGACGGCGTGGGCGCCAAGGATCTTTACACCGCGGGTCCCGGCCGCGGATTTTTCGAGTCGTTACGCAGAGCGATTGGTTGACCGAACCGAAATGAGGGAGCCGTGAAACGAATCCTCGCAATCGCTATGGTCTTCTCGTTCGTTGTTTGCGCCGCGAGCGCGAACGCGCAAGAGAAGAAGCCCAACATCCTGATTCTCTGGGGCGACGACATCGGCTACTGGAACGTCAGCGCCTACAACCAAGGCATGATGGGCTACAAGACACCCAATATCGATCGCATTGCGAAGGAAGGCGCGCTGTTCACCGACTGGTACGGCCAGCAAAGCTGTACGGCGGGGCGCGCATGCTTCATCACCGGGCAGTCGGGTTTTCGCACCGGCCTGCTCAAGGTCGGTCTGCCGGGCGCGAAAGAGGGTTTGCAGGCGCGTGATGTGACGATCGCGCAGCTCCTCAAGGCGCAGGGGTACATGACCGCGCAGTTCGGGAAGAACCACCTCGGCGACGCGGACGCGACCTTGCCGACCATGCACGGCTTCGACGAGTTCTTTGGTTCGCTCTATCACCTGAACGCGGAGCAGGAGCCCGAGAACCCGGACTATTTCAAGGACCCCGCGATGATCAAGAAGTACGGCACTCGCGGCGTGATCCATTGCTGGGCGAATCCGGACGGCACCCAGAAGATCGAGCTCACCGGTCCCCTCGACACCAAGCGTATGGAGACGATCGACGAGGAGTTCACCCGGGCGACACTCGACTACCTGGACAAGGCCGCGAAGTCCGACAAGCCGTTCTTCCTGTGGTGGAACTCGACGCGCATGCACATCTTCACGCATCTCAAGAAGGAGAGCGAGGGTAAGACCGGTCTCGGCCTCTATCCCGACGGGATGGTCGAGCACGACGCGATGGTTGGGCAAATCTTGGACAAGCTCAAGGCGCTCGGCCTCGACGACAACACCATCGTGATGTACTCCACCGACAACGGTGCCGAGGAAATGTCATGGCCCGACGGCGGCACGACGCCGTTTCGAGGGGAGAAGAACACGAACTGGGAAGGCGGCTATCGCGTTCCCTGCGCGATCCGCTGGCCCGGCGTCACCCAGCCCGGCACGGTCAACAACGATATCTTCTCGCACGAGGACATGCTGCCGACACTCCTCGCGGCCGCGGGCGACCCGGACGTGACCGCGAAGCTACTCAAGGGCATGAAGGTCGGTAAGCAGACCTTCAAGGTACACCTCGACGGCTACAACATCACCGACGCGCTCGCCGGCAAGTCGCCGAGCCCGCGCCACGAGTTCTTCTATTGGAATGACGACGGCTCGCTGGTGGCGCTTCGTTACAACCAGTGGAAGATCGTCTTCGCCGAACAGCGTGCCCACGGCTTCGACGTTTGGCAGGAGCCGTTCGTGCCGTTGCGCGTGCCGAAGATATTCAACCTGCGCTCCGACCCGTTCGAAGAAGCCGACCATGTCGGGATGGATTACGAGCACTGGCGGATCGACCGGCTCTTCCTGCTCGTGCCCGCGCAGGAATACGTCGCGAAGTACATCGCCACCTTCAAGGAATTCCCGCCCAGCCAAAAGGTGGGGAGTTTCTCGCTCGATCAGGTGCTGGAGAAACTCACCAGCGCGAGCACGAGCGGAAAGTAACGTGTGACGACCATCGACGCCCGCCTACTCGTCGCCCTGCGGGGCCCCGACCTCACGGCCTCGACCGCCCGTTTGGCGCTGGTCGAGAAGATGGGGTTCGGCGACCGGCTGGTCGGACTCAAGCGGTGGGATTTCTTCCACCTCACGTTGGAGTCCGCGGCCGCGCCGGAGGCGGTCATGGAGTCGCTCAAGAAGACGCTCGCGCGTCAGAGCACGTTCTATAACCGCAATAAGCACATGTACTCGCTCGAGTGCCGGTGGGGGTCGTCGACGCAGGTCGACGGCCCCTCGCACGCGGAGCTGGTAGGCAGCTTCGGGCAGTCATTGGGTAAGCCCGCCGAAGCTGGCACAGATTTCGATGGAAAGGCAGGGAGTAAAGCCGATATTGTGAACAAGTCTCCGGTATTCGTGGTCGAGGTGTTCGTCCAAGATGACGACTCGGCCGGCCGGGACGGCATCGCCGCCAAACTCACCCGAGAGCTATCGGCGCCAGATGGGCCGGGACCCGTCAAGGTCTCGTGCCCCGGACGAGCCACCGTTTGGTGGCTCGCGATAGCGGCTTCGAGCGACCAAGCGGCGGTGGACACGGCTAGACAGATCGCGGTGACGAAGCGGCGCGACGAGGGGCTTCTCCTGAACCCCAACTATCAAAGCGCCGAATTCGTTTCCGCCGGAAGGGTCGAGCGGGTGCGCTCATGATCGAGTCGCTCCACGAGGAGTGCGGTGTGTTCGGGATCTACGGATCCGAGGGTGCGGCTGAAAGCACGTTCCTCGGGTTGTATGCCCTACAGCACCGCGGTCAAGAGGGCGCCGGCATCGTCACCACCGACGGCGACCGGATGTACGAGCACAAGGGGATGGGACTCGTCGCGCACGTGTTCGACGAAGACTCCATCGCTCGTCTGAAGGGAAAAAGCGCCATCGGACACAACCGCTATTCGACGACCGGTCTGCCACGCGTGGCGAACATACAGCCGCTCTTGGTGGACTGCCGCGTCGGGAAACTCGCCCTCGCGCACAACGGAAACCTCACCAACGCCCGCGAGCTTCGCAAGCAATTGGAAGCCGAAGGCTCCATCTTCAACACGACGATGGACAGCGAGGTCATACTCCACCTCATTGCGCGCAGCAAGGGAGAGTCTCTCGACGACATGATCGTCGACGCGGTGCGGCACCTGCGGGGCGCGTTCTCCGTCCTCTTGCTGACGAAGGACTCGCTCATCGCCGTTCGCGACCCGCAGTCGTTCCGGCCGCTCTGTCTGGGCGTCAAGGGTGATGCGACCATCATCACCAGCGAATCCTGTGCGCTGGACATCATCGGCGCCGATTACGTTCGAGACATCGAGCCAGGGGAACTCGTCATCGTAGACGAGCGGGGGATTCGGTCTCGAAAGGCGTTCGAGCCCCAGCAGCAGGCGAAGTGCATATTCGAGTTCATCTACTTCTCGCGTCCGGACAGCAAGGTGTTCGGGGAAAACGTCGACAAGGTTCGTCGTAAGCTGGGCAAGGTCCTGGCCAAGAACCATCCCGTCGACGCCGACATCGTCATCTCTGTGCCGGACTCGAGCAATACGTCGAGCTTGGGATTCGCCCAGACCTCGGGCATTCCGTTCGAGATCGGGCTGATTCGGAATCACTACGTGGGTCGTACGTTCATCCAACCCAGCCAGCGGCTCCGCGACGGAACCGTGCGGCTGAAATTCAATACGGTGGAGGGCGTGCTGAAGGGCAAGCGGGTAGTGGTGGTGGACGACTCGATCGTTCGTGGTTCCACGATGAAGAAACTCGTTGTCATGCTCCGAAAGGCCGGTGCGAAGGAAGTCCACCTGCGCATCGCGTCTCCCCCCGTCAAGTTCCCCTGCTTCTACGGAATCGACATGCCGTCGCGAAGCGAGCTGATCGCGTCGTCGAAGCCGGTCGAAGAGATCCGCCAGTACCTCGGGGTCGAAAGCCTCGAGTACTTGACCATCGCGGACCTTCGCTCCGTCGTCGACGACCCGGATCATTTTTGCAACGCCTGCTTCAGCGGCGAGTATCCGATTCCGATGGCGTCGGACCTGAACAAGTCCCTGTTCGAAGACTCCGCCGTCGCCTGACGGTCCTTAGGAGATTCGAACGCGCGACTGCCCACGGGCGCTGTGGCCCCGGCGGTTCGGGTCGCTTTGAAACAACAGCGCGCGGGTGAGCCGCGCACGTGTGAAAATTAGGATCCAGTTCGAGAAGCTGGGAACGGTTCGCTTTACGTCCCACAAGGACGTAGTGCGTATCTTCGAGCGCGCGTTCGCCGCGGCCGGAGTCCCCGTCGCGTGGAGCGAAGGATTCCACCCGCACATGCGCATGTCGTTCGGTCCGCCGCTTAGGACCGGATGGGAGAGCCGCGAAGAGTACATGGACGTCACTATGGACGGCCCCGTGGACGGCTTCGCGGACGCGGTGAACGCCAAACTGCCCGACGGGCTCTGCGTGACGCACGTCGTCGCCATCGACGACAAGACGCCCAAGCTCGCCTCGGACATGGGAGCGGTGTCGATGGACGTGGTGGTCGCGGCGGAAGACGCCGTGGCCGACGCGGGCGTCGTCACCGACCGCATCTCGAATCGGTTCCTCCATAACAACCAGGCCGCGACGGATCCCCGGGTGCGCGAAGCGGACGTCGTCCAATCCACGGACGCGCTCCGCATTCGCTACACGTCGACCATGCAAAACGGTCGCATCGTCACCCCCGAGGAGGTCGTCGCCGCCGCGATCGGAGACCCCGAGTCGTTTCGCGTACCCATCAAAGTGGTGCGAATCGCACAGTACGTGGTGCGCGACGACCGGCTGGTTTCTCCGCTCGATCAAGGAGTCGTGCAAGCAAGCATATGAAAGAAGTACTGATCAACTCGACCTCGCAGGAGGTCCGGGCCGCCATCGTCGAAGAAGGCGAGCTCGTCGAATTCATGGTGGAGCGCGCCGCGACGCGGCGCCTCGTCGGTGACATTTACCTCGGTCGCGTGAACGCGATCCTGCCCGGCATCCAGGCCGCGTTCGTCGACATCGGCTACGAGAAGGCGGGCTTCCTCCACGCGAGCGATCTCGTCCCCGACGCCGAAGGGATGGAGGGCGAAGTCGAGGTCGACGAAGAGGACTACGGCCGACGTCGCGGACGCAACCGCGACGACGACGACGACCACAACCACGGCGACGAGCGCGGCGGACGCCGCGACGACCACCGCCGCGGCGGCAACGGTCGCGACCGCGGGGGCCGCGACGACCGCGGCGGACGCGGCGACGACCGCGGGGGGCGCGGGCGCGGAGGGCGCGAGAATCGCGAGCGTCCCACCGTGCAGCCCATCGAGAAGATGCTGACCAAGGGCCAGGAAGTGTTGGTGCAAGTAACCAAGGAAGCCATCGGCACCAAGGGGCCGCGGCTCACCACGCAGGTGTCGCTGCCCGGTCGCCACGTCGTCTACATGCCGAACAGCGATTACCTCGGCATTTCGCGCCGCATCGAATCGCGCCAGGAGCGCACGCGTTTGCGCACGCTCATCTCGAAGAAGAAGCCGCCCAACTGCGCCGTCATCGCGCGCACCGCGTGCGAAGGCGTCGAGGACAAGCAGATCGTCGCCGATATCAACTACCTGCACAAGCTGTGGCAGGAAGTGAGACGCCGCGCCGAAAAGGCGCAGGCGCCCGAGCTCGTGCACGAAGAAGTCGGCATGGTGGTTGGGATGGTGCGTGACCTCCTCGCGGAAGACATCGACAAGATCTGGATGGACAACGAGCGCGAGTACCGACGCCTCGTGCGCCATCTGCGCCAGGTGAGCCCCGAGCTCGCGTCGCGCACGCACCTGTTCCGCGAGAAGTCGCCCATTTTCGAGAAGTACAACATCGAAAACGAAATCGAGAAGACGCTCGAGCGCAAGGTGTGGCTCAAGAAGGGCGGCTACCTCGTGTTCGACCAGACCGAAGCCATGGTCGTGGTCGACGTCAACACCGGGCGCTTCGTCGGCAAGCGCGACCAGGAGGAAACGATTCTGGAAACGAATCTCCTCGCGGCGCGCGAAGTCCCGCGCCAGCTGCGCCTGCGCGACATCGGCGGCATCATTGTGATCGACTTCATCGACATGGAGAGCGAGGCCAACAAGAAGAAGGTGCTGACCGAGCTCCGCAACCACTTGCGCCGCGACCGCTCGCGCGCGAAGGCGTTCGCCATCAGCGACCTCGGGCTGGTCGAAATCAGCCGCAAGCGCGTGCGGCCGTCCTTGCTGCATTTCTTGAGCGAGGAGTGCCCGTACTGTCGCGGCACCGGCAAAGTGCTCTCGTTCGACACCCTCGCCAACAAGGTCGAGCGCCAGATTCACCGCATCGGCCAGCGCACCAAGGAGCGCCGCGTGCAGTTGCGCGTCAACACGTCGTTCGGCGTGTTCCTGGAAGAGCAGCGCGCCGGCATGCTCGACTCGCTCGAGAAGCAGTACCGCATGCGCATCGAAATCCAGGACGACCCGCGGCTCCACCGCGAGGACTTCAAGCTGGTCTCGCTGTCGAACTTCCGGGATTTGGTCGCGGAAGCGGGGTAGAGGTGCGCGTCCGGCACGTCGTTGTCGCGTCGGGATTGTTGTTGTCCCTGTGGGCGTGGCGCGACAAGGCTGCCAGCACCGAGCCGTTCAGCAAGGTGGGCACCTATGCGTTCCAATTCGCGGGCATGCCGCGCGGTGTCCGAAACCTCGGCATGGGTTCAACGGGCACCGCGTCGGTCTACGAGCATTCGACTGGGTACTTCAACCCGGCGAGCCTGGCTTGGGTCGATGCGTGGACCCTGCAAAGCAGCTACGAAGAGTGGCCCGCCGACATCGGCCTCGCCGACATTCGCGTGTCAGGTTCCCATCGGGTCATCTCATCCGAATCGACGACCTGGCGCTTCGGCGGTTCGCTGGGATACACGGGCCTTTGGATGGATCCGCAAGTCGTGCGAACGATCTTTCTCCCCGAGGGAACCGGGGAGCTGTACGACCCCGACGACCATATGCTCACCGCAACCGCGGCCGCGGCGTGGGAGCACGGTGTGATCACCCTCGGTGCGGGAGGCACTGCCAAGTACATACGGTCGGAGTTCGCCGCGGACCATGTCTCCACCTGGGCACTCGACGCGGGTGCGCTTGTGGCCGCCCCGATCGTCTTGAACGGGGCGTTGCTACGCCCGCGCGCCGGTTTCGCGATACTGAATCTCGACACCGGCGCCGATTACGACGGCCGCGTCTCGCAAATCGACAACGAGACCCGAACCGGGATCGGCATCGATATCGCGTCGCCGTTGGGATCGATAGGAAGCGGTGCGTGGAAGCGCGACGTCGCGAGACTCATGTTTTCGTTCGATTATGATTGGGCGAATCGAGAAGCGTCGACGGATGCAGAGTCGTACGGTTTTGCCGCCTCGTTTTTCGGTGCCCTCGAAGCCCGCTTTGGACAAGTTACGTTCGAGAACGGACAAGACCGTACCCAATTCGGAGCGGGGCTCGGTTGGGATTTCGGGCACTGGTTGCTTCAACTCGACTACGCGAACATCGACGAGTCGTCGTTCTTCGATCTGGACCGCGACTGCTTCGGGCTCTTGGTTGGCGCGCGCTGGGCGCCGTGAGGTAAGTGATGGAACTCAAGAACGCGAGAATTCTCGTCACGGGTGGCAGTTTGGGTATCGGCCGCGCGGCCGCACAGGTTCTATCCGAAGCCGGTGCGCGCGTGGCCGTGACCGCACGCCACGAAGAGCGCCTGCACAAGGCCGCGAAGGCCATCGGTGCCATTCCCATCGTCGCCGACGCGGGCAATCCGAAGGACGTCGAACGAACCTTCGAAGAGGTGCGACGCCACCTCGGTGGCCTCGATTGCCTCATTAATAATGCCGGCTTCGGCCGTTTCTCCGAGATGGAGACGGTGACGTTCGAAGAGTTCGACAAGGTCTTCCGCGTCAACGTCTACGGCGCCGCGCTGATGGGCGCGCGCGCCGCGAAGATGTTCAAGGCGCAGAAGTCGCGCGGGCACATTATCAATGTCGGCTCGACGGCGGGACTCAAAGGATTCGCCGGCGGAAGCATCTACGCGGCGTCGAAGTTCGCGCTGCGCGGAATGACCGAGTGCTGGCAGGCGGAGCTTCGCAAGCACAATATCCGCGTCACGCTGGTGGCACCGAGCGAAGTGGCCACCGCCTTCGGCAGCGACGACGGCCAGGAGCGCGAACCCGCGCCCAACAAGTTGAGCACGATGGAAATCGCGCACGTGATCAAGTCGGTGTTGGAGATGGACGACCGCGGGATGATCCCCGAGGTCTCGGTGTGGGCGTCGAATCCGTGGTAGGTGAAAGCGACCGCGTTCGTCGCTAGGAGGTCCGTATGCCTGCGTGGGTGATCTTCATCGCGATCGGCGTGCTGGCGGGAATCACGGCCGGGATGTTCGGCGTCGGGGGCGGCATCATCATCGTCCCCGCGCTCGTCTACTTCGCCGCGTTCACGCAGCACAAGGCGACCGGCACCAGCCTCGCCGTGCTCCTCCCGCCCATCGGACTCCTCGCGACCCTCGAATTCTACCGTCACGGCAACGTCGACTTGAAGGCCGCCGCCATCATCGCGAGCACCATGCTCGCCGGCGGCTGGGTCGGCGCGCACCTCGCCAACAAGGTCAGCGGCCCGCACCTGCGCTTCGGCTTCGGCGTGTTTCTGCTCTGCGCAAGCATCTACATGATGCACGGCGCGGCGAAAAAGCTGGGGTGGTTGTAAGAGTTGGTGTAAGCGAACGAGCCCCGCGCATTCTGGTATGATAGGAGGCGAGCGCACTGGCGCTCGAAAGAGAGGCCCCCATGAGACGGTCCCGAACCCCGCTCCTCGTCGTTGCCGGCTTCCTGTCGTTGTTCGTCTCGCCCGCCCGCGCGCAATGTCTCCTCAATGGTACGTACGTGTCCACGCCCTCGGCGAGCTATTCGTGTTGTATGGCACTCATCTCATTCAACGTGACCGGTTGGATTGTGTCGGTCAACGGCAACCAAATATCGATCAATGCCAGCCCCACCGGCCCGCACATGGCCGGGACGGTCAACTGTCAAACGGGCACGTTCACGGCCACGCAGACGATTCCGGGCGGTTGCACCGAGACCTACACCTTGACGGGCCAGATCCAGTCGGCTGGGCATTGGACCGGGACGTTTACGGCACAGTTTGTGGGTTCCGACTGCTCCTGTTTCAATGGACAACTTGGAACTCCGTGCTTCAGTCAGCAGTATTCGATCGCCGGCGCGCTTCCTCCCACCGACGTGCGGTCGGGCAGCGCACCGGCGCTTCTCGCACGCTTGGAGGTCGGACCCAATCCGTTGGGGGCGTCGACGACGATGCGCGTTCATCTCGACACGCGCCAGGACACCCGTCTCGTCGTTCGCGACGTGACCGGGCGCGCAGTGGCGACTCTGGTCGCGGGAACCTGGCTCGAAGCGGGCGACTATGAGTTCGCGTGGGACGGGCGCACGCAAGACGGGCGCAGAGCCCCGAGCGGAATCTACTTCGTGCAATTGCGCACCAACGTCGCGGAGCGAGTGGCGAAGCTAGTCGTACTCGACTAGTCGTTGCGTGCGCGAGGAGTAGGAGCGGAGGATCCGACACGATCCCCCGCTCCTGTTTCTGCTAGCGCTTCTCGTACGCGGGCTGCTTCGTCATCGGAGACGGCGCCGCGTTCAAGAGCTTCATGACTTCCTGAATGCCGCGCTCCAACTGGACGTCGACGCCCTTCGCGAGCTGGCCGTAGTCTTCCTTCACTTCGATATCCGGGTCGACGCCGTGGCCCTCGCGGAACCACTTGCCGTCGGGGTCGTACATGCGGAACGTCGGCACGGTGACTTGGCCGCCGTCGATCAGATTGGGCGAGCCGGAGATTCCGATCAATCCGCCCCACGTGCGCGTCCCGACGAGCGGCCCGACGCCGGCCTTGCGGAAGTAGTCGGGGAAGGCGTCGCCGCCGGAACCGCTCCAACCGTTGATGAGCATCACCTTGGGCCCGAAGTTCGCGACCGGCGGCCACTGCCAGGTTTCGCCGTCGCGCACGGCCCAAAACGCGAGCGGCTTGCGGTTCAGCATCTCGACGAAGCGGTCGGGAATTTGGCCGCCGCTGTTGAAGCGCTCGTCGACGATCAATCCCTGCTTGTTGAATTGCGCCGCGAATTGGCGCACGAGCTCCGACTGTCCGTCGAGGCCGGTGCTGGGCACGTAGATGTAGCCGATCTTGCCGCCGGTCGCGTCGTCGACGCGCTTGCGGTTGGCTTCGATCCACGCGAGGTGGCGCAGGCGCGTCTCGTCGTCCATGGTTTGCACGAGCACGGTGCGCGCGCCGTCCATCGACGGCTTGGAATTGACGGTGAGCACGACGGGTTTGTCGGCGAGGCCCGCGAACGCGGCCCACGGCGCCTTGGCCGCGTCCATGCGCCGGCCGTTCACCGCGAGCACGTAGTCGCCCTCTTTCACGTCGACGCCGGACACGTCGAGCGACGAGCGCACCTCGGTGTCCCACGGCGCGCCGCGAATGATCTTCTTCACGCGATAGGCGCCGTTCGCGAGCTCCCAGTCGACGCCGAGGTAGCCGACCGCGACGTCCTTGGCCTGCTCGGCGTCGCCGCCGCCGCGATAGGTGTGCGACGAGCTCAACTCGGCGATCAATTCGCCGATCACGAAGTTGACGTCCCAGCGCGTGACGGCGTCGTCGAGGAGTTTGCCGTACTGCGCGCGCATCGCGTTCCAGTCGACGCCGTGCATGCCGGGGTCGTAGAAGTAGTCGCGCTCGAACCGCCACGCGTCGTTGAAGAGCTGCTTCCATTCCGCGCGCGGGTCGACGGTCATGGCCAGCTCGCCCGCCGGCATCTGCTTCTCGAGCTTCTGGTCCTCCTTCACGTCGACTACGTAGTAGTTGTTCTTCTTGCCGACGAGAATCTTCTCGCCGTTGGCGCTCACTTGGTAGAAGTCGGCGTCGTCGACGATGGTCTTCTCCTCGCGCTCCGTGAGGTCGTAGAACATGACGGGGCGCGCCTCGTCCGCCGACCCGGTGTTGGGCAAGCGGTGGAAAACGACCTTGCCCGACACGGCGCGAATGCGCCCGATGTTGCCGGCCTTGGGCGGCAGAATGCTGACGCGATTCTCGAAGCCGTCGATCTGGATCTTGGTCGCTTTCGGCTCTTCCTTCTTCTTGTCGTCCTTCTTGTCCTTCTTCTTGTCGTCTTTCTTGTCGTCGCCCTTGTCTGCCGCGACTTTGGTGGAGTCGTCGCGCGGACTCATGGGCGAAGGCACGTCGGCGGACAGCGTCGCCACCGCGAGGTGCGTGCTGTTGGGATAGATGAAGGTGGCGTCGACGTCGGAATAGACGGGCGCGAACGAGCGATTGGTGGCGAAGAAGAGATACTTGCCGTCGGGGTCGAACGACGGCAGCGCGTCGTTGTAGTAGCCCGACGTCACTTGGTGGACCTTGCCTTCTTGGGTGTCGAACAGCGCGATGGCGCCGTTGCGGTTGCCCATGTCCTTGCGGTACGCGAGCCAGCGGCTGTCGGGCGACCAACTGGGCGTGAAGCCGGCCAGCTCGTCGTCGTACATCCACAGCCCGCGGTCGACGTCCACCGCCTTCTTCTTGTCGAGGTCGAACACGCGAATCTTCATCGCCTGGTCGATGAACGCGATCTTCTTCGAGTCGGGCGACCAGAACGGGCGATAGCGATAGCCGGGGCCGAAGGAGGTGAGCTTCTGCTCGGCGCCGGGCTGGTCGAGGTCGCGCACGGTGAGCTCGTACTCGCCGGAGGCATCACTAAAATACGCGACGCGCTTGCCGTCGGGCGACCACGCCGGGTAGCGCTCGGCGACGCCGCTCGTGTTGGTGAGGTCGATGACGGGGCCGTGCTCCGCCGGCACCGAGAAGATTTCGCCGCGCGCGCCGAACAGCGCGCGCTTGCCGTCGGGCGCGAGCGATATGGCGTCGACCAAATCGGAGGCGTTGGCGGCGTGCGGGAGCAGCGTGATCTTGTCGGTCAAGACGGTGACGTCGACCTTCTTGTAGGTTTCGTCGGCGAGGTTCATGAGGTACAGCGCGCCACCCGCTTCGAACACGATGTCGTTGGGTCCGATGGACGGGAAGTGGATGTCGAAGTCGGCGAACTTGGTGATTTGCTTCGCCTGCCCGTCGCGCAGCGACCAGATGTTGGCGCGATTCTCGGGGCCGCGGTCGGAGAGGAAGTACAGCGTCGAACCGTTCCACATCGGGAACTCGTCGTTGGAGGGATCGTTGGTCAGGTTGCGCGACGTCATCGCGGAAAGGTCGAACGCGTAGATGTCGGGCGCCCAGCCGCCGCGGTAGCGCTTCCAGGTGCGGAAGGCCTGGGTCTGCGGCGTGTACGCGACCGTCTTGCCGTCGGGCGCGATGGCGGCGAATTCTCCGAAGGGAATCGCGAGCTTCTCCGGCATCCCGCCGCCCGCGGAAACCTTGTAGAACTGACTGAAGCGCTGGCGCCCGCTCGCCATCAACGACGCGAACAGGAGCGAGTTGCCGTCGGCGTACCAATCGACCAAGCGGTCCGACATGCCGTGGTAGGTGACGCGCGTCGGCATGCCGCCCATGGTCGGCACCACGTACACGTCGAGGTTGCCATCGTAGTTGGCGCTGTACGCGATGCGCGACCCGTCGGGCGAGAAGTGCGGAAACAGTTCCTGCCCGGTCGGCGAGCTCAGCTTGAGCGCGGTGCCGCCTTGCTTGGCGACGACCCACAGATCGCCCGCATACGAAAACACGATGTGCGTCTGCGAGACGTCGGGGTTCTGCAGCATGCGCGCGTCGACTTGCGCGCGCGCGCCGACGGCCAGGAGTGACAGGGTGAGCGTGACGAAGAGGAGCCGGAAACGTGCGATCATGGAAGAATCTCCAGGGGAGAATGTCGATTGACGATGGCCGTTCGGGGATGCGGCATTGTAGCACATCGCCGTTGGGACGGCGTGTGCTAGACTCCGACCGCGCTCCCGCTTTCAGGAGGTATTGGACGTGAAGACTGCTTGGTTAGTTGCAATCGCGCTGGCGCTGGCAACCGCGGCGCGGGCCGACGAGATCGTCGTCACCATCCACATCGCGACCGACGCCGGCGACGGCGCCGAAGTCGGCACCATCACCGTGAAAGACACGCCGCACGGCGCCCTGTTCACGCCCAACCTGCACAGCATGCCGCCCGGGTTGCATGGCTTCCACGTCCACGAACACGCTTCGTGCGGACCCGCGGACAAGGACGGCCACATGACCGCGGGCATGGGGGCGGGCGGCCACCTCGATCCCGCGAAGACCGGAAAGCACTTGGGACCCTACGGCGACGGCCACCTCGGCGACCTGCCGCCGCTGTTCGTCGACGCCGACGGCACCGCGACCTTGCCCGTGCTCGCGCCGCGCCTCAAGGTCTCCGACCTCCGCGGCCACTCGATCATGATCCACGCCGGCGCCGACAACTACTCGGACACCCCGAAGCCGCTGGGGGGCGGCGGGGCGCGCATCGCCTGCGGGACCGCGGGGTAGCATCGAGGCGTCCGGACGGCCTAAAACCGGTCCTTGACACTTTTTTCTCGATGGGTTACACATACAGGGTTGCGTTCGACCGCCGCCAGGGCGGTGGACCGCAGGAACCCGAAGTGGAGCAAGCATGTACGCGATCCTGAAAATCAACGGCCAGCAGTTCAAGGCCACCCCGAACGCGATCCTCCGCGTTCCCAAGATGGAAGCCGAGGTCGGGGGCAACGTCACCTTCAACGATGTCCTCCTGTGGTCGGACGGCAAGAGCACCGAAGTCGGTGCGCCGTTGGTCGCGGGCAAGTCGGTGCGCGGCGAAGTCGTCAAGCACGCGCGCGCGGACAAGATCATCGTGTTCAAGAAGAAGCGCCGGAAAGGCTACCGTCGCAAGAACGGGCACCGGCAGTGGTACACCGAGATCCGCCTCACCAACTTCAGCGGCTGAGGATGTAGGGGAAGCATGGCTCACAAAAAAGGTGTAGGCAGCTCCAAGAACGGTCGCGACAGTCACGGTCAGCGACTCGGCGTCAAGCGTTTCTCCGGCGAGTTCATCACCGCCGGATCGATCATCGTGCGCCAGCGGGGCACACGAATTCACCCCGGCCGCAACGTCGGCCGCGGAAAGGACGATACGCTCTTTGCGAAGGTCACCGGCACGGTCAGGTTCGAGACTTTCGGTAAGAACCGCCGCCGCGTCAGCGTCGTCGAAGCGAACTAACGCTTCCAAGAGACGTCTCTCCGGCCGAACGGCCCCCGCATCTCCATCCTTCGCTATCGTGCTCCCGGCCCGTTTCGGGTCGACGCGTTTTCCCGGCAAGCCGCTCGCGACCATTCTCGGTAAACCCCTCATCGCGTGGGTCTACGAGGGCGCGCAGCGCGTGCGCGGCGCCGCGCGCGTGCTGGTCGCGACCGACGACGTGCGCATCGCGACCGCGGTGCGCCAGTTCGGCGGCGAGGTCGTGATGACGCGCGGCGGACACCAAACCGGCACCGACCGCGTGGCCGAAGTCGCGAAGACGCTCCGCGCCGACATCGTCGTCAATCTGCAGGGCGACGAGCCCATCTTCGACCCCGCCATGGTGGAAGAAATGGTCGCGGTGCTCGCGAACGACCCCGAGGTCGACATCGCGACCGCGTGCCACCCCATCCAGGACACCGAATCCCTCCAGAGCCCGCACGTGGTCAAGGTGGTCGTCGACCAGCGCGGGCGCGCGCTCTATTTCTCGCGCACGCCCATCCCGAGCGGCGCGCTGTTCGACGGCGCGCGCGCGCTGCGCCACGTGGGCGTGTACGCGTTCCGGCGCGAGGCCTTGGCGAAATTCGCCAAACTCCCCCGGACGCCGCTGGAAATCGCGGAGCGGCTGGAGCAGCTGCGCGCGCTCGAGCACGGCATGACCATCGCGGTGGTGGAGACGCGCCACGCGACCGTCGGCGTCGACGTGCCCGCCGACATAAAAAACGTTGAAAGATTCGTCGAGGAATCTCTAGACTCGACGCACGGGTCGCGGACGTCGTAGTGCATCAACGCGAGGAGCGAGGTCGGGGCGTATGAAATACATTTTCATTACCGGCGGCGTGGTCTCGTCCTTGGGCAAGGGAATCGCGGCGGCGTCGATCGGGTTGCTCCTCAAGCAGCGCGGCTTGCGCGTTGCCCTCCAGAAATTCGACCCCTATCTCAACGTCGACCCCGGGACCATGAGTCCCTTCCAGCACGGCGAAGTCTTCGTCACCGACGACGGCGGCGAGACCGACCTCGACCTCGGCCACTACGAGCGCTTCCTCGACCAGAGCTTGACGCGCGAGCACAGCGTCACCGCGGGCAAGGTCTACCAATCCGTGATCGAGCGTGAGCGCAGCGGCGGCTACCTCGGCAAGACCGTGCAGGTCGTGCCGCACGTCACCGACGAAATCAAGGCGCGCATCAAGGCGGTCGGCACGCACGGCGACATCGACGTCATTATTACCGAAGTCGGCGGCACCACCGGCGACATCGAAGGCCTACCGTTCTTGGAAGCCTGCCGCCAATTGCGCCACGAAGAGGGCGCCGACAACTGCCTGTTCATTCATCTGGTGCTGGTGCCGTACATCAAGGCGGCGAAAGAGATCAAGACCAAGCCCACCCAGCACAGCGTGAAGGGATTGCTCGAGATCGGAATCCAGCCCGACATTTTGTTATGCCGAACGGAAGTGCCGCTGGGACCTGAGATTCGCTCCAAGATCGCGCTCTTTTGCAACGTGCGCGAGCGCGCCGTCATCGAAGCGCGCGACGTGGCGTCGATCTACCACGTGCCGCTCCACTTCCACCGCGAAGGCTTGGACGACATCGTGGTGAAGCTGCTCCACATCGACGCCAAGGAGCCCGACCTCGAAGAATGGGAGCGCATGATCCAGCGCATGACCGCGATCGAACAGAGCGTGCGCATCGCGGTGGTCGGCAAGTACGTGCAGATCCAAGACGCTTACAAGTCGATCATCGAAGCCTTCACCCACGCGGGCGTGCAGAACGACGTCAAAGTCGAAGTGCAGTGGGTCGACGCCGAAGACGTCGAGAAGCTGGGCGCCGAGGAAGTGCTGCGCGGCGCGGCCGGCATTCTGGTGCCGGGCGGATTCGGCGAGCGCGGTATCTCCGGCAAGCTCGACGCGATTCGTTATGCGCGCGAGAACGACATCCCCTTCCTCGGTATTTGTCTGGGGCTGCAGTGCGCCGTGATCGAATTCGCGCGCGACGTGTGCGGCATCAAGGACGCGCTCTCGAGCGAGTTCAGCCCCAACTGCGCCAACCCCGTCATCGATTTGATGGAAGGGCAGACGCACTCGGGCAAGAAGGGCGGCACCATGCGCCTGGGGGCGTACCCGTGCAAGGTCACGCCCGGCACGCTGGCCGAGGAACTCTACGAATCCACCGAGGTCAGCGAACGCCATCGCCACCGCTGGGAAGTGAACAACGAGTACCGCGACGTGCTCGAGCGCAACGGGCTCGTGTTCTCGGGGACGTCGCCCGACGGCAGCCTGGTCGAGATCATCGAGCTCCCGGAGCATCCCTATTTCATCGCGTCGCAATTCCACCCCGAGCTCAAGAGCCGTCCGCACCGGCCGCACCCGCTGTTCTACGGATTGGTGCGCGCGGCCAAGGCACAGCGCAACTCGCACTCCCCGTCGGCACGCCAAGTGAGCGCGTAGGCGCGCGCGCGGAAAAGCCGTGTCAGCCTCCGCGTCCATCGGCTCGTTTCGCGTCGGCGACGGCGAGAAGCCGCTCCTCATCGCGGGCCCCTGCGTCGTCGAATCCGAAGACCTCACGCTCTCCATCGCCGACGCGGTTTCGCGGCTGCCCATCGCGCGTGAGTTCCACTTCGTCTTCAAGGCGAGCTATCTCAAAGACAATCGCAGCGCGGGGACGAGCTTTCGCGGCCTCGGTATCGACGAAGGCTTGCGCATCTTGGAGAAGGTGCGCGCGCGCGTCGGCTGTCCCGTGCTCTCCGACATCCACGACGTCGGCGAAGTAGAGGCGGCCGCGAGTGTGCTCGACGTGCTGCAGATCCCCGCATTCCTGTCGCGGCAGACCAGCCTGATCGAAGCGGCGGCCGCGAGCGGGAAGCCGCTCAACATCAAGAAGGGACAATTTCTCGCGCCGGAAGACATGGCGAACGTCGTGAAGAAGGCGCGCGCCGCCGGCGCGCGCGATTTGCTCCTCACCGAGCGCGGGACGTCGTTCGGCTACCACGACCTCGTGGTCGACTTTCGCGGCTTCGTGCGCATGCGCGCGACCGAATGCCCGGTGATCTTCGACGTGACGCACTCGCTGCAGCGGCCGGGCGGGCTGGGCACGTCGTCGGGCGGAGAGCCCGCGCTGGCCGCGATGATGGCGCGCGCGGCGGCCGCGGTGCCGGTCGACGGCTTCTTCATCGAGACGCACCCCGAGCCCGCAAAAGCGAAGTCCGACGCCGCGTCGATGCTTCCGCTCGCGCAACTCCCGGCGCTGCTCGAGGACGTGGTGCGCGTGATCGCCGCGACGCGCGCCTCGCGGAGGTAAGCATGTCCGACGTCACGCTGAATCTCACGCCCTGCGGGCCCATCGACCGCATCCAAGCGAAGCTGGGGCTCGCGCACCCGGGCGGAAAGAAGCTGGTGATGCGGGCGGCGCTCATCGGGCTGATCGCGTGGCTGCCGCTCGCGGTGATGACGCTCGTCATGCCGCGCGCCGAAGACGTCACCAGCGTTTCCTTTTTTCGCGACGTCGCCGCCCACATTCGCTTCTTGATCGTGATTCCCCTTTTGATCGTGATCGAGACCAGCATCGGTTCGCGCACGCTGATGGTGGTCGCGAACTTGGCGACGTCGGGAATCGTTTCCGAGGACGACCTGCCGCGCCTTCGCACCGCGGCCAAGCGCGCGGATCGATGGGCCGACTCGTTCTGGGTGGAAGCGCTGCTGCTCGTGGGTACCTTCGCGTCCGTGTATTTCATGAGCCGCGGCTTGGTGGCGGACAACGCGCAGTTCTGGTACGAGGAAGCGGCGGCCGGCGGGATGCGCCTCACGTGGCCCGGCCGCTGGTACATGTTCGTCTCGTCGCCGATCGTCGCCTTCTTGTTCGTGCGCTGGAGCTGGCGTTACATCGTGTGGTCGCGTTTCCTGCAGCGGACCTCGCGGCTCAACCTGCGGCTCTCGCGCACGCACCCCGATTGCGCGGGCGGACTCGCGTTCATCAACGTGGGCCACACCGCTTTTGCCGCGGTCGGCTTCGCCGCGAGCTGCGTGGTCGCGGCCGCGGGGGCGAATCGAATTCTCTACGAAGGCGCCCACATCAGGGATTATCAGTCCGTCATCATCGGCTTCATCGTCGCGTCGGTGGCGATCGGGCTGGCGCCGCTGTTCACGTTCCTGGTTCCGCTCCTCAAGGCGAAGCGCATCGGCCTGGTCGAATACGGGCGCCTCGGCAACCGTTACGTGCAAGCGTTCGAGGAGAAATGGCTGGGGAAGAAAGCGCCCAACGAGCCCATGCTGGGGTCGGCCGACATCCAGTCGCTCGCCGACCTGGGCGGGAGCTACGAACGCCTGGACAGGATGCGCGTCGTTCCCTTCGATCGCCGCACGGTGATGACGTTCGCGGTGGCGTCCGCGCTCCCCATGTTTCCGCTGCTCTTGACCGTGATGAATGTGCGCGAGATCGTAACCTTCGTCGCCAAAGCGATGCTCTAAGCCGCCCGTCGAACTCGTCGTGAGTGGTCGTGGCGCCGACGCCGGTTGTGGTACTCTCATGGCCGTGAAAACCGAAAAACGAAGCCACGCCGACGAACTGGTGGCCAACGCCCGCCGCGTGATCGACGACGAGATCGCGGGGCTGAAGACGCTGCGCGACCGCCTGGGTCCCGAATTGGCGCAAGCGGTCGACGTCATCCTCGCGTGCCGCGGCCGCCTCATCGTCTCCGGCGTCGGCAAGTCGGGGCAGATCGCGAAGAAGATCGCGAGCACGCTCACGTCGACGGGGACGCCGAGCTTCTACGTGCACGCGTTCGAAGCCTCCCACGGCGACCTCGGTCTCGTGCACCCCGGCGACGTCGTCATCATCATCTCGAAGAGCGGCATGGGCGACGAGCTGCGCGACTTCGTGCCGGCGCTCAAGAAGCTGGGCGTGCCGCTCATCGCGATGACGGCCTCGCGCAGTTCCTACCTCGCGCAGCACAGCGACATCGTGCTCGAGTTTGACGCCACGCAGGAAGCGGGGTGCCTGGGCCTCGCGCCCACCACCAGCGCCACGGTGTCGCTCGTGCTCGGCCATGTGCTGGCGAGCGCCCTCATGGAGAAGAAGGGAATCACCGCGGAGGAATTCGCGCGCACGCACCCCGGCGGCATGCTGGGGCGCCGGTTGAACGTGACGGTGGGCGAAGTGATGCGGACTGGAAACGCCGTGCCGGTCGTGCGCGAGTCGACGTCGCTGCGCGAAGCGCTGTTCGAGATCATGGAGAAGAGCATCGGTTGCACGGGCGTGGTCGACGCGCGCGGGCGCTTGACCGGCATCATCACCGACGGCGATCTGAAACGCATCCTCGCGCACCGCGACGACGCGCTCGAACTGCCGGTGGTGGACGTGATGACGCGCGCGCCCAAGACCATCGACCCCGCCGTTCTCGCGGCCGACGCGCTGGCCAAGATGGAGCTCAACATGCCGGGACCGCTCCTCATGTACTTCGTCGTCGACGGCGAGGGACGCCCCATCGGCCTCTTGCACTTGCACGACATCCTGCGCGCGGGCCTGCGCGCCGAATAGTCCTTCCGCGAGATCTGCCATGAAGTGTCCGCGTGCTTCCTCGTGGAGCCCCGTCGGGGCTCGTAACTCCTCATCGTTCCGCTCTTTGGCACACTCGTTGCTTGACAGCCCCCCTGGATTGTGCTAACTAGTTGCAAGTGAATGGTTTTGACCGCTTCGACGATGGTCGAGCGGATGGTTTTTGAGCACGATCCGTGGGGTGCGGGAGTGCGGACGCGGAAGAAAGTCAAACGCGCCGGCGAAGTCGCCTTGGTCAACGCCTTGTTCGGCTTCGCCCGCATGTTGCCGCGGCGAGCGGGGGCGGCGCTGTTCGCGGTGTTCGGAGCGGCGGCGGCCCGCGTCTTCGACCGCGACCGGCTGCGCGCGATCGAGAATCTCGCGGTCGCGTTCCCCGATGCGCCCGCGCCGGTGCGCGACGCGCTCGCTCGCGCGAGCTTCAAGGCGCTGGGGCGGAATTCGTTCGACGCCCTGCGCCTTTCCGGGATGTCGCCGGAGGAGATCCGCGCCAGCGTCGAACGTGTCGACGGCATGGAGCACTTTCTCGACGCCCGCCGCGCGGGCAACGGCGTCGTGGTGATTACGGGCCACATCGGGTGCTGGGAGCTCTTGCCCGCGTACTTCGTGAACATCGGCTATCCGGTGTCGGTGGTCGCGAGGCGCATGAAGTCGGAGCGGCTGAACGCAAAGCTGGTCGCGATGCGCGCGTCGGTGGGTGTCACGTCCATCGACCGCGACGACAACCCGCGCCGCATGCTCGAGCCGCTCAAGCGCGGCGAGATCTTGGGCGTGCTGATCGACCAGCACACCAGCGTGGCGGGGATGTATGTGCCGTTCTTCGACCGCCCGGCCTACACGCCGACCGCGGTGGCGAAGATCGCGCTGGCGAGCGGAGCGGCCATCGTGCCGATGGGGATCTACCGGCAGCACGACGGCCGCCATCGCGTGCAGGTGTCGCCCGCGATCGCGGTCGACGACATCGCGCGCGCGGCGTCGAACAAGGACGCGGCGGTGCGCGCGATCACCAGCGAGTGCTCGCTCGCGGTGGAACGATTGATTCGGCTCGACCCGGCCCAGTGGGTGTGGTTCCACCACCGCTGGCGCGAACCGAGCGAGGACGAAGGGGCGCGGGTGGCGTATGCGGCGCAGGGGTAGCGTCGCGCTGGCGATCGCGGGGGCGCTTTTCCTCGCGCTCGCGTGCGACGACGAAGCCAAGAAGACGTCGTCGGTGCAGGCGGAAATGCCCGACGAAACCGTCACCGACTTTCGCACCCAGGAGTCGGACAGCGGACGGGTGGCGTGGACGGTGACGGCGCCGCGCGCGGACCGCTACAACGCGCGCAACGTGTTCGTGATGTCGGACCCGACCATCGAGTTCTACGACGAGATGGGCAACTTGCAGACGACGCTGACGGCCGACAACGGCGAATATTCGCTCGCGACGCACGACATGCTGGCCTACGGCAACGTGGTCGCAGTAACGTTCAAGGGCGAAGTGCTGGAGACGGACACGCTGCGCTACCTGAACGAGAGCGACAAGATCGTGAGCGACAGCTTCGTGAAGCTCACGCGCGGCAAGGACGTGCTGACCGGAATCGGACTCGAATGCGATCACACGCTGGAGTCAGTCGACATCAAGAAGGACGTGCGGGCGCGGATCCTGGAAGAAGATGGAAAGCTCGACGATATCACCCGCTAGCGAGGCGCCGATGGACACGGTGACCGCCACAGCGCGCGCGCGACTCGCCACCGACGGCGTGGCTAAGACCTACGGGCGCCGCCGCGTCGTGAACGGCGTCAGCGTCGAGGTCAACGGCGGCGAAGTGGTCGGTCTGCTCGGGCCCAACGGCGCGGGGAAGACCACGACCTTCTACATGATCGTGGGGATGATTCGGCCCAACGAGGGACGCATTCTGCTCGACGCCGCCGACATTACCCACATGCCGATGTACAAGCGCGCGCGCCTCGGCATCGGGTATCTGCCGCAAGAGCCGTCGATCTTTCGCGGCTTGAGCGTGGAGGACAATTTGATGGCGGTGATCGAGACCATGTCGTACGCGCGCTCGGAGCGCAAGGCGGTGCTCGACGGGCTGCTCGAGCAGCTCGACATCAGCCACATTCGCAAGTCGATGGGATACCAGCTCTCGGGCGGCGAGCGACGCCGCGTCGAAATCACGCGCGCGCTGGTCGCGCGCCCGAAGTTCATGCTGCTCGACGAGCCCTTCGCCGGCATCGACCCCATCGCCGTGCAGGACCTGCAGGGCATCGTGCGCAAGCTCAAGGACCAGGGGCTCGGCGTGCTCATCACCGACCACAACGTGCGCGATACGCTGAGTATCACCGACCGCGCCTACGTCATGTACGAAGGCAGCATCAAGCGACAGGGAACCGCCGCGGAGCTCGCGGCCGACACCGAAGTGCGCGAGATCTATCTCGGCAATTCGTTCAGGCTCTAGGTCTACGCGAGGACGACGTACCTATGGACATGAAGATCGGGCTGCACCTACGGCAAAGACAACAGCTGGTGATGACGCCGAAGCTCCAGCAGGCGCTGAAGCTCTTGCAGATGCCCGCGATCGAGCTCCAGCAAATGCTGAAGCAAGAGATCATGGAGAATCCTCTGCTCGAGGAAGTGGAGGAGTACGAAGAGATCGAAGAAACCGAACAGGCCGCGGAAGGGTCGGAAGACGGGGACGGCGAGGTCGCGGCGCCCGCGGAAACCATCGCGGAGGCGCCCGCGGCGCCGGCCGACGAGCCCGTCGAAGCCAAGCCCGAGGGCGGCGAAGCGGGCGACGAGCGCGTCGACTGGGACGAGTACTTCAACGACGGCTTCGAGATCGGGCGCGCGGGGGCGGAAGAAGAACAAAAGGAAGAGTTCTTCGAGAAAGTGCCGGTGGCCAAGCGCAGCTTCACCGACCAGTTGATGGGGCAGCTGCGCATCCAAACCGACGACGCCAAGATGCTCGCCATCGGCGACTACTTGATCGGCTCGCTCGACGAAAGCGGCTACCTCACGTGCGATCTCGAAGAAGTTGCGAACACCTTCGGCGTGCCGGTCGAAGACGTCGACCGCGTGCTCGAGATCATCCAGGCCTTCGACCCCCCCGGCGTGGGCGCGCGCAACCTGCAAGAGTGCCTGTTGCTCCAGCTCAAGTTCCGCGGGCTCTCCGACTCGCACGCGGCCGCCATCATTCGCGACCACTTCGACGAGTTCAAGCAGAAGAAGTACGTCGACATCGCGCGCAAGCTGCGCGTCTCGGTGCAGGACGTGCAGGACCAGTGCAAGCTCATCAGCACGCTCGACCCCAAGCCAGGGCTCGAAGTGGTGGCGGAGGATCCCAAGTACGTCATCCCCGACCTGATCGTCGAGAACATCGACGGCAAGTACGTGGTGTACCTGAACGACCGCAATATCCCGCGCCTGCGCGTGAGCCAGCACTATCACGACGAATTGATGCGCGAAGTGCGCGACGGCGATAGCGAAGCGCGCGAGTTCATCAACGCGCGCCTGAAGTCGGCCAAGTGGCTGATCCAGACCATCGAGCAACGCCGCCGCACCATGGTCAAGGTGATGGAGTGCATCGTGCGCAAGCAGCGCGAGTTCTTCGACAAAGGGACCGCATTCTTGAAACCCCTCACGCTGCAGCAGGTGGCGAGCGAGATCAACATGCACGAGTCGACCGTGAGCCGCGTCACCACCAACAAGTACGTGCAGACGCCGCGCGGCGTGTTCGAGCTGAAGTTCTTCTTCTCCTCGAGCCTGGGGACGCAGGACGGCGGCGAAGTCTCCGCCAAGAGCGCCAAGGACAAGATTCGCCGCATCATCGAGGCCGAGACCGACCGCACGCCGCTCTCGGACCAGAAGATCGCGGACATGCTCAAGAAGGAAGGGTTGAACATCGCGCGCCGCACGGTGGCAAAGTATCGCGAGCAGCTCAACATCTTGCCCGCGCGCATGCGCAAGCAGTACTAGGGAAACGCGCTCGCCGGCGCCGTCAACCAATGACTTGCCACCGGCGGTCGGCGGGCGTATATTCGAAGCAGCGAAATGACACACGTCGCAACGTCAACGAGACGAGCGTATACACCCTTCCCAAGCCGGCGTCCGATCGCCGTGTTCCTCCCTCAAATCGATGGGCACTCCGCCCGCCACGACGTGTTGGTTTCCGTCGTCGCACCGGTTGCGGGGAATCGATTCCCGCGTCCGGGGTATGTCGTCATAGAGAAAGGGGTCGTCATGAACATTACTACGACCGCACGACACTACGACCTGGCACCCTCGCTCAAGGATTACGCCGAGGGCAAGGTGCATAGCTTGAAGAAATACTTCGACCACATCGTCAACGCGCACCTGATCTTCTCGATCGAGAAGTACCGGCAGCGCGTCGAAATCACGCTGCACGTGAACGGCAAAGACTTCGTCACCATGCAGGAATCGGAAGACATGTACCTCTCCGTCGACCGCGCGGTGGAAAAGCTGGAAGAGCAGCTCAAACGCCACAACGGCAAGCTGAAGCGGCGCAAGCGCGCGCGCGGGCTGGGCGAAGCCTCCGGCAACGTGGCCGAGGGCGAGTAGCCGCGAGGACGTCGACGCCGTGACCAAGTCTCTCAAGAAGACGCTGTCGGTGCGCGTGCTCCTCGACGACACGCGCGACCCGTTGCAGCTCGAGCTGGTCAACGGCATCGACGAGGGCCCGCTCCCCGTCACCGTCACCGACATCCACCGCCCCGGGCTGGCGCTGGCCGGGTTCATGCAGAATTACCTGAACGAGCGCATCCAGGTGCTGGGGGAGACCGAGATCCTCTACCTCAATACGCGCTCGGAGGACGTCCGCCGCGACGCCGTCGCGCGCCTGATGTCGGTGCCGGTGGTGTGCATCATCGTCACCCGCTCGCTCGAAATCCCGAAGGAGCTGCTGCAGTCGGCGACGCAGCACGGCGTGCCCGTGCTGCGCTCGTCGATGCTGACCACGCCCTTCATCCACGAGCTCACCAAGTACCTCGACGACCGCTTCGCGCCCACCACCGAGGTGCACGCGACCCTGGTCGACGTGTACGGCGTGGGCCTCCTGTTCACCGGGCGCAGCGGCATCGGCAAGAGCGAGATCGCGCTCGACCTGGTCGAGCGCGGCCACCGCTTGGTGGCCGACGACACCGTCCACGTCACCAAGATTGCGGACGACGTCCTGATCGGGAAGGGCAACCACCACCTGCGCCACTTCATGGAGATCCGCGGCATCGGCGTTATCAACGTCCAGGACCTGTTCGGCATCCGCGCCGTGCGCGTGCAGAAGCGCATCGAGGTCGAAGTGCGGCTGGAGGACTGGGACACCAAGAAGGACTGGAACCGCTCGGGGCTGGAGGAGCGCACCGCCAACGTCCTCGGCGTCAGCATCCCCCAGGTCGTGATTCCACTTTTCCCGGGGAAGAATATCACGGTAATCTCCGAAGTAATCGCGATGAATCACATGCTGAAGGTGTACGGCGTCAATGCGGCCGAAAAGTTCAACTCGCTGTTGATCGACGTCATGCAGAGCGACCGCAAGACCAAACAATACCTTCGCTACGACACCGAATGACGCGTAACGTACCAAGATGATTGCAGCGATCGTCGTCACCCACGGAAAGCTCGCGCAAGAATTCATCGCCACCGCGCAGAAGATCTACGGCAACGTGAAGGGCGTGTACGCGGTTTCCAACGACGACACCACGCCGCAGGCGCTGTCGTCGCAGATCGACGCTATCATCGAGGCGGGCGGCCCCGACGACAGTTTCGTGATCCTGGTCGACTTCCTGGGCGGCAGCTGCGGTCACGCGACGCTGTCGGTCGAACGCCGGCGCCGCAACGTGCGCGTGGTCTCCGGCGTCAACCTGCCCATGCTGCTCGCCTTCCTCAATAAACGCGCCGACGTCAGCTTCGAGCGCCTGCCCGCCGAGCTCGCCTCCCGCGGCCGCGACAGCATCCACGCCGTCGACACCGACCAAATCTAACCACCATGCCCGTCAAGCTCGCCCGGATCGACGACCGTCTCATCCACGGCCAAGTCGTGTTGGGCTGGGTGCCGGTGGTGAAGCCCGACCGCATCGTGGTCGCGTGCGACCGCGTCGCCGCCAACGACTGGGAGCGCCGCTTCTACGCGTCGTGCGTGCCGCCCGAGGTGCGCACGTCGTTCTTCGCCGTCGCGGAAGCGGCGCAGCAGATTCTGGTCGAGCCGCTCGCCGGCGAGCAATTGCTGGTGCTGGTCGAATCCGCCGAAGACGCGTGCAAGCTGGTGGCGGGGGGCATCGCGCTGCGCGAAGTCAACGTGGGCGGGCTCCACTACCGCGAAGGCTCCGTCGAACTCTTGCCGTTCGTGTACGTGACGCCGGAAGAAAAAACGTTCCTGCGCGAGCTGGTCAAGCGCGGTGTGGTGCTCTCGGCCCAAGACGTCCCCTCCAACGCTGCGCGCGTCATCAACTCGCTGGTCGTGTAACGCATGCCCGACGTCGTTCTCATCGCCCTCGTCGCCGGAGTGCTCGCTGTCGACGATCGCGCGGGGTGGCAGAGCCTACTCGGCGAACCCGTCTTCGCGTCGCTGATCGTGGGCGCGCTCCTCGGCACGGTCGAGCCGGCGCTGCGCGTCGGCGTGGTCTTGCAGCTCGCGTGGCTCTCGATCGGCGCCGCGCGCGGGACGCGGCGCACCAACACGGTGGTGGGGGGCGTGGTGGGCGCGGGCGCCGCGAGCCTGGTGCTCGCGCGCACCGGCGATCCGCGCGAGGGTGTGGTGGTCGCGGCGGGCGTGCTGGCCGGGCTCTTGGCCGCCGAAATCGGCGCGGTGGTCGCGCGCCGAAGCGGCGAGTGGCGCGAGCGCTGGCTGGGCAATTTCCGCTTGCCGCCGATTCCGCCCCAACCGTACGCGGCGGCGTCGCGCAAGCTCTCGTGGACGGTATTCGCGTCGGCGCTGTTCGTGGGAGTGGTCGACGCCGTGGTCGTGTTGGCGCTCCTCCCGCTCGCGACGCGCGTCGTGCACCTCGTAGGCGCGCGCCTTCCCGCCGACGCCAACGCGGGAGCGGTGTGGTGGCTCGCGTGCGTGGGCGCGCTCGGGCTCGCCGCCATCGTGCGCGCATTCGGCACGCGCGCCTTGGTGCGCTACGTGGTCGTGGGCGCGGCGGCGGTATGGATCGCGGGGTGGCTGCGATGAGCGCCCGCCTCCAACGCGGCGATTTGGCGAAGGTGCTCGCGCGCCTCCTCTTCGTGCAGGCCGCACTCCATCGCAAGGGGATGCAGAACATCGGCGTCATGCACGCGCTGGACGCGGCCGCGCCGAAACTCTCGCAAGACCCTGGCGCGCTCCTCGCGCGCCACGCCGATCACTTCAACACCAACCCGAACGCGGTGCCGATCGTGGTGGGCGGTGTCCTGCGCATCGAGGAGGACGGCGCCACGGCGACGCCGGCGCCGGTGTCGCGCTTCAAACAAGCGGCGTGTAGTGCCCTCGCCGCGATGGGCGACGTGCTGGTGGTGGGAGGGCTCAAGCCGCTCGCGTTGACTTTGGCGATAGTGTCTGCTATATACAGTTTTTTTACGGGGTTAGTCGCGATCGTCGTCCTCTACAACGCGGCCCTGCTGGCCGCGCGCGCGTGGGGACTTCGCTTCGGTTACGCGCGCGGCTGGGGCGTCGTCGACGCCTTCACGGGCCCGCGCGTGCAACGCGTCGTCATGCTGACGCGCATCTTGGCCGCCCTCGCGGGCGGGGTGTTGGTCGGGGTGGTGGCGCGGCGCGCGAACGCGGACGGGATCGGCCACCTCGCGCTGGTCGTCGCGGCGACGGTGCTCGCGTGGCTCGCGCTGCGGCGCGGGTGGAACGCGGCGCGTCTCGCGATCCTCCTGTTTCCGTTGGTCGTCGTCGTCGCGATGCTGGTGAAATAGAAATCCCACATGGTCGAGTTCACGAAACAAGTCGGCAACAAGATCGGCCTGCACCTGCGTGCGGCCGGGGAGTTCGTCAAGATCGCCGCGCAGTTCACGAGCGATATCCGTGTCTACCACGGCGAACGCTACGCGAACGGCAAGAGCATCCTCGGGCTGGCCAGCCTGGCCGCGGCCCGCGGCGCCAACGTTCGCGTCGAGATCGAGGGCCCCGACGAAGCCGCCGCGCGCAAGGCCCTCGAGGCCCTCTTCGACGCCAAGTTCTACGAGGATTAGGTCCACGCCACTTATGGCTGCGAAACCGGAATACGAGCGCCGGGGGATCTCGGCCTCGCCGGGGATCGTGATCGGCCCCGCCTTCGTGCGCGACGCCGAGCGCCTCAACGTGCCGCGCGCGCTCGTCGACGCGTCCGCCGTCGAGTCCGAAGTCGCGCGCTTCATGCAAGCGCTCGCCGACACCGCGCGCGAGCTGCGCGCCATCAAGTCCGACATCGCCAAGCGCATGGGCGACGACCACGCGCGCATCTTCGACGCTCACCTCCTCATCCTCGCCGACCGCATGCTGGTCGACGAAACCTCCGCGCTAATTCGCAAGGAGCGCGCGAACGCGGCCGCCGCGTTCGAAAAGGTGATCAACAACGTGATCGCGTCCATCGCGGGCATCGAGGACGAGTACCTCAAGGAACGCACCATGGACGTGCAGGACGTGAAGAAGCGCGTCATTCGCACGCTCCTCGGCAAGGACAAGCGCGCCGTCAATCGCCCCGGCGAACCCAGCATCCTGGTCGCGCACGATCTTTCGCCCAGCGATACTGCGCAGCTCGACCGCCGCTCGGTCTTGGGGTACGTCACCGAGTTGGGCGGGCGCACGTCGCACACCGCCATCCTCGCGCGTTCGCAAGGGCTCCCCGCCGTGGTGGGGCTCGAGAACCTGGTCGACAAGGTCGACACCGGCGACATGCTCATCGTCGACGGCAACGCCGGCAGCGTCGTCGTCAATCCGACCCCGACCACCATCGAGCAGTACCAGAACGAGATTGCGCGCTTCCACGAGCTGGAAGAGCAACTGCTCACGCTCACCGGCTACCCGGCCACGACGCTGGACGGGCGCGAATTCATGTTGTCGGCCAACCTCGATTCGCCCGACGAAGTCGGCTCCGTGCTCGACCACGGCGGCCAGGGCGTGGGGCTGTTTCGCACCGAGTACTACTTCATCTCGCAGGAATACCTGCCGAGCGAAGAGGACCAGTACAAGGTGTACCGGCAAGTCGCCGAGCGCATGGACGGCAAGCCCGTCGTCATTCGCACCCTCGATGTGGGCGGCGACAAGATCGCGAGCTATCTCAATCGCTCGCCCGAGCTCAACCCGTTCATGGGCTGGCGCGGCATTCGCTTCTGCCTCACGCGCAAGGACATCTTCAAGACCCAGCTGCGCGCGATCTACCGCGCGAGCGCGCACGGCAAGGTCAAAATCATGTTCCCGATGATTTCGCAGATCGAAGAGGTTCTGCGCACCAAGGAGATTTGCACCGAGGTGCGCGAGGACTTGAAGCGCGAGCGCTACAAGTTCGACGACACGGTCGAGCTCGGCATCATGGTAGAGACGCCGTCGGCGGTGGCGCTCGCCGACCAATTCGCGCGCGAGGTCGACTTCTTCTCCATCGGCACCAACGACCTCATCCAGTACACGATGGCGGTCGACCGCGGGAACAGCAAGATCGCGCACCTGTACCAGCACCTGCAGCCGAGCATCCTGCGCCTCTTGCGGCTCACGGTGGAGGCGGCGCGCAAGCACGACATCCACGTGGGCGTGTGCGGCGAGATGGCGGGCGACCCGCTCTCGGTGCCGATCTTGATCGGCCTCGGCATCGACGAATTCAGCGTGAGCCCCAACGTCATCCCGGAAGTGAAGCGCATCATTCGCTCGGTGACGTTCGACGAGTGCCGCGCGCTCTTGCGCCGGGTGGCGCGCTTTCGTACCACGGGCGAGATCGAGGCCGAAATCGACGCCTTCTTGAAAGCGCACGGGCCGGTTCACAACGGGAGGACGAGCGCGTGAACATGAACGATCTGCGGACCCGCTTCGACGCCACCGACATGCTGGGGCGCGTGCTGGCGTTTCCGGACCAGATGGAGGCGGCGTGGAAGGTGGGCGCGGGCTTCGCGCGCGCGGCGGAACCGCTGCGCACGAGAAAATTCGAGCGCGTCGTGGTCGCGGGCATGGGCGGTTCCGCCATCGGCGGCGACCTCGCGAAGTCGTTCCTGGGCGAACGCGCGACGTCACCGATCGTGAGCTGCCGCGACTACGCGCTCCCGAAGAACGTCGCGCGCGGCGCGCTGTTCGTCGCGTCCAGCTATTCGGGCAACACCGGCGAAACGCTCGCGGCCTACGACGCCGCGCGCGGCGTAGCGGCCGCGATGGTCGCGGTGACGAGCGGCGGCGAATTGGCCGCGCGCTGCCAGCGCGACGGCGTCCCGTGCTGTATCATCCCCGGGGGCATGCCCCCGCGCGCCGCCATCGGGTTTTCGCTCCTGCCCATGCTGCACGTGTTACGGGCGGCCGGAGCGGCCGCCTTCGAGGACGCCGAGTATGAGGAAGCGTTGCGCGCTGCGCGTGAGCGCTGCGCGGATTACTCGCCGTCGCGAAATGACAATGCGGCGATCACCCTGGCCAAGACGCTGCACGGCAAGATTGCCTTCGTATATGCCGCACCCGCGTTGCTCGAAGGTGTGGCGCGCCGGTGGTCGTGCCAGTTCAACGAGAACGCGAAGACGCTCGCGCACTTCGCGTTCTTCCCCGAGCTCAACCACAACGAGATCGTGGGTTGGGAAGTGGGCGACGTGATGGCGAAGGCGGTCATCTGCTCGTTGGAGGATCGCGACGACCACCCCATGACGCGCCGCCACACCGAGGTGGGGCTGTCGCTCATGAAGCCCTTCGCGGGTAGAATCGAGCGCTTCGAGTCGCCCGCGGGCGGGCGCTTGTCTCGCATGCTGTCGACCATGTTGCTCGGCGATTTCGCGAGCGTGTACCTCGCGTACCTGAACGGCGTCGACCCCACACCGGTGAAGAAGATCGACGCCCTCAAGAAGGAGATGTCTCGTTGAAAGCGATCATTCCCGCCGCCGGCATCGGCACGCGCTTGCGTCCGCACACCTACACGCTCCCCAAGGCACTCTTGTACGTGGCCGGCAAGCCCATCATCGCGCACATTCTCGACGACGTGGTCCCGCTCGCGCCGAGCAGCATCGTGCTCATCGTGGGCTACAAGGGCGAGCTGATCGAGCAGTTCGTGCGCGCGAAGTACCCGCAGCTCAAAGTCGACTTTGTGTTCCAGGAAGAGCGCCGCGGCATCGGGCACGCCGTCGATCTTACCCGCAAGGTCGCCGACACCGGCGAACCGCTCCTCATCGTGCTCGGCGACACCATCATCAAGACCGATCTTCACAAGGTGGTCGCGCAGAAGACGCACGTGCTGGGCGTCAAGGAAGTCGACGACCCGCGCCGCTTCGGGGTGGCGGAGGTCGCGAACGGCCGCATCACCAAACTGGTCGAGAAGCCGCAGGACCCGGCGTCGAACCTGGCGCTGGTGGGGCTATACTACCTCCGCGACGGCAAGGGCCTGTTCGCCGCCGTGCGCGAGATCATCGAGCGCAACATCACCACCAACAACGAGTACCAAATCACCGACGCGCTCCAGCTCATGATCAGCCGCGGCGCCGAGTTCGCCCCCGTCGTGATCGACGAGTGGTTCGACTGCGGAAAGCCGGAGGCGATGCTGGAGACCAACCGCAAGCTGCTCAAGAACTCCGCCAACCCTCCCAAGATCGACGGCTCCATCGTGATTCCGCCGGTGTCGATCTCGCCCGGCGCCGAGATCGTGAACTCGATCATCGGGCCCTACGTGTCGATCGCCGAGCGCTGCGTCATCCATTCGTCGGTGGTGCGCGACTCCGTGATTTCGGAGGGCGCGTCGGTGACCGACGCGCTCCTCGAGTCGAGCCTGATCGGTGCCAACGCGGTCATTCGCGGCGGCTTCAAGAAGCTCGACGTGGGCGATTCGAGCGAGATCAACTTCAAGTAGCCGCCCGCACCTGCTATCCTTGCCGGCATGGAACGAGCGGTCCCCGTCCTGCCGGCCGACGACCCCGCCGGGCCGCCCAAATAGGCCACTTGCATCGGAGCCGAAATTATAGAACAATGCCTCCCGGCACGTCCCGTCGATGGTTCGATCGTCATCCCGCCCGTCGCGCGTGACGAAGTGCGCGCAGTAGCATTCTAGAGTTTCAAGGAGCAACCATGGCAGAGAAGCGGCTGTTCACGTCGGAGTCCGTTACCGAAGGACACCCCGACAAGGTCGCGGACCAGATTTCGGATTCGGTCCTCGACGCAATCATCTCCCAAGACCCCAAGTCGCGCGTGGCGTGCGAAACGCTCGTGACCACCGGCCTCGCGTTCGTCGCGGGCGAGATCACGACCGAAGCCTACGTCGACATTCCCTCGCTGGTGCGCGGCGTCATCAAGGACATCGGCTACACCGACGCCGCCTTTGGCTTCGACTGCCACACGTGTTCGGTCATCACGTCGCTCGACGAGCAGTCGCCCGACATCGCGATGGGCGTCGACCGCGAAGGCGCCGGCGACCAGGGCATGATGTTCGGCTACGCGTGCCGCGAGACCGACGTCATGATGCCGCTCCCGATCTTCCTCGCGCACCGGCTTTCCGAGCGCCTCGCGTGGGTGCGTCGCAACGAGCCGTCGTGCTCGTATCTGCGGCCGGACGGCAAGACGCAGGTCACGGTCGAGTACGTCGACGGCAAACCGCACCGCATCGACACCGTGGTGGTGTCGACGCAGCACGGGCCCGACGCCAAGGACGAGCAAATCAGGCGCGACATGAACGACAAGGTGGTGAAGCCGGTGCTCGCGAAGTACGGCTTCCCCGGCGACGGCTACCGTTTGCTGGTCAACCCGACCGGGCGCTTCGTGGTCGGCGGGCCGCAGGGCGACTGCGGACTCACCGGGCGCAAGATCATCGTCGACACGTACGGCGGCATGGGGAGCCACGGGGGCGGCGCCTTCTCGGGCAAGGACCCGAGCAAGGTCGACCGCAGCGCGTCGTACGCGGCGCGCCACATCGCGAAGAACCTCGTGGCGGCCGGACTCGCCGACGAGTGCGAGCTCCAGATCGCGTACGCGATCGGCGAAAAGGATCCCGTGTCGGTGATGGTGGACAGTTTCGGCACCGGGAAGATCTCCGACGACCGGCTCACCAAAGTCGTGCGCGAGACCTTCGATCTCACCCCCAAGGGAATCATCGAGCGCCTGAAGCTCCGCCGCGGCATCTATCGCAAGACGGCGGCCTACGGCCATTTCGGCCGCGACGACAAGGATTTCACGTGGGAGCTGACGGACTTCGCGGAAGACTTGAAGCGCCGCGCCAGCGCGGGCGCGGCCGCGGCCAAGTAAGACCAACGATCGCGAGAGCGAGAAAGGATCAAGAGACCTGAATGAAGTACGACATCAAGGACATCGGGCTGGCGACCGTCGGTAAGGATCGCATCGAATGGGCGGACGACCGCATGCCGGTTTTGCGCAGCATCCGCGACCGCTTCCAAAAGGAAAAGCCCTTGAACGGCGTGCGCGTGGTGGCGTGCCTGCACGTGACCACCGAGACCGCGAACCTCATGCGCACGCTGCAAGCCGGCGGCGCGCAGGCGGCGCTGTGCGCGTCGAATCCGCTCTCGACCCAGGACGATGTCGCCGCCAGCCTGGTCGCCGACTACCAGATTCCTGTCTTCGCGATCCACGGTGAGGACAACGACACCTACTACAAGCACATCAACCAGGCGCTCGACGTGAAGCCGCAGATCACGATGGACGACGGCGCCGACTTGGTGTCGACGCTGCACTCGACGCGCGACGATGCCTTGAAGGGCGTCTTCGGCGGCACCGAGGAAACCACCACCGGCGTC
>CAZLLI010000002.1:0-69632 GCA_964560355.1 uncultured bacterium | reverse complement strand
TCAGGTCCTCGCGCGAGACATTTGGTATCGCGCTGCGGAAGTTCGCGTCGGGAACTCTCGGCGCTCGCGTAGGCGCTCGTGCTGCGCTACGACACCGTTTCGAGATCGCGATCGAGGTAGAGGTAGACGTGCCACGCCTTGGGCGGGCGTCGGCTCGCGAAGCGGTTCTGGACACCCCACAGCCAGGTCGGCTGCGCCGGCATGCGGATCAGGCGCAGGCCCGCTTCCGCCGGCGTGCGTCCGCCCTTGTGGCGGTTGCACGGCACGCAGCACGTGACGATGTTCGACCACTCGGTGCGTCCCCCGCGCGAGCGCGGGATCACGTGGTCGCAGGTCAATTCTTGCGCGGGAGGACGATCGCCGCAGTACTGGCAGCGAAAATCGTCGCGGGTGTAGATGTTGCGGCGGGAGAATTTCGCTTCCCGGCGGCGGAAGCGAACGAACGACGTCAGCCGCACGACCGACGGCACGTGCATGCGCGTCGACACCGAATGCACCTCGTGCGACGATGCCTCGACGATCTCGGCCTTCTCGAGCACGACGAGCTTCACGGCCCGTCGCCACCCGATCACGTTGAGCGGCTCGAAGGAAGCGTTCAGTAAGAGGACGTGTTCGAAGGAACCTTCTCCTTGTGTTGCCAGGGCGACGTTGCTCTCGGTGGAATTTAGCAAATCGTGCCTCGCGCGATCAATTTCCATTTGCGTCGGCTCGACCCGCCGGTGGCCGGTCCCGGTCCACGCGCGACGCGGTCGGGGCGGTGTTGCAAACGCCGTACCCCGATCGCGCCCGCGCTGGGGAATCCGCGCCGGATGCAACCGCGGCCGCGCTGCCGATTCTCGCGCATGCGCGTGCGCCAAGTTTCGCAGGCGCCGCCGGGCCGGGGCGGGCGGGGGCCGGCGCGGCCGGCACGGCGCGCCGCGACGAGGAAGCGCGCGCCGCGGGCAGGAAGGGCCGCGCGCGCGGGAATTATCTGCCGGGGTCGGTATGCGCCTTGCACTCGGCGTAGTGCATGCCGCGCAAACCTGACAACCGCGTGATCGCCCGTTATCTCGACGGCACCATGGTGCGCGGGACGACGTTCGACTTCGCGCCCACCAAGACCAGCTTCCACGTCGACGACGGCCAGATCACGCGCGAGATCGAGATCGGTGACTTGAAGGCGCTGTTCTTCGTGCGCGATTTCGACGGCGACGCGGGCTACCACGAGAAGAAGGGCTTCTTCTCGTCGCAGATTCAGGGCAAGAAAGTGATGGTCGAGTTTCTCGACGGCGAGGTGTTGTTCGGCTACACGTTGAGCTACACGTCGCGCGGCCTGGGCTTCTTCGTGTTTCCGGGCGACCCCGAAAGCAACAACGAGAAGGTGTTCATCGTCCACGGCGCCACGCGCCGCATCAAGCTGCGCACCGCGAGCGGCCCCCTCCCCGACTTCCCCTACGCGCGCTAGCCCCTCGGTAACGTTTTGACACCCGCGCCGGCGGTTGGCTATGATCGCCGCCCATGCGTGCTCGCGTCTTTCCGCTCGTCGCCAGTGCGATCTTCCTCGCGGCGCTCTCGTCGTGCCAGGACGCCGCCCTCAATCACTACAACCTCGGCGTCGAAGCGCTCGAGCGCGGCGACACCGAGACCGCGGTGCGCGAGTTCGAGCAGTCGATCCGCCAGCGCAGCGACGACCCCGACGCGCACCTGAACCTCGGCGTCGCACTGCTCGACCGCGGCGACGCGGAGCGCGCGCTGTCCGAGTTCCAGATTGCCGCGCAGTACGCCCCCGACGACGCCGACGTCCATCTCAATCTCGCGGAGGCGTATCGCGCGCTTGGGCGCACGCAAGCCTCGCGAACCGAATACGAGTGGGTGCTGCGCCACGACCCGGAAAAGACGGCCGCGCTCTCGGGCTACGGCCAGCTGCTCGCGGAAACGGGTTCGAAGGAGCAGGCGCAGGCGCAATTCATCAAGGCGCTCTCGGTCGACCCGAGCCACGCACCGGCGCTGTTCCACATGGGCTGGCTGTACCTCGACACCAATCGGCCCACCGAAGCGACGCACTACTTCCTGCGCGGGCTGCAGATCTCGCCGCACTCGGCCTACGGCCGTCTCGGGCTCGCGCGCGCGTACGAAGTGCGCGAGATGGACGCGGAGGCGCTCACCGAGTTCCAGAAGGTGTATCAAGCCGACACCACCAACGTGGAAGCCATGCTCGGCATCGGCGGGTGCCAGATGCGTTCGGGCAATTTTTCGACCGCCGAGCGCGTCTTGGAGAAAGCGAACGCGCGCGCGCCCGACGACCCGCGCGTGCTCACCTCGCTCGGCGACGCGTACTTCGCGCGCGAGCGCCGCGCGGAGTCGGTCGCGTTCTACCGCCGCGCGATCCAGCTCGACGAAAACAACGCCGCCGCTTATTTGGGGTTGGGAACGGTGCTGGAAGCGACCGGCGACCTCGATGGAGCCGAAGAGGCGCTCCAGGCCGCACTCTTGCACGCACCCAAGGACGCCGCCGTCCTCTACCGACTCGGAATGGTCTACCTCGAGCGCAACGAGAAGTCGCGTGCGCGCGCCTACTTCGAGATGGCGATGGACAACGTCGGCGACGACGCGGCGCTCAAAACCAACATCCGCACCGGCCTCGACGAGACGCGCTAGCGCGCGTCATTTCTTGGGCTGATAGAGCTTCGGGCTCGACAGGCGTAGGAGCCCCTTGTCCATGCGCACGTCGAGGCGCATGGTGCCGTTCGGGTCCAGCGTGAACTCGTCGAAGTCGAGGATCAGCGAGAGCGGCTCGGGGTCGAAGCTGTCGCGGAAGGTGTCCGGGTCGCGGTTGCGCACCACCAGCTTGCAGCGGTGTTTGCCGCTCTTCACCTTCACGTCGAAGTCGGCCAGCTGGGTGTCGTTCTTGATTTGCTTCTCCTGCCCCAGGTAGATGGTCTTGTCCATGGTGGTGTCGACCTTCGAGTACGCCACCATTCCGTCGACCACGAACTCCATCACGATCTCGTTGGACCGGATCTTCTCGTCCCAGTTCTTCTTCTTGTCGATCGTGATCTTGCTCGACACCTTGCGGTCCTCGAAGCGGACCTCGATGGTGCCGGTCCCCGCCGGGGTCGCCGTCGCGGGCACCGCCGTCGCCACCAGGGGCGCGCCCATCGCGACCGCCGAATCCGAAAACACGATCGACTCCACCTGGCTGCGGTGCACCTTGACCGCGGCGCCGACGCTCAAGCGCACCACCAGGGTGTCGCCCTCCACCTTCACAAGGCGGCCCTTGAGCGTCGAGCCGTCCTTGAGGCGCACGACTTCGCCCGGCGCTACCGCGGGCAAGAGGCACGCGAGCGCGACGGCGGCCGCGAGCGCCGCCCGGGCCCGCCGGCCGGGCGCCGAAAACTGTTTTGTAGACACCGAGGACCTCCGGGTTGAGGGAACGAGGGCTGGCGCGATGATAGCGGGAGCCCCCGCGCGGGTACAAGGCGAATGCCCCGTCCCCCGCCCGCCCCGAGAACTTCGCGTAACGACGCCACAAACCTCGACACGCGGAACCGTTTCGTGGTAGCATTGAGGCATCAATTCCATCACGGGATGTCCGTGGCTTCCCCGGGAAACGGTGCACCGCCCGGGGCGACAAGGGGCATTCCGTTTAGCGATCGATCAACGACCGTGTTCGCAGCTCAAGGAATCGCATCCATAGGAGGTCGATCCATCATGAAACGGTCTCATTGGTTCGTTTTGGTCGTGCTCGCACTCGCCGCCGCGCCGGCGTGGGCCGAAGGTCCCACCGCCGCCAAGGCCGTGATGGGCGAGGAAGACGGCGTCACCACCGTCGCGATTACCGTCGCGTCGAAGGACGACGAGGTCTACGGCGTCACCATCAAGGGCGCGCGCTTGGAAGACATCCGCGCGCCGAAGGGATGGGTCGGCATCGCGTCCGGCTCGAGCGTGATGTTCCGCACCGGCGAGAATCCGGTGAAGTCGGGAAACTCGCTCGCGTTCAAGATCCAAACCTCGGAACCGGGGGCCGGACTGACGGTCTCCTTCCGCGGCAAGGATGACGCCGTCGGCTCGCCCGTGAATCTCTAGTCATCTAGGGGCCGGGGTCCCGCGCAGCGGCGCGGCGGCGAAGCAATTCGTCACCGCGCCGCTTTTTTTGCACGCACACATTCCTTCCCGCGCCGCGCGGGGCGGGCTATATTACCGACGGCCGTTCGCCCCGCCGCGCGGCTTTCGTCGACAGAGTCCCATGGCACCGAACCGACACGCCTCGCGCTTGGTCGCACTCTTCGGGCTCGCCTGCGCGCTCGCCTGCGCGAGCACCGGACGCGACGACGCCGTCCCCGCCGCGCCCACCGCCGCCCCCTCCACCCGCAACCAGGACGTCGCCATCGCCCAGCTCGAATCCGAGGGCGCGCACGACGGCGTCGACGCCGCGGCCGCGTGCCGGCTGGGGCGCCTCTACCGCGAGCGCAACACCATCCAGAGCCGCCTCCTCTCGCAGGACGTGCTCGAGAACGCCCGCGCGCAGCACCCCAACGACGTCGACGTCACCATGGAGCTGGCGTCGACCTATTTCGCGCAGACCTTCTACCCCGACGCGCTGCGCCTCTTGCGCGACGTGCTCGCGGTCGACCCCGCGCGCTGCGACGCGCGCACGCTCTTGGGCCTCTATCACTACCAGAATTGGAAGCGCATGAACGAGTACCGCGACGACCTGGCCGACGCGCGGCGCGAATTGCGCTCCGCGCTCGCGTGCGACAGCACCAACGCCGAGGTCGCGTTGCGCGCGCTCATCGCGGGCTACGCGCTCAACGACAGCATTCGCGCCGAGTGCGACGCCTACGTCGCGCGCTTCCCCGCGCGCCCCGAGTTCCGCATGATGCGCGGCACCCTCGCCTTCGACGCCCGGCGCTACGACGCGTGCGCGCGCGACTACGCGGCCGGCGTCGCGCTCATGGACGACGCCACCGCCCTCGTGTACCACAATCTGACCTTCGTGCTGGGCGCCAACGACGACGCGCGCTACCGCGACGCCACCGCCGACGTGCAGGAGGATTTTCAGCGCGGGTTGTGGCTCGTCGCCGACCCCGACCCCACCACCCAGGTCAACCCGCGCGCGCTCGAGCACGCGTACCGGTTGTTCCTCGCCGACTGCCTCTATTCCAACGAACCCACCGGCAAGCGCGGGTGGGAGACCGACCGCGGCGAAGCCTTCGTGCGCTTCGGACGGCCCATGGACATCGACTACACCATGGGCGACGTGTTCAACAGCGGCAAGGTGGAGACGTGGTCGTTCAATACCGACGGACTCTTCCACCAGCTCGTGTTCGTCGACGAATTCCTGAACGGCAACCCGCGCATCCCCTACGACGCCGACATCACGCTCCACTTCATGCGCCACTCGCCCGCGTCGACGACGCTCGTGCCCGATGCCGCGCCCATACCGGGCGTGGTCGACGCGTACGCGTTCAAGGACGAATCGATGGCGAGCTCGGTCTACCTCGCGATGGCGATCGACGCCGACGCGCTGCGCTCGGTGGTCAACCTCTCCAAGGTCGGCCGCTTCCACTTGCGCGCGAGCTATTTCGACGAGCGGTGGCTGCGCGAAGGCGATTTCGCCGACAGCGTGCGCGCGGGTGATCTGGTGGAGACGCGTTCGGCGCGAGGGCGCGCGTTCGAAGTGGTGCGGCGCGTGCAAGTGCCGTGCGACCGGTATCACTTCGCGGTTGCGTTCGAAGATCCCTACCGCCTCGCGCGCGCGGTCGGCCGCCGCGACGCCGACGCGCGCCGCTTCGTGGGCGACGAGCTCGCGCTCAGCGACGTGCTCTTGTACCGCGCGGAAGCGCCGCGCGCGGGCGAACCCGCCATCGAGCGCGGCGGTGGGCGCATGCGCCCCAACGTCGAGCGCGCGTGCGTGCAGGGCGAGCGCCTGCGCGCGTACGTGGAGATCTACAACCTCAGACTCACGACGCAGGGCGGCGCGCGCGCGTCGTCGTACGACCTGCGCTACGCGATCTTCCGCGCGCCCGCGGTGGACGACCCGGCGTGGGTCGACTGGGGACGAAGAGCGATCGAGTGGGCCGGCTTCGGCGACGACGAAGACGCCGCCATCTCGCAGACCTTCCGCCGCGAAGGGAGATCGCACGACGACCGCGAGTCGATCGCGATCGACGTCGACGCGCTCGACGAAGGGCGTTACGAATTGGTGGTGGAGGTCAGCGACCGGCGCTCGGGCCAGCACGCGCTGGTGCACGCGCCGTTTTGGAAGGAGTCGGGCGCGGTGGCCGGCCGCAAGCGATGAGGGAGACGATCAGAAGGGGTCGGGTTTGGTGCTGCCGCCGCCGTCCGACTCGTCGGGGTCCTTCTCGATGAACACCTTGATGATGAAGAACGCGACCAGCGCGGCACCGATCACCCACGCGGTGATGTCCCAGATGAGCTTCTTGGTGTCGTGCTCTTCGGGCAAGAACTCGTCGTCGGTGGTGTCTTCGGGCGCCGCCGCGAAGCCCGCGCCGGCGACGGCGTCGCGCAAGAAGTGCGGGTTCGACGAGGGTGCAAGCTGGTCACGCGCGCGCGACGAATCGGAGGGTGCCGACGGCGCGGCCGACACCGCCGACGCGACCGGCGCGTGTGCGCGCGACGCGCGCGGCCACGGTGCCGCCACCACCGCGGTGCACACGACGAACACGATCGCGTGTCCACAATTGCTTTGGATCAAGGAGAGTAAACGCACCGCGGAGAAGATAGCGTCCGGGCGTCGCCTTGACAATGGCGGCGACCTCGCCTACTTTGAACGTGCTACCAGCCTAACCATGGTGTTGTGTAGCGCAAAGTGGGTCTGCTCCTGGTCGGCGGCAGGCCCCTTTGCTTTGGGGCCGACGCACCGGTCAGGAATTGGCCGCGACACGGGGAGCCTCGGCCTCGTTGGATTCCCGCCGGTACGGCGCGGCGCGCCTCCAATCGATCACGTAGGCCGCGGCCGACGCGTACGAGAGGATCATGATGACCGAGAGCGCGACTTCGACGACCGCCACGGGAACCGCGACGCCGGCCCAGTGCGTCACCCCGAGGATCCCCAGCCCCAGCACGCTTTGCACCAACATCTTCGTGCGACCGAGCGGGCTGGCCGGGATGTAGCGGCCGTGCCGACGCAAGCTGTACGACCGAAACACCGTCATCGCGACCTCGCGCGCACCCACCGCCGCCACCAGCCACCACACCATCGCCGACGCCGTGTCGTCGCCGATCCACGCGAACACCACGCCCATGAGGATCTTGTCGGCGAGCGGATCCATGTGCTCGCCGACGCGCGACACTTGCCCGAACGCGCGCGCGTACCATCCGTCGAACGCGTCGAGCAGTGCCGCCGCGATGAGGATGCCCACCGCGAGGGGCGCGCCGTGCGCGCGCGCCGCCAGCCACGCCGCGACCAGCGCCATCACGATGCGCGTCGCGGTCACCACGTTGGGAAGCGTCAAACGGCGGTGCATGCGTCTACTCCTGGTTCGCGTCCACCATATCATACGCCCGCGGCACCCGCCACGCGCCCGCGACGGAGCGTCGCGCCATGACGCTCAGCGAACGCACCGCGTCGCGCAGGCGTTGGGCGCTGGCGGCGACGGCGTCGGTCGCGCTCCACCTCTCGCTGCTCGCGTGGTGGTGGGGCGCCAACCTGGCCACGGGCGACGGCAGCGCGGGCGGACTCGAAGGCGGTCACGCGGGCTCGCCCGGCTTCGGTCCGGGCTCGGTGCTCGAAGTGCAGATCGACGTCGACGCCCCCGTCCCCGCGGGCGCCACCATTCCCGCCGAAGAGATCGCCGTCGAGACGCACGCCACCCCGGTCGCGACCACACCGACGCCGCCGGCCTCCCAACCCACGAGCGTCGACACGTCGCGCGCTGAATCGGCCCAAGGCGGCGGCGGAGTCGGGACGGAGCCTGGCACCGGGAGCGGAAGCGGGGTCGGTGGCGAAGGGAGCGGCGAGGGATACGGGAGCGGCGCGGGGGGCGAACCGGGCGGGGTCGGGGTGCGCACCGGCGACGGCGGCGGCGGTCCGGGCGGCGGCACCGTTCCGCCACGCCCGATCGAGATCACGTGGCCCGACACGCGCAAGCTCTCGCACTGCGTCGGGCTGCGCATCGACGTCCGCATCCGCGTCGACGAGCGCGGGCGCGTCGAACAAGTCGAGCCCGCGTCGACGGGCCTCCCCGCCGACTGCGTGCGCGCGGCGCTCGACACCGCGCGCCGCATCAAGTTCACACCCGGCACGGTCGCGGGCAAACCGGCGACGCTGTGGACGCTGGTGACGATCGACTTCGAGAAGGGTAAGTAGCCCTACCAGATCTCGCGCCCGTTCCAGACATCGTAGAGACGAATGGTGCGATCCGGAAACTCGCCGATCACGTCGGCGTAGCCGTCGCCCGTCATGTCGACGAGCGCGATCTTGTCCCCGAACGGCTGGTCGGTCTGGAACTGAATATTGAAAAAGCGTCCGTCGAAGATCTGCCCGTTGTTGATCACGATCTCGGGCTGGGGGTCGTCGTCGACGTTGCCCACCGCCACGTACTTCCCCAGCACCTTGGTGGTGCTGTTCCACTGGATGGTGCGGTTGTAGCTGTCGAATACGAACATGTTGTCGTCGGCGAGAAGGATCACTTCGAGCTGAGGGTCGTTGTCGAGGTTGGCGACGGTGCCGTGCTCGACGCGGTTGAAGCGAACCTGCAAATTCTCCCACTCGAGCTGAAACGTAGCGACGTCGTAGATCAGAAGGCGCCCCTGGACGCTGCCGATGACGAGCTTCTGCTTGCCGTCGCCGTACAAATCGGCGACCTCCATGCACGTCGCGCGCGACCCCAGCGTGGTGACCTCCCACTTGCGCTCGAGCACGCCGTCTTGCATCCCGTACACGTGCACGTGCCCCGACCTGTCCGCATAGAAGAACTGATAGTTGGCCGAACCGGGCGTGCCGAGCTCGGCCGTGAGGTAGAACCTCCCCATCGTTCGCGAGAACTCCTGCCAGTCGTACCCGGTGGTGACGGCGCGGCTGGCACCGCACGCCACGAGCAACGACGAGACCAGGGCGACCAGCATCGAGCGTTTCATCTGCGGCTCCTTACCAGGGGTGGTTCGGCGCCCGCGACTACAGCGGGAGCGATTTCGACAACGTGCGCACGTGATCGACCGAGACGTCGAACAACTTCTTTTCGTCGGGCGCGAGCTCGATCTCGATCACGCGCTCGATTCCGCCCTTGCCGATCACGACCGGCACGCCGACGTAGAGCCCGTCGACGCCGTACTCGCCCTCCAAGAACGCGGCGCACGCCATCACGCGCTTCTTGTCCTTGAGGTACGACTCCGCCATGGCGATGGCGGACGCCGCCGGCGAATAGAAGGCGCTGCCGGTCTTCAAGAGCTCGACGATCTCGCCGCCCGCGAAGCGCGTGCGCTTCACGATGCGGTCGATCTGTTCCGGCGACATCAGGGCCGGGAGCGGGATGCCCGCCACCGTGCAGTAGCGCGGGAGCGGCACCATTTCGTCGCCGTGTCCGCCCAGCACGAACGCCGTCACGTCCTCGACGCTGACCCCGAGCTCCATGGCGACGAAGCAGCGGAAGCGCGCCGAATCGAGCACGCCCGCCATGCCGACCACGCGTTCGCGCGGAAAGCCCGTGATGCGCTTCATCGCGAACACCATCGCGTCGAGCGGATTCGAGATCACGATCACGAAGGCCTTCGACGCGTGTTCCTTCACGTTGGTCGCGACGGTCTTCATGATGTCGATGTTCATCTTGAGGAGATCGTCGCGGCTCATGCCCGGCTTGCGCGGGAACCCGGCCGTGACGATGACGACGTCGGCGCCGCGAATGTCCTTGTAGTCGTTGGTTCCCATCAGGTCGACGTCGTAGCCGTCGACCGGACGCGATTCCATGATGTCGAGGGCCTTGCCCTGCGGCATCCCCTCCACCACGTCGAACAGGACCACGTCGCCGAGCTCGCGCTGCGCGGCCATGAGCGCCAGCGTTCCACCAATTTGTCCTCCGCCGATTAGGGCGATCTTCGGACGCGCCATAAAACCTCACTGCCTCCCTTGCATGTCCAAGTGGGACCGATCCCAAGGCGGCCGGCTGGGGATCAAGAACGGCGCCCGCGGAGCGCGGGCGTGCACGAGCGCGCAGTATACAGGCTCTTGCGAGGCCGGGGCCAGTCCTTTCGAGGACGGCCGTTGCAGCAATCGACCGTCCGGGATATATTTCCAAGCAACCGCCCCGCTAATCACAGCTCACACGATCGAGGTACCACCATGATCCACCCGCTTCGGTCCCGCACCCCTCGTTTCCTCACACCCGCATTGCTCATCGCTTCGCTGGCCTTCGCCGTCGCGTCGTGCGGCGACGACAGCTCCGGCCCCGGCGACGGCGGCGGCGGACCCTTCAACGGAACCATCAGCATCTCTGGCACGAGTTTTTCTCCCGCCAACGCGACCATCAATGTGGGTGAAAGCGTGACGTGGGTGTGGAACGGCGGGACACATTCGGTAACGCACGGGACGGATCCGAACTTACCGGAAACACGGTTGTTCGACGAGGGTCCGAAGTCGTCCGGCTCGTTCACGTTCACGTTCAACACGCCCGGCTCGTATCCGTATTTTTGCCGGCCGCATTTTTCGATGGGAATGAAGGGCACCATCACCGTGAATCCGTAGTCAGGCGCCTAGGCCGCAATTGACGCTCGTTCGCGGCCTCTGATAAAATCTAGGGCAAGGTTCTCGTCGTCCCGTTCGCCGCCGTGGGCGTAGCGGAGCCTTCTTCCCAGGAGCCATCGATGTACACGATTCGTGGCGCGGTCCTCTTTTTCCTCGTCGCAGCCTTCTCCCTCTCCATCGCGTGTTCGAACGACGAATCCGTCGCGCCGAATCCCAACGTCGCGTGTTCGGAACGCGACGCGGTCCCGCTCCCGGTCGAAACCGGACCGGTGGGGACGATTCGTACCTGGGCCGGCAACGGCGACGCCGCCTACGACGGCGACTGCAACGCGCTCCTGCAATCGTCGTTCTACTGGCCCATCGACATCGAGTTCACCGCCAACATCGGCACCTACATCGTCGACTTCAACAACCACCGCATTCGTCGCATCACCGACAAGGGCCGCTTGGAGACAGTGGTCGGCGCCGACGGAATCGGTGACGGCCTTCTCGACAAATCCGATCAAACTTCTCCCGGGGGGCCGGGCACGCAGTGTTTCCTGAATCATCCCACCGACGTGATCGAGAAGAGCAACGGAAAGCTGGCGGTCATGTGCTGGCACAGCCACAAGATCCGCGAGTGGGATCCGGCGACGCGAGACATATTCATCACGACCGGCCGCGATCCGAATTGCACCGGCGACGGCGGCAGTGCGCTGTCCGCGAAGCTGAACCAGCCGGTTCGTTTCGCCGAGGGCCCGGATGGGTCGCTTTACATCGTCGATCAGCGCAACCAGGTCGTGCGTAAGATCGATCCGACCGGCAATATCTCGACAGTGGTCGGCACCATCGTGTGTCCGACGCCGACTCCGCTCGATCCCGGCGGCTTCGAAGGCGACAACGGCGACCCCAAGCTGGCCAAGATGAAGCAGCCGACCGGCGCCGGTCCCGACCCGGGTGGCGGCATCGTTGTGGACTCGCAAGGTATTCTCTATTTCTCCGACATGGGGAATCACCGGGTTAGAAAGGTCGACTTCGTCGCCAATGTGATTACGACGGTGGCCGGCAATGGCGCCGCCGCGTACGCGGGCGACGACGGCGATCCGCTCGACGCGTCTCTAAATTTGCCCGCCGATCTCGAGCTAGGACCCGACGGTCGCCTGTACATCGCCGACTCCGGCAACAACGTCGTGCGCGCGGTCGACTTCGGCGCCAACACGATCGTCACGGTGGCGGGCGACGGAACCATGGGCTTCGGCGGCGACGGCGGTCCGGCCACGTCGGCCCAGCTCGCGACCCCGCGCGGCATCGGCTTCGACGCCGCGGGTGACTTGTACATCGCCGACACCTTCAATCACCGCATTCGTCGCGTGAAGATGCAGTAGGAGACGCACCCATGTACCGAGCCATTCGACTCACCTTCCTTGCTCTGCTCGTGCTGGGCGGCGTATTCGTGGGCTGCTCCGACGACGCCACCGCTCCCGCGGTGTGCGACGAATCGAATCCGGGCGGATTCTCGATCGACAGCCCCGAGCGCGGTCGCGTCTACGCGTGGGGCGGCACCGGCAAGCCCGGCGCGGGCCAGATGGGACAGCTGCCCGGCGACACCAAGTTGTACTGGCCCACCGACGTGTGCTTCGACCCCGACGGCAATCCCATCGTGCTCGATTGGAACAACCATCGCGTGTTGCAGCTCGACGGCACCGGCAAATTCGTGAAGATGATCGGGCGCTACTTCGGCAACCCGTCCGACGGCCCCGCGCTCGAAGCCGATCTCAATCATCCTACGCACGTGTGCTTCAGCCCCGACGGCACCAAGCTCTACTTGAGCGCGTGGCACAACTCGATCGTGATGGAAATGGACCTGGCGACCGGGTGGGTGGCGCGTTACGCCGGCACCGGTGCGCGCAACTTCAACGGCGACGGACTGCCGCGGCTCTCGACCGTGCTCGATCTCCCCGTCGCCACCGTGTTTCATCCCGTCACCGGCGAGCTCTACATCGCCGACCAGGCCAACATGCTGGTGCGCAAAGTCGACGGCTCGGGCAACGTCGTCATCGTCGCGGGCACCGCACCGGTGTCGAACGGGACGGGCGGTTGGAATTATCAGGCGGGCTTCTCCGGCGACAACGGACCGGCCACCGCCGCCATGATCAACCTCGAGCGCACGCAGACGGCGGACCCGAGCGGCAAGATTTGCTTCGACGCAGACGGCAATCTCTACATCGCCGACACGCTCAACAACGCGGTGCGCAAGGTATCGTACCCGGGCGGCATCATTACCACGGTGGCGGGCAATCCCGTCCTCGGCGCGGGATTCTCCGGCGACGACGGCCCCGGCGGAGAGGCCCAGCTGAACCAGCCGCGCGACGTCGCCACCGACGTCGACGGCAATTTGTTCATCGCCGACAGCGGCAACCACGTGATTCGCAAGGTCGCGCTCGACGGCACCATCAGCACCGTCGTCGGAAAAGCGCGCCCGTTCGACGCCACCGCCATCACGGCGTGCGCGCTCGAGGGCGAGCAAGGCGCCGCGGCGCGCGACGTGCACCTGGCCGCGCCGCGCGGGGTCGCGCTCGACTCCGGCGGCAATCTGTGGATTTCCGACACCCACAACGAAGTCATCCGCATCTTGTATCGATAGGCGTCGGCGTTCCGACGCGTCGTCGTTCCGAAAGGGCGCGCTTGCCGGTCCGGCGGGCGCGCCCTTAGTATTCCCGCATGGCGAGCGCGGCGTTCAATCGCGTCACTCCGGAGTTGATCGCGCGACTGCGCGACGCCGTCGGCGCGGACTGCGTGCACGTCGACGACGACGCGCTGGTGGTGCACGCCTCCGACGAAACCGAAGACCTCGTGTTCCGCCCCGAGGTGGTGGCGGTCCCGCGTACGACCGACGGTGTGTCGCGCGTGATGCGTCTCGCCACCGAGCACCGCGTGCCGGTCACGCCGCGCGGCGCCGGCACCGGACTCTCGGGCGGCGCGCTCCCGGTGCACGGCGGCATCGTCCTCTCCACCAAGAATCTCAATCGCATTCTCGAGATCGACCGCGAGAACCTGATGGCCGTGGTCGAGCCCGGCGTCATCACGCAGGTGTTTCAGGAAGCGGTCGAAGCCGTGGGCTTGTTCTACCCCGTCGACCCCGCGAGCCGCGGGAGTTGCTTCTTGGGCGGCAACCTCGCCGAGTGCTCGGGCGGTCCGCGCGCCGTGAAGTACGGCGTCACCAAGGACTTCGTCACCGGCGTCGAAGCCGTCCTGCCCGACGGCACCGTCGTGCATCACGGCGGCAAACTCTTGAAGAACGTCACCGGCTACAATCTGACCCAGCTCATCGTGGGGTCCGAAGGGACGCTCGCGATCATCACCAAGATCTATTTTCGACTGCTGCCGCTCCCGCGCCACCGCACCATGCTCTTGGCACCGTTCGATTCGCTCGAAGCACCCGCGCGCGCCGTACCCGCCATCATGCACGCGGGCGTGGTGCCGTCGGTGCTCGAGTTCATGGAGCGCGACGCCGTCGAGATCACCGAGCGCCACTTGGGAAGATCGTTCCCCAACGCGCGGGCGGCGGCGCACCTCTTGATCGAGCTCGACGGCAACGACGAGTCCGTCATTCTGCGCGACGCCGAGCGCGCCGCGGAGATCCTGCTCGCGCACGGCGCCACCGATGTGTTGGTCGCCGATACCGAGGCCAAGATGGGCGAGCTATGGTCGATGAGGCGCGCGTTCGGCGCCGCAGTCAAGTCGGAGTCGGTCTACAAGGAAGAAGACACGGTGGTGCCGCGCAACCAGCTGGTCGCGCTGGTGGCGGGTGTGAAGGAGATCGCGGCGCGCCACGGCCTGCGCACCGTGTGCTACGGACACGCCGGCGACGGCAACCTCCACGTCAACATTCTCAAGATGGACATGCCGGAGGAACGGTGGGCGCACGCGCTCGACCCCGCCATCCGCGAGATCTTCGAGCTCACCGTGAAGCTGGGCGGACTCATCTCCGGCGAGCACGGCATCGGTTACGTGCAGAAGGACTACATGCCGATCGCATACTCGGCCGAAGAAATCGAACTCATGCGCGCGATCAAGCGCGCGTTCGACCCGATGGGAATCTTGAATCCGGGAAAGCTGCTGCCGTCGACCGACTAGTAGATGGCTTCGCTGATGGGGCTCTTGTCGTTGGGGTGATTCTTCATCAAGTAGTCGATGTCGAGAATCTTGACCGGCCCCTCGAAGTAGGCTTCCGTGATCTTCCCCGTGTCCATGCGAATCGCGTCGCACGGGCAGGCCTCCACGCACATCCCGCAGTACACACACTGGAGGATGTCGATGTCGAAGCGGATCGGATACTTCTCGACGCCGTCGTGGCCGGTGTCGGCGCCGGTGATCTCGATGCAGTTGGCCGGGCACGCGGTCGCGCAGCAGTTGCACGCGACGCAGCGCGGCGTCCCGTCGGGGCGGTGCATCAGGCGGTGCTCGCCGCGGAAGGTCGGCGGGAGCGGCTTGGGTTCTTCGGGCCACTGATACGTCATGCCGACGCGGTTGCGGCGCAGGTCGGCGAGGTTCTTGATCATGTGCGCCATCGTGATCCCCAAACCGCGCACGACCTCGCCCAGGTAGGTTCTCTCCCACCAGGAGCGGGGCTGATCGAGGGCCGGAGTGACGACGCGTGTGGCCATGGTTGCGTTTCGAGTGGGCGCGGGCGCGCCGCGCGGTCGGCCTAATCTACCCGAACGGCGCGGAATGTCAAGGGCTTCGACGGGCGTCGACGCGGTCGCTTTTGACGACTCCGCGCCGACTGGTTATCATGCCGTGGTCTTTCAAACGACGGGAGTCCCATGAGCGAGAATCGCGAAGTCCTGGAAGTCGACGTCCTCTTCGTCGGAGCCGGCGCGGCGTCGCTGGCGGGCGCGCTGCGCCTCCAGCAGCTCGTCGAGGCCCACAACGCGCGCGTCGCCGAGACCGGTCAGGGCGCGGCGCTCTCCCCCATGATCGCCGTGGTCGAAAAAGGCAGCGAAGTGGGCGCGCACTCGCTTTCGGGCGCGGTGCTGGACCCGATCGCGCTCCGCGAACTCATCCCCGACTACGAAGCCAAGGGCTGCCCGATCGAGAAGCGCGTCGAGGCCGAGGACGTGTATTTCCTCACCAAGCAGCGCGCGCTGCGCTTCCCCGTTACACCGCCGCCGCTTCGCAACCACGGGCTGCCCATCGTGTCGCTCGCGCGCTTCAACCGCTGGCTCGGCGGTTTGGTCGAAGCCGCCGGCGTCAACGTGTTCGCGGGTTTCGCCGGCGTCGAGATATTGGAAGAAAACGGCGCCGTGGTCGGGATTCGCACCGGCGACAAGGGGATCGACAAGCACGGGCAGCGCAAGCCGAACTTCGAGCTCGGCATCGACCTGCGCGCCAAGCTCACTATCTTCGGCGACGGCCCGCGCGGCTACTTGTCGAAGCAGCTCATCGCGCGCCACCGGCTCCTCGCAGGGAAATCGCTGCAAGTGTTCGAGACCGGGGTCAAGGAAGTGTTCGAAGTCCCGGCCGGACGCACCGACGTTGGACGCGTCGTCCACACCATGGGGTATCCGTTCCGCGCCGATTCCGTCGGGGGGACCTTCATCTACACCATGGCCGACAACATGCTCGCGGTCGGGTTGGTGACGCCGCTCGACTACCGCGACCCGTTCATCAATCCGCACGAGCAGCTGCAGCAATTCAAGGAACACCCGACCATTCGCAAGCTCCTCGCGGGCGGCAAGAGTGTGTACTACGGCGCAAAGGTGATAGCCGCGGGCGGCTACCACTCGATCCCGAAGCTCTACACCGACGGCGCGCTGCTGATCGGAGAAGCGGCTTCGCTCGTCGACATGGCGCGCTTGAAGGGCATCCACCTCGCGATGAAGTCGGGCATGCTGGCGGCGGAGACCGCCTTCCAGTCCCTCATCGCCGACGACTATTCGTCCCCGACGCTCGCCCCCTACGAGCGGGCCGTGTACGACAGCTACGTCGGCAAGCAGCTCTACAAGACGCGCAACTTCCACCGCGCGATGTCGCTCGGGCTCCCGCGCGCGCTCGTGCACGTGGGCTTGCAGCAAGCGACGGGCGGCGCCGACGTGCTCGGACCCGCGCACGAGAAAGAAGACCGCTACACCTTCAAGAGCGTCGCCGAGTACTACGGCGTCGACATCGATCTTCCGCCGCCGCGCAAGTACGACGGCCGCGAATTCCTCGACAAGCTGCAGGACGTGTATCTCTCCGGTACCATGCACGGCGAAGACCAGCCCTCGCACTTGCTCGTCCTCGACACCCAGAAGTGTTACCAGACGTGCGTCGCGACGTATCGCTACCCGTGCAACCGCTTCTGCCCGGCCAACGTGTACGAGATGGTGACGAGCGACGGCGGCGCGCTGCGGCTCCAGGTCAACTTCGCCAACTGCGTGCACTGCCAGACCTGCGACATCAAGTGCCCGCTCGACAACATTCGATGGACGCCGCCCGAAGGCGGGCAAGGCCCCAACTACACCGCGCTATAAAACGAAAACGCCGCCGGAGTCTCTCCGGCGGCGTCGTCGACCGTGACTACTCTGCTGGGCGTAACTACGTTGACGGCGACCCTTCCAAGGGCCGGCGCACGTTGCTATCGGCGTCCCGAATCGAACGCCAGAACTTGACCGAATCTTCGCCGCGCTTCCACGACAGGTAGACCACCGTGTTGCTCTGGATCGAGAAGAAGTCGACCAGGCCCTTCTCTTCGTCCTTCAAGATGCAACCGGCGTCGCGAACCGAAGCGCGCGCCTTGTCGATCTCCGCTTCCACGGCCTTGAGCTCGTGGGTCTTCTCTTCCAGGTCGACCGTGTCGCGGTTGGCCTCGTCGGCGCCGCATTCCACGATCAACTTGAGGATCGCGATCTCCTCCAGCAGCCACAAATAGCGCTGGCGGTTGCGTCGGATCCTCTCGAGTGAATTTTCCAGGAAGCCAATGAGGGCGTTCGCTTCCTCGACGGTGAAGAACTTCGGGTTCATGCGAACTCCTTGAACTACAGACGCACCGCTTCCGCGGCGCCAACCAGTGCCGATTTAGCCCTTAGCGTTTCCCCACACACCCTCTTTTTCCTCGCTATTCCCATACGTATCCCGATATCCACGAAAACGCAAGGCCGTTTTCCCAAGGACTCATGTGCATTGTTTCACACGACGATTTGGCGTACCGACGGCCCTCAGTCGATGCGTTGACCGACGCCAGCCGGGCTGTTAGCCTCCCCCGGTTCACCATGAAGCCACCCTTCGACCCCATCGCCATGCCACGACCTCGCGCCCGTCTCACGGCGAATCGCTCGCTCGATCTCGGGGCTGTCGACGCGGTCGGTTTCGACCTCGACCACACGCTCGCCATCTACGACGACCCGGCCGTCAACGCCCTCGCCATGGCGGAAGCGCAGGAGTTCTTGGTTACGGAGCGCGGGTACCAGCCCGGCGACGTCGTCGTCGATCCGCAGCGCGGCGATTTCGAGGCTGCGCGCGCGCTCGCGCTCGACCTTGCGAGCGCGCACGTGGTCAAGCTGGACGCTGAGCGGCGCGTGCGCGTCGCGCGTCGCGCGGGCGCGTGGGTCGATGGGATCGCGCCGGGCGAGCCGCTCCCCGACGCGAGGGCGCAGGTGCACCCGCTGTCGTCGCCCTTCGACGTGCCGACCATGTGGTTGTTCGAAGCGCTCACGCGCGCGCACGCGACGGGCAGAGGCGCGCGCGCGTTCGACCCCGCGCGCGCCTGTCTCGACGCGCGCCAGATGCTCGACCGCTCGCACACGCAGGGCGAGCTGAAAGGGCGCCTGGTGCGCGACCTCGCGCGCTTCGTCGCCCCCGTCGACGGCGTCGCCGCGCGCCTCGCGCACTGGCGGCGCGCCGGCAAGACGCTCTTCGTCGTCACCAATTCGGAGTTCGACTACGCGACCCACGTGCTCGACCTCGTGGTGGGACCCGCGTGGCGATCGCTCTTCACGGTGGTGTCGATGTCGTCGGCGAAGCCGCGCTTCTTCGACCGCGCGACTGACCATCGCCGTGCGCTCGCCCACGACGCCGCGGTCCTCGAAGGGGCGCACGTGGATGAAATCGAAGCGCGCATCGGCGTGCGCGGCGAGCGCGTGCTCTACGTCGGCGACAACGCGCACAGCGACATTCGCGCCGCGCGCGCGCACGGATGGAAGACGGTCCACGTGGTGGCGGAGTTGGCGAGCGACGCCGACGCGGGCGCGCGCTGGGGTTCGCCCTTCGTCGCCGGCGAACACCCCAGTTGGTTCGCGCGCGTGGTCGCGGAAACCGCGGACGCCGTGTGCGACCGCGTCGACCGCCTGCTCGCGCTGGAACCCGACGCGCGCCTCGACGGCGGTGAAAGCGCTTGACAGAAACGCCTCGCGCGCCCGAACATGACGCCTCGAGCGCGGCGACCGTCCGCGTTCGACGAAACCCATGACACCGAGAACCGACATGACGCTCACGGCCGACGCACCCGCCCTCGCGGTGGCGCCGTCGCGCGCGACGCGCGTCGCGCTGGGTGTGGCGGGCGCGCTCGTGTTCGCGGGTCTCACCGCGGTGGGTGCGAATATCGTCATTCCCATTGAACCCGTGCCGATCACGATGCAGACGCTGTTCGTGATGCTGGCGGGGGCGTCGATCGGTCGCGGGTGGGGTTCGTTGAGCCAGTGGATCTACGTGGGTGCGGGCGCAGCCGGCGTTCCCCTGTTCGCGGGCGGCGCGAGCGGTTGGGCCATCCTCGGCGGTCCGACCGGCGGCTACCTGATCGCGTTCTTGATCGCGCCGTGGATCATCGGTTCGCTCCTGCGACGCTCCGAGCGGCTATTGTGGCAAGCGCTGGCGTTCATGGTTGGTAATATGGTGATTCTCGCGCTCGGCGTCGCGCACTTGGCTCTCTTCTACACGCACGACCTCGGCAACGCGATCACGGTCGGCCTGCTTCCTTTCCTCCCGGGCGCCGCGTTCAAGATCGTGGCCGCCCTGTCGATCTATCGTTCCTCCACCGCCCTCGTCCGACACTACCGCTCCCGCTAACCTAGGAACGGCCGGGGTGGCACGCCAATTGCCACGTCCGGGTGCATGTCGTCCGTTTTTCACAAGACTCGCTATTCCGCGCTGTGCCTCGGCGCGCTCCTCGCGGCCTCGGGCTGCAGCAGCGCGGCCTCGCACGGGGGTTCGGGTGACGTCGAGGGGGCGCAAAGCCGCGGTAAGAACGGCAAGGTGACCCCGTCGGCCGAGATCGCGCGTTTGCGCGTCGAACGCGACCGCCTCGTGCAGGCCAACCAGCTCCTCGAACAGGAGCTCGCGGACGCACACGCCGACTTGAAGCGCGTCGAGCAGCAATTTGCGATCTACGAGGAGCGTCTCGCCTCCGACCAGGGCAAGGCGGCGGCGGTGGCGGCGGCGGCCGAGGCGCGCATTCGCTACGACAAGCTCGAACGCGAGCACCCCAACGTCCTTTCCGATTCGACCTCGCACTACGTGCAGGACCTCATCGAGTCGTCGGAACGGTTGATCCGCAAACAGAACTTCGCCGCCGCGCAGTTCTTCGCGGAGCGCGCGAACCATACCATGAACAGCTCGGAGCGCCGCGCGAGCATGGAGAGCGCGCTCATCACGCGCACCGTTTCCGTCGACGTCGCCAACGTGCGCGAAGGCCCCGGCCAGGGCTACTCGGTCGTCGACCGCCTCTCGGTCGGCGCGGTGCTGCTGTGCTGGGGAACGGCGGACGACTGGTACCACGTGCGCACGCCGAACGGCGTCGAGGGATGGATCCACGCCTCCCTGGTGCGCTAGCCCTTCGCTTCCGATCGCTGTTCTTTTCCCGATGGAATGAATTGAATGAGGGTCGCTACGCGAGCGCGTAGTGCACGCAGTTCTTGCCGGCCGCCTTCGACTTATAGAGCGCGCGGTCGGCCGCGTTGAAGAACTCGCGGCGGTTGCCGCGGAACACCGACACGCCCACACTGACGGTGACCTTGAGGGTGATGTCGGTCTCGGGGACGTTGAAGCGAATCGCTTCGACCGCGGCGCGAATCTTCTCCGCGACTTGTTGTACGCCGCTCTCGTCGGTGTCGGGCAACAGAATTGCGAACTCCTCGCCGCCGTAGCGCGCGACGATGTCGGTGTCGCGCACGGTGTCCTTGAGCACGGTCGCCACGGTTTGCAGGAGCAGGTCGCCCACCGCGTGACCGAACTTGTCGTTGACGCGCTTGAAGTCGTCGAGGTCGAGGATGGTGAGCGCCAGGTTGCCGCGGTGCAAGTTCACGTGGGTCAGCTCGGTGTTCATCAGGTTCCAGAAATGACGGTGGTTGAATAGGCCGGTCAAGCCGTCGGTCACCGACAACTTCTCCAAGCGCTCGTTCATGTCTTGCAGGCGGTCGTTCTGCGAGTTGAGCATCTTGTTCTTGTAGTGGAGCTCGGCCTGCCACAGCGTGATGCGCGACGCCATCTCGTTGAAGGTGTCGATCATGGTGCCGACTTCGTCGTCGAAGCGCTTGGGAATCTTGACGCCGACCATGCCCTCGTTGATGCGCTTGGCGCCGACTTGGATCTCCTTGATCGGCTTCAAGAGCGACTGCGTAATTTTGAGCGCGGCGAGAATCGCGATCGCACCCACGGCGACGACCGCCACCCAAATGCGCCGCTGGGCCTCGATCACGGGCGACATGGCGGCTTCGTAGTCTTCCTCGTACACGAGCCACCACCCGAGCGGGTCGAGGTGCACCTTGGCGTGGAACACGACGCGCCCGTCGTAGGTGCGCAGTCGTTCCACGACCAAAGGACCGTTTTGGCGCGTCGGCACCTTCATCGCTTCGCCGCCCACGCGCGGCCCCACCGCGAGGCGCGGCTGGGTGAGGAAGCGCCCCTGCACGTCCAGCAGGTAGAGGTCGGCGCCCGGGCCCAGCTTGACTTCGTCGAGCAGGTGCCCGCACTGCGACAAGTCGACGCGCGCGGCCAGCCAGGTTTGTTTCGACGGCGCGATGGTGCTGTCGCGCGTGGCGACGAACAGCCACTGGTGCGCGCTGCGATCGCCGGCGATCGCGCGCGACGCGCCCTGCTCGAAGCCGGTTTCGCCGAGCTCGAGCCACGCCTCCGCGGCCGCGGCGCCCGCCGTCGTCGCGGCACCCCCCGCCGCAGCCACCGTGCGCCCGTTGGAGTCGAGCACCAGGAGCTCGTCGTAGCCCTGGTAGTTCTGCCGGACGATGCGCAGGTAGTGCGCGATCTCTTCGCGCGCGTCGGCGGCAGCCGACGCCGAGCCGCCCGCGTGCGCGTAGCGTTCGACGTTGTCGCGCATCGCGCCCGCCTGCGCGAGTCGCGACAGCTCCGCCAGCTGGCGGTCGTGCCACAGGCGCAAGCGCGTGGTGGTCGTGGTGAGCGTCGACGGAAATTGCTCTTTGAGTCGTTCGGTGAGGAACTTCCCCGTGCTGTGCGTGGTCGCCAAGCCCACCACGAACGACGTCGCGATGACGCTGGCCGCCACCAAGAGCGTGATCTTGGCCGAAAAGCTCTGTTGAATCTTCTTGTGCAGCTTGAATCGCATGTTTCCCCGCGTCTCCGAGCGGAGTAAGTGCAATCAAGTGAGCAAGAAGAGTACACAAATGCCCCCCCGCCGCACGCGGGGCGAGGAGGAAAACTTTGCCGGGAGGAACGGGGACGTCCGCGAAACTACGCGAACGCGAGCTTGACCAGCGCCTTCTGCTCCAATGCGTGCGCCTTGGCCGACCCGGTGGCCGGGCTCGCGCTCTCGTAGCGCTTGATGCTGGTCACGTGGCGACCGCCCACGGCCGACTTCAGGCGCGGGCGCACGTAGGAGAGCGCGCCCATGTTGGCCGGCTCTTCCTGCACCCATACGATCTTGGCCGTCTCCGGGAAGGCGCGCAGCGCCTCCGCCAGCGCCGCTTCGGGGAAGGGGTAGAACTGTTCGATGGTCACGATCGCGCGGTCCATCGCGTTTTGCGCGGCGCGTTCGGCGCGCAATTCGTGCGCGATCTTGCCCGAGCACAGGAGCACCGCGCGGACGTTGGTCGCCTCGCGGTCGCCGAGCACGGGCTGGAACGAGCCGCTCGCGAGCTCGTCGACCGGAGAACACGCCGCATCCGCGCGCAGCATGCTCTTCGGCATGAAGACGACGAGCGGCTTGCGCCACGCGCGCAACGCCTGGCGTCGCAAGAGGTGGAAGTACTGCCCCGCCGTCGACGGCTGGCAGATTTGCATGTTGTCGTTGGCGGCGAGTTGCAAGAAGCGCTCGACGCGCGCGCTGGAGTGCTCCGGTCCGTTGCCTTCCTGCCCGTGCGGCAAGAGCAGCACGAGCCCGGTCAATAGTCCCCACTTGTCCTCGCCCGCGCTCACGAATTGGTCGATGATGATCTGCGCTCCGTTCGCGAAGTCGCCGAACTGCGCCTCCCACAGCACGAGCGCGTCGGGGAACTCGCGGCTGTAGCCGTACTCGAACCCCATCGCGGCCGCTTCCGAGAGCGGGCTGTCGACCGCGACGAAGCCGGCCTGCCCGTCGGCGACGTGCGCGATCGGCATGTAGGCCTGGCTGGTCTTGATGTCGATGAGAGCGGCGTGGCGATGGTTGAAGGTGCCACGCCGCGAATCCTGTCCGGTCAGGCGCACGCGCACGCCGTCCCCGACCAGCGACCCGAACGCGAGCGCTTCCGCCATGCCCCAGTCCACGCGCCGCGCGCCTGCGACCATTTCATTCCGCTGCTGCAAGAGCTTCGCGATCTTCGGGTGCGGCGTGAAGCCGTCCGGCACCGCGGTCAAGCGCGCGCCGATGGCGCGCACGCGCTCCATTGGAATCGCGGTGTCGACTTCGTAGGCGGGGTCGTAGGGACCGCCGACGTAACGTCCCCAGAACTCGGGGAGCTTCCAGAACACGGGTCGCTTCTGGTACTGGCGACCCTTCTCCTGCCCCTCGCGCAGACCCGCGGTCGCGCGCGCCTTCAGGCTTTCGATGGTGGCGGCGTCGAGCCCGAGCTCCTGCGCGTACACTTCGAACGCGAGCGGGTGCTTCGCGATTTTCTCGTACAGCGTGGGCTGCGTGATGGTCGGGTCTTCGATCTCGCTGTGCCCGTAGCGGCGGAATCCGATGATGTCGATCAACACGTCGCTGTGGAAGCGATGGCGATACTCGGCCGCGACCTTCCCCGCCCACCACACCGCCCCGGGCGCCTCCGCGTTGACGTGGATGACGGGCAGCGAGAGCCGCTTGGCCGCCTCCGACGAGAAGCGCGTGCTGTGCAGCGCGATGGGCTCGGCGGTGAATCCGATCAGGTTGTTGACGATGACGTGGATGGTGCCGCCGACTTCGTAGTGCGGAATATCGGCGAAGTTCAAGGTCTCCGACGCGATGCCCTGTCCCGCGAAGGCGGCGTCGCCGTGCAGGGTGACGGGGAGAATGCGCTCGGTGCCCGAGTTGCCCCAGCGTTCCTGGCGCGCGCGCACGCGCCCCATGATCACCGGGTCGACCGCTTCGAGGTGGCTGGGATTGGTCGACAAATGGACTTCGATGGGACGGCCGGAGTGGGTCGTGTACCGCCCGGTCGCGCCGATGTGATACTTGACGTCGCCGCTCCCCAGCACGCTGCGTGGGTCGACGTCCTCGATGCCGGCAAAGATGTCTTCGATCGGCAAGTTGACGATGCTCTTCATCACGTTCAAGCGGCCGCGGTGGCTCATGGCGATGTAGAGGTACTCGGCGCCGAGGCCGCCGGAGGCGTCCAGTATGGAATCGAGCAGCGGGACGACGGCCGCCACCCCTTCGACCGAGAAGCGCTTGCTGCCCACGTACTTGGTGTGGAGGAACTTCTCGAACAGCTCCGTCTCCATCAGGCGCTCGAGGATCCAGCGCGAATCGGGCGCGGGCGGGCCCGCTTCGATCGCCTCGCGCATCCAGTCGACGCGCTCCTTCTCCACCATGTGCATGAACTCGAAGCCGATCTTGCCGCAATACAGCTCGCGCCACGCGGCAACGTCGTTCGGGTTCGCGCTCGCTCGCGCGTCCGCCAGGTCGGGGTGCTCGAACGGCGCGATGCGCCCCATCGGATCGAGGTCCGCCTGCAAGTATCCCCAGCGTCGAAACGCGTCGGCGAGGGGATCGTGGCTGGTTACGGCGAGGGCGTCGGGTTGCGTGCGAGAGGTCGGTCGTTGGTTCATGCAGTGATACTCACAGTTCTTGCCGGCGAGCGTCCGCGACTGTCTCGTGTCGCACGACGCCGCGTTGCGGCCCCAGGTGCGCGCGCACTCGCGCGCCGCTGTTAATTAACACGGCCCTTTTTGGAGTGTCAAACAACGCTTTCGGAGCGGGTCCGAAAGTCCCGCGAGGACCGCCGACTGAACGGCGAAACTATTTTACCACAACGGGATAACGGGGCAAGACAAAAAGGGGCTTGAACCCCCGGAGGGCAAGTGATATCGTAGCGGTCCCTGCACTATGGCGTTCAGTTCCTGAGCGCTTAAGAAGATCCCGGGTTTCGCCCGGGATCTTTTTTTGTGTCCGTTTTTTCGGGAATCAGCCGCCGGCCAAGACGCGATCGATGTCGCGCATCACGTCGGACGTGAGCTTCGGCACTACCGAGAGCGCCCCCAGATTCTCCTTCACCTGCTCGCGCCGTGTCGCCCCCGTAATGACGGAGCTCACGCGCGGGTTCTTGAGGCACCACGCGAGCGCGAGCTGCGCACGCGTGCACCCGAGGCGGTCGGCGACGGGCTTGAGCTTCTTCACCTTTTCGATCTTGGGACGCGCCGACGCCCCCACCAGTTCTTCGCGCAGCCACTCCATCCCGGGCAGCTCCGCGCGCGTCCCCCGAATCGGTCCGTGGTCGTACTTCCCCGTCAAGAGCCCGCTCGCGAGCGGGCTCCAAATCGTGGTGCCGAGGCCGATCTCGTCGTAGAGGCGCGCGTACTCCTTCTCGACGCGGTCGCGGTGGAACATGTGGTACTGCGGCTGCTCCATCGCAGGTCCAATGATGTGTTCGCGCTTCGCGATCGCGGCCGCCTCCGCGATCTCGTCGGCGCTCCACTCGCTCGTGCCCCAATAGAGCGCCTTCCCCTGCGCGATGACGTGGTTCATCGCGCGCACGGTTTCTTCGATCGGGGTCTCGGGGTCGGGGCGGTGGCAGAACAAGAGGTCGACGTAGTCGAGCTTGAGGCGCGCGAGCGAGCGCTCGGTGCCTTCGACGATGCGCTTGCGCGAGAGCCCCTTGTCGTTGGGACCCTTCCCGCCCCAGAACAGCTTGGTCGAGATCACGAGGTCCGAGCGCTTCCACCCCGCGCGCCGGATGACGTTGCCCATCACCTCTTCCGCTTTGCCGGATGCGTACGCTTCCGCGTTGTCGAAGAAGTTGACGCCGCCCTCGTAGGCCTCGGTCATACATTCGTACGCGACGTCTTCGCCCACCTGCGACCCGTACGTCACCCATGCACCGAGCGAGAGCGCGGAAATCTTGAGCCCCGATCTGCCTAACCGCCGATACTCCACGAAGACTCCTCCATTGGGTGCGACCATTTGACGAACCCGCGCGAGTGCTGGATACTGCGTTCGTGAATCCATCACCGCGCATCGTCGCCTTCGCGTGCAGCCTGCGCGAAGGATCCTTCAACCGCCGCTTGGTGCGCGTCGCCGGCGACGGGCTCGAAGCCGCGGGCGCGCGCGTCACGCGCCTCGACCTGCGCGACTATCCGCTACCCCTCTACGACGCCGATCTCGAGAAGTGGGACGGACTCCCCGCCAACGCGCTCGCGCTCAAGGACGTGTTCGCGGCGCACGACGGCATCTTGTTTTCACTCCCCGAGTACAACGGGAGCATGACGCCGCTGTTCAAGAACACCATCGACTGGGCGTCGCGTCCCACGCCGTCCGCCAAAGACGGGCTCGCGTGGGCGCGCAACAAGCCGGTCGCGCTCACGTCGGCGTCGAACGGCGCGCTGGGCGGAATGCGGGGGCTATTTCAGGCGCGCTGGACCTTGACGATTTGCGGCATGCTCGTCATCCCGCAGCAGAAGGCGTTGTCGAAAGCCGCCACCGCGTTCGACGCCGCCGGCAACTTGATCGACGAGAAAGAGCGCGACGCCGTGTACGCGGTCGCGAAAGCACTCGTCGACCTCGCGTCGCAACTATCGCGCTAGAGCGCGAAGGCTTCCGCGTTCCACACGATGCCGAGCTCGCTCGGGGGCGCCATGTATCCCGCCAGCACCGACGCCGCCACCACCGACGGGCTCGCGAGATAGCCTTCGCCCCCCACACCCATGCGGTTCTGCCAATTGCGATTGAACGACGTGATCGCGCGCTCGCCCTTCTTGAGCGCGTCGGGTCCTTGCCCGAAGCACGGCCCGCACCACGACTGGCGAATCTGCGCGCCCACGGAGCGCAGCACGTCGGCGACCGACTCGCCGCCCAGGCGCGCGTCGGGACGCTCGATGAGCGTCTTCACTCCGCCCGACCCCGGAAACACGATGAACGGCTTGGTGGCCCGCGTGAAGCCGGCTTCGCGCGCGCGCTTGACCACCAGCGCCGCCTGCAGAAGGTCGTCGTAGCTGCCGTTGGTACACGAACCGATGAACGCCTTGTCGAACGAGATGCGCTCGCGCGCCACTTCGTCGGCGGGGAACGCGTTACCGGGGCTGAACGGCTTCGCGACCATCGGCACCACGCTCGATAGGTCGAGGGTCTCGTCGATCTCGTAGCGCGCGTCGGCGCCCGGCGCGAGGCGCGGGTACGGCAGCGCGCCGAACCCCTTCGACCGGTACCACGCTTCGGTGACGTCGTCGGCCGCGAAGATGCCGTTTTGCGCCTCCGCTTCCGCCATCATGTTCGCGATGGTGTTGCGGTACGCGATCGGCAGCTGGAGATTGGCGTCGACCAATTCGACCGACATGCCCTGCGATTGCTTCGCGCCCCAGCGCTCGAGGAGCTTCAAGACGACGTCCTTGCCCGTCACCCACGGCTGCAGTTTTCCGGTGAACACGACGCGGCGCGCCTTCGCGGGCGTGAAGTACACGTAGCCGAGCGCCCACCCGAAGCCGAGCGTAGTCGAGCCCACCCCGATGCCGACGGCACCGTACGCGCCGTACGCGCGCGAGTGCGAGTCCGCGCCGGGCACGACCTGCCCCGGATAGATGAGACCTTGCTCCGGAAAATAGAAATGGAAGATGCCGTCGCCAGGAGTGGCGTAATACGGCTTGCCGAGCTCGTTCTGCTCCGCGAACGCGCGCCCGATGCGCGTCTGCTTGTCGTCGGCGTCGGCGCCCGTGAACACGAAGTGGTCGTTCGCGATGGCGGCCTGGCGCGGGTAGATGGCGCCGCGCGCGATCTGATTGAAGGTATGAATGGCAAAGGGCGCGGTGCCGTCGGACGCGGGCAAGAGGTCCGCGAACACGCGCAGCGTGCGCCCGGGCTCGACGCGCGCGTCCTTGTCGACGCGGTGCGCCCACGCGATCTGCTCGGTGGTGGTGAGCCCGCGCGCGGTCGCTTCGTCGGGCCACGCGGCCTCCGGCGTGCGCGCGAGCGACTCGCGGAACTCGCGCCGCCCGATGTCGAAGATTCCACCCGAACGCCGAATCTCGTCTTCTTTGGCGGAGAGTGGCACGGGTTGGTAGGTCTTCTTGCGCGTCTCGTTGGTCAGCGTGCGCGTGGCGGGAAGGTACGAGAACTCGTCGCCGTCCTGCGCGTCCGCGACCGCCTCCGCGTTTTGGACCACTTCCAACCCGAGGTTGAGCGAGTTGCGGCGAAAGATATCGCCGACGTTGTGGCCGCACACGATCACCATCTCGAGGCCCGCTTCCTCGGCGATGGCGCGCAGCCCCGCGGGACTCATCTCGCGCGACGACCCGATCGCGAAGCGGTCGCCCGCCACCAGGAAGGTTTCGCCGCGGTGGACGCGCGCGCGAAAGTCCGGCATCAGAAAGCGAAACGCGCCTTCCTTCCAATTCTTGTCGAGGGCGTCGAGGCTCTCCGACACGCAGTCCTTGGCGGGCGTGATCTGGTCGGTGTCGATGGCGTCGAGCTTTTGACCGGGGCGCTTGGGGTCCCAGAAGATGAGCGCCCTTCCGCGCACGACGCGGTCGGCGTCGGAAGCGCCCGGGGTGGCGTCGTGGGGTGACTCGATCCGGTCCAGCGAGAACCCGGGCTTCCATCTCGCCGGCCGCATGCGGTGCGAATCCTGATTGGCCATCGTTACCTCCGCGTGTCGGCCCGGGCGCAGTATACACGATTGCCCGCGCCGTCGCCGTGGCGTCGTGACCGCCCCTTCCTTATACTCGCGGCATGCAGGCGCGCGCCACCGACCCCGCTCCTTCGCCAAGCGATCGCGTCCTCCTGGTCTCGTGCTACGAGATGGGGCAGGAGCCGCTCGGCCTCGTCGTCCCCGCGGGCGTGCTCGCGCGCGCCGGCTTCTCCGCGCGCCTGCTCGACCTCGCGGTGTCGCCTATCGACGTCGACGCCCTCGCGCGCGCCGACCTCGTCGCCATCTCGGCGCCCATGCACACCGCGCTGCGACTGGGTGTGCAGGTCGCGACCATCGTGCGCCGCGTCAACCCCGACGCGCACGTGTGCTTCTTCGGGTTGTACGCCGGGTTGAACGAAGCGCGCCTGCGCGGCGGCCTCGCCGATTCCGTGCTGGGCGCGGAGTTCGAAGCACCCTTGCTCGCGCTCGTGCGTCGCGTGGCCGACGCGCGCGCATCGGGGTCGGCGCGCCCGCGCGACGTCGCTCCCGAGTCGCGCGCGTCCGACGCGCTTCGCTCATCCGGGCGCGCGCTCGACCTCACGCCCGCGCGCGACGCCCTTTTCCACCGCGAGCGCTACGCCAAGCTCGTGCACGGCGAAACCCGCGTCGACGTCGCCCACGTGGCGGCGACGCGCGGGTGCAAGCACGCGTGCCGCCACTGCCCGCTCCCACCCGCGTACCACGGTGCGTTCTACGCGCTCCCGCTCGAGCGCGTGATGGACGACGTCGCGACCCTGTTCGCGCGCGGCGCGCGCCACGTCACCTTCGCCGACGCGGACTTTCTGAACGGACCCACCCACGCGCTGCGCGTCGCGCGCGAGCTGTCGCGCCGCTTCGCGGGGCTCACCTTCGACTACACCGCCAAGATCGAGCACCTGCTTCGCTACGACGACGTGGTGGGCGAGCTGCAGGCGCTCGGCAACCTCTTCGTGGTGTCGGCGGCGGAGTCGTTCAACGACGACGTGCTCGCGGCATTGCGCAAGGGGCACACGCGCGCCGATGCGCTCGCCGTGGCCGCGCGCTTCCGCGCGCGCGGGCTCGCGCTGCGCCCGACCTTCGTGCCGTTCACGCCGTGGGAGACGCGCGCGAGCTACGCGGAGCTCTTCGACATCGTGGACGGCGAAGGGTTGACCGACCACGTCGACGCCGTGCAGTACTCGATTCGATTGCTGGTGCCGGACGGATCCCTGCTCCTTTCCGCCGCCGAGATGCGCCCGCACCTGGGTGCCTTCGACGCGGAGACGCTCTCGCACCGCTGGACGCACCCCGACCCGTCGATGGACGAGCTCCAGCGCTCGGTGGCGCGCGCGGCCGCGGCCGCCTCCGCCGACGGGCTCGACGCCTTCGACGCCTTCGCGCGCGTGCGCGCCGCCGCCGATCCTGCGCGCACCGGAACCGCGCACCCGCGCCGGCGCGGCGCGGCGCCGCGCCTCACGGAGGATTGGTTTTGCTGAGCGGAGCCCACCGAGAGCCAGTTGGGCTCTCTCCACGCGTGGAGCCGGCACCACGACGAAGGCGGCGACGGCGCGCTTGCGTGACGCGCGCGCGTTGCCTATGATCGCGGTACTATGGATGAACTGACCCTCAATTTCGAACTCCCGCAAGGGCGCACGGTTCGCATCACCGCGACGCCGTCGATGGTGCACCCCGAGCAGTGCACCTTCACGGCGAGCGAGCCCGTGTACGCGAACCACTCGGCCTATTTCGCCGACGCGTCGCAGTCGCAGGGGTCGCCCTTGGTCGACCGCCTCTTCGCGATCGAGGGCGTGGCGGACGTGTTGGTGATGCACGACGCCGTGCGCGTGACGCTCCTGGGCGACGCCGACTGGGAGGCGAAGGTGCCGCGCGTCGCGGCGGCGATTCGCGACGCGATCGCTTCCGGAACCGCGATCTCCGACGCCGTCACCGAGACCCTGCTCGCGCCGGCCGAAGTGAAGCGCCGCGTGCAGCAAGTGCTCGACACCATCATCAATCCCGCGGTCGCGAGCCACGGCGGCGTCGTGCACCTGCTCGACGTCACCAACAACACGGTGTTCCTCGAATTCGGCGGCGGCTGCCAGGGTTGCGGGATGGTCAGCGTGACGCTGAAGTACGGCGTCGAGCGCACCATTCGCGAGGAAGTCCCCGAGGTCGGCGCGATCATGGACACCACCGACCACGCCGCCGGCCGCAACCCGTACTACGCGCCGTCGTCGAAGTAGACGCCGCGCGATGAAGCCCCGCCTGCTCCTGCTCGTCCCCACGTCGACCTACCGCGCCGAGGCGTTCATCCGCGCCGCGCAGCGTTTGCCGGTCGACTTGAGCATCGCGTCGGAAGCTCCCAACTCGCTCTCGCACTTGCACCCGGTCGACTTGCCCACCTTCGACTTCTCACGCCCGGCCGACGCCGCCGCGCGCGCGTACGCGCTCGCGCGTGCGCACCCGATCCACGCCGTGGTGGCCGTCGACGACCAGGCGACGCTGGCGGCGGCGGTGATCGCGGAAGCGCTAGGACTCCCGCACAATCCCGCGGGCGCGGTGCGCGCGGCGCGCGACAAGTTTCGCGCGCGCGAATGCATGCGCGCGGCCGGCATCGCACAGCCCGACTACCGGCTGGTGGCGGTCGACGAGTTTCGCGACGCGGCGCACGCGATCGCGTACCCGGCGGTGGTGAAGCCGCTCGCGATGGCGGCGAGCCGCGGCGTCATCCGCGTCGACGACGCGCGCCAGTTCGTCGATGCGTTCGCGCGCGTGGCGGCGCTGGTGGCGTCGAGCGCGCCGGCGGAGAATGAAAACGCCGACCACCTCCTGGTCGAATCGTATGTGCCGGGGTGGGAAGTCGCGGTGGAAGGCATCATGGCGAAGGGACGTGCGCACGTATTCGCGGTGTTCGACAAACCCGACCCGCTCGAAGGCCCCTACTTCCCCGAGACCATGTACGTGACGCCGTCGCGCCTCGGCGCGCGCGCGGTGGACCGCATCGTGCGCCTGACCGAAGACGCGGTGCGCGCGGTGGGACTCACCCACGGCCCCTTCCACGTCGAGATACGCGGCGACGACGAGCGTGTGATGCCGATCGAGGTCCACGCGCGCTCCATCGGCGGCTTGTGCTCGCGCGTGGTTCGCTTCGCCGACGGGCGCGCACTGGAAGACGTCATCCTGGCCGACGCATTGGGAATGTTGGGAGAAGTTCCGCCGCTCGACGCGCGCGCGGCGGGCGTGTGGATGATGCAGTCTCCGCGCCGCGGGCGCTTCGAAGAGATGCGCGGCGTGCCGGCGGCGTGCGACGTGCCCGGGATCGAAGAAGTGATCGTGGCGGCGCGGCCGGGCCAGTCGATGGAGCCGCTGCCGGAAGGATTTCTCTACACCGGATTCATCTTCGCGCGCGGAGAGTCGGCGGACGCGGTCGAGCGTTCGCTGCGCACCGCGTTCGCGCGCTTGACCCCCGTCGTCACGGGCGCGTCGAACACAGCCGCCGCTTAACGCACCAGCACCAGTTTCAACGATTCGCTCGCCGACCCCGCGCGCACGCGCAGGAAATACACGCCGCTCGCCGCTTCACGGCCGCGGTGGTCGCGTCCGTTCCACTCCATCGAGTGTTCACCGCCCGCCATCGCGCCCGACGCGAGCGTCGCCACGAAGCGACCGGCGGCGTCGTAGACGCGCGCATCGACGTGCGCGCGCGCCGCGGTGGCGAAGCGGATGCGCACCGACGGGTTGAACGGATTCGGATACGCGCGCAGCCCCAGCCCGTCGCCGCGCGCGGGTGTCGTCACCGCGGTGGCGGAGACGCGCACCAAGTAGCGGCCGTCGAGGCCGGTCGGGACCACCGCGCCGTCGCACACGACTTCGCTCACACCGTCGGCGAGGATGCGAAACTCGGCGTCGGGCCGGTCGATGGTGACGCGCGTACCGTCGAAGGCGAAGGTCGCGGTGCCGTCGAGAATCGTGACGACGTCGCCGGACGCGCACGCGATGGAGCGCGCGTCGACCGCGAGATAGCGCTCGACGCCCGCCGCCCCCATTCGCACCACCGCGAGCTCGGCGTCGATCGAGACCGGGCCGCACCCCTCGCCGTCGTCGCCGGCGGGCGGCGGCGCCACCGGCCCGACGTGATTGCCGCGCACCCACACCACGTCGAGCGCGCCCGACGGCGAGCGCACCACGCTCATGGTGCCGGCCGGGAAGGTCGACGATTGCACCACCGTAGCGGCGTCGCCCGCGCGCCGCGGGATTAGCAGCAGCGCGAACTTCGGATTGATCGCGAAGGTCGTCAGCATCAAAAGCCTCGAGTCGGGATCCTCGGCCTGGTTATCGAACGTGGTCCGGATCACGCCCGCAAGCGCTGGCTTGGGCGGAAACAGCGTGTGCAAATCGAGGCGCGCCCCGCCCACGGCGACCGCGATGGGGCCCTTGGGCGCCGACGCATCGATGGTCGACGAATCCGGGAAGTGCGCGCACCAGTCGTAGCGGTGCACGGCACCGTCCTTGAGAATGTCGTCCTGCACGATGAAATAGGTCGGAAAGCCCGCGCCGTGCACGACCACCATGCGCCGCAGCGCGCGCTCGACCGGATTCGCGCCGCCGTAACCCCACGACCAATCCGTCGCCGGGTAGGGCACGCCGGGGTTGTTGTAGGGGCTGTGCGTGGTGTACGCGGCGGTGGCGTCGCCGCACAGATAGTCCGCGAAGCCGGTCAGCATCGACTGCGCGATGCGGCCGTCGGTGCCGATCGACGCGCCCGCGTTGAACTGTCCCGCGAGGTCGATGCGCACGATGTTGTGCGCTTCGCTCTGGCGCGCCGTGCCGCCGGCGCCGTGGTCGATCACGAGCTTCTCGCCGAAGGCGGTCAGCGTGAATTGATTCTGGTCCTCCTGGGCGTGGCCGCCGCGAAATTCGCCCGAGTAGAAGCTGAGCGAGATGTCGTCCGACGAGGCTCCGTCCGCCCAGCCCGAGCGGTAGTAATACAGCCCGCGTCCCTTCCACAGCGCGCTCTCGGGGAGGATTGTCCCCGGGTTGATCGACGGCACGTCCTCATGCCACAGCACCGTCGCCGCCTTGTCGTTCTCGTCGCCTAGGTCGACGCCGAGCGGCCCCGACGCGCGGTCCCAGATATAGCGCGCGAGTCCGCTTCCCCACTCCGACATCGCCCACTCCAAGTACGTGGTGTGGCGCGCGAGCGGCAGGTAGTAGTCGGTCAGGTCCTGGATGTTGTTCAAGCGCGCGCCGCCGCGCGGGTCGAGCTCGTACGCGTACCAACGCTCGAACTCGCGCACCGCCCAGTCGTTGGAGAACGAGGTCCCGTCGAAGCGCGTGCGCGCCTGGAAGTAGTAAATCAGGTTGCGGAAGCTCCACGCGCCGTACAGCGCGCCTTCGCGATAGCACCCGTCGTCCGCGATGTAGGTTGAGCGCCACACGTCGTAGAGCGCCGTGCAGCGCGCGAACGCGGCCGCGGTCAGCGTGGGGGCGATCTCGTCGCGGAACGAGATTGCGGCCAGGCCCAGCGCGGCGGCGATCATCGCGCTCTTGTTGCTCGCGTACGGGCGGTGCAGCCAGATGTCGTACGCCATGCTGGAAACGATGTACGAAATGTAGCTCGCGACTTCGGCGCGCACCTCGGCGCGCTCGAGCGGTGTCGCACCCGCGAAGTAGAGGTCGTACCCGATCGCCATCTGGCGCAGGCGCAGCGACGACCCGAAGGCGTCGGTGTCGACGTCCCAGGTGCGCACGATGTGGAGGGTGAGCGCGCGCCCGAGCGCGAGCGCGTCGTCGTCGACGGGGTCGCTCAAGAAACCGACCAGCCCGAGATTCATGATCGGCTCCTGCGCGAAGTCGTTGTCGATCAGCGAATCGATCGGCACCGCCGGATAGGTGTCGTGGACGGCGTCGCGGATGAAGGCGAAGGCGTCGGCGGGGGCGCCGGGGGCTTCGACGCGCGCGCGCAGCGCGGGCACGTCGCCGGGGCCGAAGAAGAGGGTGGGATGGCGCGCGAGGTACAGCGAGTCGGGGTCGACGCCGGCGCGCGCGACCGGCGCGGTCGCCGCGACGAAGGCGATCAACGCCACAACACGAAGGCTGGGGAGAAACCGAACCATGGTGGCCGCTTGCGGCGAGGCGGACCGGCCAGGCGCCGGGCGCGCGAGAAGGGTGCGTGATGGCCCACGGACCGTCCCCCATCGGTCCTGTAACCCACGTATCGTAGGCCAGTTCGACGCCGCGGTCAAAGCAAAATCGAGAGGCCCTAGGGGCGCCGGAACATGAAGTAGACGGCTCCCAAGAGGCACATCGCCGCCCACAAATAGTCGAGGCGCGGGCGCTCCCGCATGTAGAACACCGCGAACGGGATGAACACGGAGAGCGTCACCACTTCCTGCAGAATCTTGAGCTGCGCGAGATCCATCACCCGGAACCCGATGCGGTTGGCCGGAACCTGGATCATGTACTCGAAGAACGCGATTCCCCAGCTCACCAGCGCCGCTACGAACCACGGCTTCGCGTGCATGTGCTTCAAGTGTCCGTACCACGCGAAGGTCATGAAGACGTTCGACGCGGTGAGCAGGAGAACGGTGACCAGCGTGACCTTCACGAGCGGACTCCTTCCGGTGCCCGAGCACCCTGCGACGCCACCGCGACCGCCTCGCGCTCGAAACGATTGTCGCGATAGTAGTGCCCGCCGCGCAGCGCGACCGCGAGCGACGACGCCACGTACGCGGGGAGGAAGAACGGACCCCACCGTTCCGCCTGGCGCACGTGCGCGCGCTCGTGCGCGCGCGTGCGATCGAGCGATCCCGGATCGCGCCCCACCACGACGTGCCCGAGCGTCATCGCGCTGGCCCCGCCGCGCAACGGCACGAAGCGACGCAGCATCGCGTCGAGCAATCCGCCGTGCGCCTCCACCACGCCGTCGACCACGGACGCGCGCGCGCCCGTCGCCAGCGCCGCCGCCACCAGCACCAAGCCGACCGCCGTGGTGGGAGACGCCCAACCGTAGGCGAGTGCGCGCGTCGTGGTCACGACAGCGGCTCCAGCGCGGCCGGGCCCAGTCGAATCATCTGGCGCTCGATCCACCACGCGCGCCGCTCGACGTACTTCGACGGCTTGTCGACCTTGAAGCGGCGCGGGTTGGGCAGCACGGCCGCGAGCAGCGCGCTCTCATGCCGGCCCAGGCGCGCGGGCGACTTGTGGAAGAAGCGCCGCGACGCCGCGTCGACGCCGTAGACGCCGTCGCCGAACTCCGCGATGTTGAGGTACACCTCGAGCACGCGCTTCTTGGGCCACAACGCTTCGATGAGGATGGTATAACCCGCCTCGACGCCCTTGCGAAACCAGCTGCGACCGGGCCACAGGAACAAGTTCTTCGCCACCTGCTGCGAGATGGTGCTCGCGCCGCGCAAGCGCCCGCGCCGGCGGTTGTGCTCGCGCGCCTTCTCGATCGCGTCGAAGTCGAAGCCGTCGTGTTCGGTGAAGCGCTGGTCTTCGGCCGCGATCATGGCGAGGCGCGTGTTCTTCGACACGCGGTCCATGTCGACCCAGTGGTACTGGATGGCGACGCGGTGCGACGGGTGCACGAGCCCCTCGATGCGGCGCTGCACCATGAAGGCCGAGGTCGGCGGGTCGACCCACCGCAGCGCGATCACGGGCCCGACCGTGAGCACGATCCACGCCACGAAGATCCACCCCGCGACCTTGAGCACGCGCTGCGCGCGGCCGATCGGCGTCGCGCGCCGCTCGACGAACGGCGTGGACGCGGTCGACGGGAGCGGTTGGCGTCCCGCGTCCCCGCGGGTCTCGCCGGCTCCCCTCTCCTCGGGGAACGCGATCACGTCGAGGCGCGGAAACTTCGCGAGGTCGTCGCGCGCGAGGGCGTCGCCCACCGGGTGCGCGCCGCCTTGGTACGTGTGGAGGACGTAGCCGGCGTCCTTCAGCACGTCGAAGAGCTCATGACGCTCGGCGTGGTCGAGCTTCTTGTGCACTTCGCACACGACGACGGGGCGGAACTCCCGCAACACCCCGCGCAACGAGCGCAGCACATCCTTGTCGTAGCCCTCGCAGTCGGTCTTGAGGAACGTGAGGCGCGCGAGGCGGTCGGCGAAGTTCGTGCGCAGGTAGCGCTCGAGGTTGCGCCCCTTCACGCGCAGCGGATAGCGGTGGCCGTGGCGCTGGTTGCGAAGGCGCGAGAGGTAGCCGCCGTTTCCGAACGACGCGTCCCAGTAGTGGAACTGGAAGTCGCCGTCGTCTTCGGTGGCCGCGAAATTGAGCGCGACGATGTGAGTCTTGTCGGGGTTGAGGCGCGCGTTTTCCTCGAGCACCTTGAACACGTGCGGGTTGGGCTCGAACGCCACCACGACGCCGTCGGGGCCGCACGCGAGCGCCATCGGCACCGTGGTGTCGCCGGTGTGCGCGCCCACGTCGATGGCGGTGTCGCCCGCGCGGATGAAGCGCCGCAGCCCGTCGACGTCGTCCTGCACGATCGTCTTCGGTTTCTCGAAGGGGTGCTGCCACTGCGCGTACTCGACGTCGCCGTCGCGCGCGAGCGCGAAGCGCTTTACGTCGAAGCCGTACTCGCGAAACGTTCGCCGTGCGCGGTGGCGTCGGACCTTCCGCGCCAGGTAACCGATCATGTGCGCCGCGCCCGCCTCACTTGATGAAGCCGCTCTTTCCGAGCTCGCCCACCACCGTGCGCGCGTAGTCGCGCATGCCCTCGGTGAGCTTGCCGGTACTCGTCGTTTCCGAGCGCGCGCTCCACACCAGCTTGGCGTTCGCCGTTTGGTAGAGGTTGGTCTCGACCATGGCTTTCTCCGAGCGCTGCGTGTAGGTGTTGGCGGTGATATCGCCGTAGACGGCGCCGTAGTAGCCGCCCCAGGTCGAGTAGCCGGAGTCGGGAATGTAGTACGCGGTTCCCACCGTCTCCGTTTCCTCGGTGCGAACGCCCATCGAGCGCGCGGTCAGCGCCGCGTCGAAGCCGGCCTTGCGAATGGCGGCGAGCGCCGAGTCCGGATTCGCTTCGAGACCTTTCGGGAGCACCGTGTAACCCGGCACCGCGTCGTTGCCGCGGTTCTTGAGCTCTTGGCTGAAGGTGTCTTCGAACAAGCGGCGCGTGGTTTCGACGCCGGAGAGCCCCACCACCACGATGCGCTTGGCCGGCGCGGGCGTCATCTGTGAATCGGTCCACGAATTGAGCACCTGCGTGTTCCCGCACGCCCCCACCGCCGCCGCGGCGACGATACCGACCACGACTTTGCTTGCCCTCTTCATTCGCTCCTCCATTCTATGGTGCCTTGCTCTGCGGTGTGGGCGCATCGCCCAGGTTCCACTTCGACTTCGGCACCAAAACCGGTTCCGACGGCTGACTCTCGAAGGCCGGCGTCATGATCTGGAGGCCGGCTTCGTTGAACGCGTCCTGCACGTTGGCGTGCAAGTCCGACAACACCTTGAATCGATCCGCGGGGTTCTCGATGAAGGCGTTGACATAGTAGTCGACGCAAAACGCGGACAGCGCGCCCTGGCGCACGAACGGCGGCGGGTCGTGGCGCAGACCCGGCGTCTTGAGCGCGGCGCCGATCAAGAGCTTGTGCACGGTGCGCCACGGCGCGTCGTAACCGATGCCGGCCGTCGCCCACACCACCAGCCCGTGCTCTTGCGCGAGGCGCGAGTAGTTCTTGGTCGTGCTCGACACCAGCGTCGCGTTGGGAATGTTGATCTCCTCGTTGCGCGGCGTGCGCAGCTTGGTCGACAGCGCGCCCACTTCGGTCACGGTGCCCTCGAACTCGGCGATGCACACGTACTCGCCCGCCTTGAGCGCGCGCGAAAACACCACCACCATGCCGCTCATGGCCTGGTTAATGACGCCCGACGACCCCAGCGAGATCATGAGGCCGACCAGCACGCTGATGCCCTTGAACGCCTCGCTGCTGGAACCGGGGATGAACGGATACGCGACGGCGACGCCGAATACCCACACCAATGCGGTGACGATGCGGCGGGTCGCGTCGGCGGTGTCGGGGTGGACGCCGCGCACCTTGACGTGCCCCTGCTCGACCGCGTCGAACAGCGTCGCGACGCCGCGCGCGAACAGTTTCGTCACCACCAGCACCAGCACCACCATCACCATGTCGGGAATGCCGCGCAGGATCCCGAGCGCGATGGTCGTGGCGATGCCGATGAGGAATCCCGCCAGCCCGTCGCCCCACGGTTCCGTGAGCGGGAACTGCCGCAGGCTGTACGTGAGCCACATGTAACCCACGGCGAGCGCGGCGATGCCCGCGGTGAGGCCGATCAGGAAGTGAACCCCTTTGACGGTGATGCCCCGCACGTCTTGCCCGAACAGGGTGACGTGGCGCCGCTCGAGCGCGCGCTCGGCGCGCGACGGCAGCAAGCTCATGACGCGGCGCCGCAGCCAATTCACGACCACGAGGAGCACGAGCGCGAGCACGCTCGCGATGAGCACATGGGTGACGCCGCGCACGACCACCTCGGGCCGGCGCTGCTCGCCCCACGACGCCAGCGCTTCGCGCAGGTTCGCCGCGGCCTGCTCCGCGATGGTGTCGACGGTCTCGCCCGCGCTCGCGTCGACGTCGCCCGGCGCGATGCCGACAACGATGCGAGTGCCCAGGATGAGCGCGCGCGAGTCGCCGTACGGGACGACGCTGACGTCGCTGCGGTACTCGCTGCCGTGGACCTGGGCGAGCCGCGCCATGGCGGCGTCGGCGCGCTCTTGCGGCGTGAGCGGTCCCAGCGTCGCGCGCAAGAGCACGATCTCGCGGTTCTGGAAGCGAACCACCGCGGGTTCGGCGACCTCGGCGGCGGCCGACGCGGACGCGGCCAGCGCGCACCACACCCAAAGGGCGCGCACGATCCATTTCGAGACGACGTGTCGGGCTTGCATGGAGGGCCGGACTTCCTTTCGGCCGCGATTGCGCGGCCTCGCGGCCGCGATTTCGGTCGTTGCAGCCGGTTCGGGTTTGGCCTATATTACGTCGCCCGCGCGAAAAAGCGCAATCATCGTATGCCCAACCAGAAACGACGCAAAGACGTCCGCAATATCGCGATCATCGCCCACGTCGACCACGGCAAAACCACCCTGGTCGACGCGCTGTTGAAGCAGACGGGCGCGCACGCCTTCAAAGAGGGCGAGGTGACGATCCTCGACTCCAACCCGTTGGAGAAGGAGCGCGGCATCACCATCTTCTCCAAGAACGCGTCGATCCGCTACAAGGATCTGACCATCAATATCGTCGACACGCCCGGGCACGCGGACTTCGGGAGCGAAGTCGAGCGCATCCTGCGCATGGTCGACGGCGTGCTCTTGCTCGTGGACGCCTTCGACGGCCCCATGCCGCAGACCAAGTTCGTGCTGAAGAAGTCGCTCGAGCTGCACTTGAAGCCCATCGTCGTCATCAATAAGATCGACCGCCCGCACGCGCGTCCGCACGAAGTCGCCGACTTGACTTTTGATCTGTTCTGCGAGCTCAACGCGACCGACGAGCAGCTCGACTTCCCCATCGTGTACGCGTCGGGCAAGAACGGCTGGGCCACCATGGACCTCGACGAGCCGGCCACCGACATGAAGGCCCTGCTCGAGACCATCGTGCACCGCGTGCTGCCGCCCGTTGCCGAAGTCGACCACCCGTTCCAGATGCTCGTCACCATGCTCGACTACGACTCGTACATGGGACGCATCGGGAGCGGGCGCATCTACCACGGGTCGGTCAAGCTCGGGGATCCCGTCGTCCTCATCAAGCGCGACCACGCGACCGAACGGGCGAAAGTCACGCGTATCTTGCGCTACACCGGTCTCAAGCGCTCCGAAGTCCAGTCGGCGCTGGCCGGCGACATCGTCTCCATCGCGGGCATCGAAGACGTCCACGTCGGCGACACGCTCGCGTCGCCCGAACGGCCCGAGGCGCTGCCGCTGATCAAGGTCGACGAACCGACCATCTCGATGTTCTTCTCGCACAACACGAGTCCGCTATCCGGCAAAGACGGCGGGCGGTTCTTGACCTCGCGACATATAAGGGAGCGCTTGGAGCACGAAGCGATGATCAACGTCGGCATCCGCGTGGAAGACGCCGACGGTGGCGAGCGTTTGAAGGTGTCGGGCCGCGGCGAGCTCCACCTGTCGATCTTGATCGAGACCATGCGCCGCGAGGGCTACGAGATGGAAGTCTCGCGCCCGCGCGTCATCTTGAAGGAAGTCGACGGGCAGGTCATGGAGCCGGTGGAGGAAGTCGTGGTCGAAGTCGACCCCGGCTTCGAGGGTGTCGTCATCGAGGCCATGGGTAAGCGCAAGGGCGAGATGAAGTCCATGTCGACGAGTGCCGTTGGAACCATACGCATGGAGTTCTTGATCGCGACGCGCGGCTTGATCGGCTTCCGCAGCGAGTTTCTCACCATGACGCGCGGCACCGGCGTCATGTATCAGAATTTCTACGAGTACCAGGAGTTCAAGGGCGACATGCCGCAGCGCAACAACGGCGTCCAGATCGCGCTCCACCCCGGAACCGCGGTGGCGTACGCGCTATGGAGCCTGGAGGAACGCGGCGAGATCCTGATCCACCCCGGCGACACCGTGTACGAAGGCATGATCATCGGCGTCAACAACAAGGGCTCGGACTTGGTCGTCAACGCCATCAAGGAGAAGAAGCTCACCAACATGCGCTCGTCGGGCGCCGACGACGCCATCCAGCTCACTCCCCCGCGCGAGATGACGCTCGAGTTCGCGCTCGAGTTCATCGAAGACGACGAATTGGTGGAAGTCACACCCAAATCGATTCGACTGCGCAAGAAGATCCTGAACGACCAAGAGCGCAAGGTTGCGTCGAAGCGACCGGCGGCGGCCTAGCTGACCCACTTCAGTCCCAAGATCCCCACGATAATCAGTCCGACGAAGAAGAAGCGCGCGAGCTGCGCGGGCTCGCCGAGCAAGAGGATGCCCAGCACGAACGTCCCCACCGCGCCGATGCCGGTCCACACCGCGTAAGCGGTGCCGATGGGAATCGCGCGCTGCGCAAGCAGCAAGAGCCACCCGCTCAATACAATAGAAACGATCGCCATGGGAATGGCCCACTGACGGTGCTGCGGTTGCGACGCGAACTTGAGCCCGATGGGCCAACCCCACTCCATCACGCCCGCGCAGAACAAATAAACCCAGTGCATGGTTGGAGAGGCTAACGCGGACGCGATATTTCGTGCAAGCGTCGTTACTCCGCGGTTGTGGTGAGGCGCGACGGTATGCTAAAATCAACCCTCACGCTTGGCGATTCCGTCACTCCGATTCGTCTAGGAGACACACCCGATGCTCGGTACCGCGCTCCGTTCGTCGCTTGTGGTATTGCTGTCGGTCCTATCGCCGTCGCTCTCCTTTTCCGACGACCTCACGCACTTCGAAAGCGCCCCCGTGCACCCGCTCGATTTGGCGCCGGGCGGCAACATCCTCTACGCCGCGCACACCGCCGACCATCGCTTGGTCGCGTTCGACCTGACCGTCGACCCGCCGCACAAGATGGCGGAGGTCATGGTCGGGCTCGAGCCCGTTACCGTGCGCGCGCGCACGGCGAGCGAAGTGTGGGTCGTCAATCATGTCTCCGACGACATTAGCATCGTCGACCTGTCGAGCGGCCACGTGGTGCGCACGCTGTTGGTCGGCGACGAACCCACCGACGTCGTGTTCGCGGGCGGGCGCGCGTTCGTGTGCGTGTCGCGCGAAGCCAAGCTGCGCGTCTACGACTTGCTCGACCTCGAAGCGCCCCCCGTCGACATTCCGCTCGCGATGGGTTCGCCGCGCGCGCTCGCGCTGTCGCCGGACCAAACGACCGTGTACGTGTGCGCGCTCGACAGCGGGAACCGGACCACGCTGGTGGGCGCCGACGTCGTGCAGGCGAACGGCGGGCTGCCGGCGCCCACGCCGCCCATGAATCCCGCGCTGCCGGCGGCGCCGAACGTGGCGCTCATCGTCCAGCACGACGGCGCCAACTGGCTCGACGAAATCGGGCGCAACTGGGACGCGTTTCTTCCCTTCACGCTGCTCGACAACGACGTCGTCGCCGTGAGCGCGGCGTCGCTTTCGGTGGTCGCGAACTATCACGGCGTCGGCACTACCCTGTTCAATATCGCCGTGCATCCGTCGGGCAATCTGTACGTGACCAACCAGGACGCGTCGAACCAGATCCGCTTCGAGCCCAATGTGCGCGGCAAGTTCCTGCAGAACCGGATCACGATCGTCGACCCGAATAGCGGCATCGCGACGCCGTCGCACTTGAACGCACACATCGACTACGGGACGCCGGCCGGCAACGCGGGCGAGCGCGCGCAGTCGGTGTGCATCCCGCTCGACGTCGCCATCGCGGGCGACGGCCAGTCGGTGTACGTGGCGGCGTTCGGGTCGCGCAAGGTCGCGGTGCTCGACGCGAGCGGCGCGGTGACGCGGCGCATCGCGGTGGGCGACGGGCCCGGCGGCCTCGCGCTCGACGAGACGCGCAACCGCCTCTACGTCCTCGACCGCTTCTCGAGCTCGATCTCGGTGGTCGACTTGTCGAACGATTCGTCGCAGGAAGTTTCGCTCGGGTTCGACCCGAGTCCTTCCTACGTGCGCGACGGCCGACATTTCCTGTACGACGGCGAGATCTCGTCGGCGCACGGAGACTTGGCGTGCGGGAGTTGTCACGTGTTCGGCGACATGGACGGCTTGGCGTGGGATCTGGGCGACCCGTCCGCGGCATCCACCATCCCGGTGCCCCCCGGACAAACGCCGGGCTTGCCTCCGTTCCACCCCATGAAGGGCCCGATGGTGACGCAAGCTCTGAAGAGCCTCTCGGGCACCGAGCCGCTGCACTGGCGCGGCGACCGCGCGACGCTGGCCGATTTCAACGTCGCCTTCATGGGACTCTTGGGCGCGCCGTCGTCGCTTTCGCCCGGCGACATGACGACGTTCACGCAGTTCGTGTTCAGCATGCGCTACCCGTCGAATCCGTTCCGCGAGCTCGACGGCTCGCTGCCCGCGACGCTCGACGGCGCCGACCCGTCGCACGGCCAGTCGTTGTTTTCGAGCGGCGGGTTGTTCGGCGGCGGGCAGTGCGTGTTCTGTCACACGCTCCCCACCGGCGAGAACGGTTTCATCATTCCCGCCGGCGCGCTCTTGCAAGACGAAGCGCGCAAGGTTCCGCAGCTGCGCAATCTCTACAAGAAGACCGGATTCAACGCGGCGGGCCCGACCAGCGTGCGCGGTTTCGGTTTCACCCACGACGGCGAATTCGGCACGCTGTTCGACTTCTTCGAATTTCCGTTGTTCACGTTCGCGAACGACCAGGACCAGCACGACGTGGAAGCGTTCATGCTCGCCTTCGCCACCCCGACCCACCCCGGCGTGGGCGCGCAGTGGACCATGGACGGGAGCAACGAGCCCGCGGGCATCGCGCGCGTGAACACGCTCGAGTCGCTCGCCGACGCCAACACCATCGGGCTGGTGGCGAAGGGACGCGCGGGCGGACAGCCGCGCGGGTGGGTGTACATCGGCGGCGGATCGTATCGCCCCGACAAGGAGAGCGAAGCCGACCTCTCGCAGCTCCAGCTCCTCTCCATGGCGGGCGCCGGCACCGAGATCACGTTCACGGGTGTGCTGGAGGGCTGCGAAGACCGGCTCGGCGTCGACCGCGATCTCGACGGCTATCGCGACGGCGACGAACTCGACGCCGGCTCCGACCCCGGCGACCCGACGTCGGTACCCGACACCACCGCGACCGCGGTCCTTCCCGCGAAGCGCGGCGCGCCGGCGTTGTTGTGGATCGCGGGAGAAAATCCGACCGGGCGCGCGGCCACCCTCGGCTTCCGCGTCGAGAACGACGGCCCCGTGCGCATCGAGGTATTCGACGTGCGCGGCGCGCGCGTGCGCACCGTGCTCGACGAGCGCCGCGCCAAAGGCATGCACACCGCCGCGTGGGACCTGCGCGGCGACCGCGGCGAGCGCGTGAGCTCGGGGGTCTATTTCGTGCGGATGCGCGCTGCGTCGTCGGTGCTCACGCGGCGCGTGACGGTGGTGCGGTAGGCGCTAGCGCCTGGAGCTGAACTTGAAGCGGCACACGTTGCCGCCCTTCGCCATGCACTCGGCGTGCTCTACCTTGGAATCCGTGAAGGTCGCGAGCAGCGCCAGGTCGAACTGACACACCTCGGGGTGCTTCTTCGCCAAGTCATGGAACACGCAGTTGTCCGCCTCGATGACCGACGGCGACGAGGCCCTCGCGTGGTAACCCAATTCGCTCATTAGACCGGCCAGGCGCGCGACCTTCTCGCGCCGGCTCTTGAGCGCACTCGCGCGCGCGCGCAGTTGCTTGGCGACCGCGCTCCCCAGCGACGCCAGGCGCCGGCGCAACCCTTCCGCCCCCGACTCCCCTTTGATCGACTCCACCACCAACTGCGCGAACCACGAGTACTGGCGCGGAAACAACTCGCGGCCTGCTTCGGTGAGGACGTAGAGCTGCTCGGGGCGCCCGCCGGTCGGACGCGTTACCCCCGCGCGCACCAAGCCGTCGTTCGCGAGGGCGGCCAGGTGCTGGCGCACCGCGTTGCGCGTGACCGCGAGGCGCCGCGACAGCTCGTCGACGGTGGCCCCGTTCTTGTCGTTGAGGAGCGCCTTCAGGATGTCCTGGCGCCGGTTGCCGAGGATGGTTAGCACAGATACAGGATAGCACGGGCTGCGCCGCTTGCACACTTAAAACATAACTTACTTGACAAAGTAGGTTATCCAAGGATACCCTTGGGACAACCTATTCCCCAACTGAGAGGAGATCGTCATGAAGTCGAAACGAGCCATCGCGTCCGTGGCGCTAGCCGCGGCCATCCTGGCCTTCGCCCCCCCGGCCCGCGCCCAGCACGCGGCGCACGCCGCCCCCGTCGAACCCAACTCGCTCAAAGTGGCGCAGACCGGCGCCGCGCTGCGCGACCTGTGGCTCGGCCACGTCTTCTGGGTCCGTAACGTGGTGGTCGCAACGCTCGCGGGAAACGCCGCCGCGCGCGCCGCGGCCGAGAAGGAAGTGGTCGCCAACGCGAAGCAGATCGCGGGTTCGATCGCGCCCTACTACGGGCAAGCGGCTTCCGACCAGCTGTTCACGCTGCTCGCAGGACATTACGGCGCCGTCAAACAGTACCTCGACGCCGGGACCGATACGGCCAAGCAAGAGGCAGCGCTCAAGGCGCTGACCGACAACGCGGGCGAGATCGCCACTTTCTTGAGCGGCGCCAACCCCAACCTCCCGCGCGACGCGGTCCTCGGGCTGCTCGCCGCGCACGGCGGCCATCACGTGACGCAGATTCAGCAGTTGCGCGCCAAGCAGTACGACGCTGAAGCCAAGACGTGGGACGCGATGAAGGCGCACATGTACACCATCGCCGACACGCTGGCGGGTGCCATCGCGAAGCAGTTCCCTGCCAAGTTCAGCTAGCGCGTTTGAGAAATCGGGAAAGCGCGGTGGTGGTGATCAATCACGGGGCGTACAAGAAGGTCGCCACCGCCGCGTGGACCCGGCCGTTGCTGGAGACGAGGCTGCCGCCGTAGATGGTGTCCTCGCCCGCGAGCGAGGTCGCGCGCCCGCCCGCTTCGTCGACCACGATCTTCACCGCGGCGATGTCCCACGGTTGCATCTTGAAGTCGAGCGCGACCTCCCCCGCTCCCTCCGCGACCAGCATGTGCTGGTAGAAATCTCCGAAGCCGCGCGTGCGCTCGACCGCGCGCAGCAAATTCGGCAGGCCCGACGGCACCCGTCCTTCGCTGCGGCCGCTCAAGTCGCCGTGGAACACGTGCGCGCGCGACAGCTCCGCGATGTCCGACACCTGCAGGCGACGCGTCCCCGCGAACGCCCCCGCGCCGCGCGCGGCGTGCCAGCGGCTCCCCAGCGCCGGCGCCGACACCACCCCCGCCACCACCACGCCCGCCTCTTCGATCGCGAGCAGCGAACCGAAGACGGGAATCCCGCGCACGAAGTTGCGCGTCCCGTCGATGGGGTCGATGATGAGGCGCGCTCCGCTCCGCGACGCCGATTCGCCTTCCTCTTCCCCGAACACGCCCAGCTCGGGTGCGCGCGACGCAACCACGTCACGCGCCATCGACTCGATGGCGCGGTCGGCTTCGCTCACCGGCGAGCCGTCGCTCTTGTCGTCGACGCGCAAGCGCGTCGAGCGAAAGTGCGCGAGCGCGATTTCGTCGGCGCGATCCGCGAGGTCGTGCAACAGCGCGAGCCACGCCTGCACGTCGCGCACGCGAGCGGGGGTCGTGCTCATTATTGCTTGATCCCCAAGTTCCACAGCATGAACGCGTACTCGAAGGCGACGTCGCGCAGGCGGTCGTAGCGGCCCGACGCGCCGCCGTGGCCGCCGGGATCCATGCGCGTCTTCAACACCAGGAGGTGGTTGTCGGTCTTGGTCGCACGCAGCTTCGCCACCCACTTGGCGGGTTCGAAGTACATCACCTGGCTGTCGTTGAGCGACGTGCGCACGAGCATGATGGGGTACGACGCGGGCTTGGTCTGGTCGTAGGGCGAGTAGCTCTTCATGTAGTCGTAGGCGGCCTTCTCATTGGGGTCGCCCCACTCGAGGTATTCCTGCGTGGTGAGCGGCAGCGTGGGGTCGAGCATGGTGTTCATGACGTCGACGAACGGCACCGCGGTGAATACGAGCTTGAACAGGTCGGGGCGCATGGTGACGACGGCACCCATCAACAACCCGCCCGCGCTGCGCCCGGTGACGGCGAGCTGGTCTTTCGACGTGTAGCCCTGCGCGATCAAGTATTCGCAGCACGCGATGAAGTCGGTGAAGGTGTTCTTCTTGTTCATGAGCTTGCCGCCGTCGTGCCACTGCTTGCCGAGCTCGCCGCCACCCCGTATGTGCGCGATGCCGTACACGACGCCGCGGTCGAGCAGGCTCACACGATTGGAATTGAAATACGGCTCGCTGGAGACGCCGTAAGCGCCGTAGCCGAGCAACAGGAGAGGGCGGTTGCGCGGGCGCTCGCTGCCTTTGTAGACGAGCGAAATGGGCACCTGGGTGCCGTCGGACGCGGTCGCGTAGACGCGCTCGGAGCGGTACTGGGTGGCGTCGAAGCCGCCCAGCACCGGGGTCTGCTTGAGGAGCTTGCGCTCGTGCGTCTTCATGTCGTAGTCGAACACGGACTCGGGCGTCACCAGCGACTCGTAGACGAAGCGCAAGGTTGGCGTGTCGAAGACGTAGTTGGCGCTGGGCTCCACCACGTACACGGGCTCGGGAAACTCAACGCGGTGCGTCTTGCCGGCGGCGTCGATGACGTCGATCTGCGGCACGCCCTTCTCGCGCTCGGCCAGTACGGTGTAGCTCGCGAAGGCGTCGACGTCTTCCAGCATGACACCGTCGCGGTGCGCGACGACCTCTTTCCAGTTCTTCTCGCCCGGCGCAGCCACCGGCGCCGACACCAGGCGGAAGTTGCGCCCCTTGTCGTTGGTGCGGATCAAGAAGTGGTCCCCCGCGTGATCGAGGTAGTACTCGTGTCCCTCGCGCCGCCCCGCGACCGACGCGGGCGCCTGCGTCGGCTTGTCGGCGGGGATCACCCACATCTCGCTGGTCGTCGAGCTCGAACTCCCGATTCCGACGAACGCGCCGCTGCGCGTGCGAAACACCCAGGTGTCGAATTGCTCGTCCTTCTCTTCGAACAGGAGGTCGTGGCGATTGGTGCCGAGCACGTGGCGATAGATGCGGTACCAGCGCTTGGTCTCGGGATCCTCTTGCGCGTAGAACAGCGTCTGGTTGTCGGCCGCCCACGCGATGGCGGTGACGCGCTCGGCGTGGTCGGGGAGCAACTTGCCGGTGCGCAGGTCCTTGATCTGCAGGTTGTACTGGCGATAGCCGGTGCTGTCGGTGCTGAACGCGAGCAAATTGCCGTCGTCGCTCACGACGTATTCGTCGACGCTCAAGAAATCGTGGCCGGCCGCCATCGCGTTCAGGTCGAGTGTGATCTCTTCGGGCGCGTCGAGGCTCCCGTGCTTGCGACAGCGGTACGGGTACTGCTTCCCCTGCTCGGTGCGCGAATAGTAGTAGTAGTCACCGCGGCGGTACGGCACCTCGGTGTCGGTCTCCTGGATGCGCGCGAGCATCTCCTTGTAAAGCGCTTCCTGGAACGCGAGCGTCGGAGCCATCATGGCGTCGCAGTACGCATTCTCCGCTTCCAGGTAGTGCAGCACGTCGGGGCTCGTCTTCTCGCGCAGCCAGCGGTAGTTGTCGCGGAGCGTGTCGCCGTTGGTGACGGTGAAGGTCGCGTGCTTGGCGGCGACGGGCGGCGCCGGCGTCGTGGCGGGCGCGCGCGACGCGAGCGCGCACGCGACGGCGGCCGCGGTCAGTGCGATGCGAGAGAGGGGAAGTCGTCTCGGTGCGTTCACGGTCGTCCGTCCTTCTTCGAGCGTCGGCGCAGCGACTCCTTCTCCAGGAGGCGCTTCGCTTCCGCGAGTTCTTTCTTCTTTTCCGCGCCCACGCGTGGGAACGCGAGGTCGAGCTCGTCCATCGCCTCGACCACCGCACTCGCCACCACCAGGCGCGTGTACCACTTGTTGTCGGCCGGCACCACGTACCACGGCGCGTGCGCCGCCGCGGTGTGGCGAATCATGTCTTCGTACGCGCGCATGTAGTCGTTCCAGTGCCCGCGCTCGCGCACGTCGGCCGAGGAAAACTTCCACTGCTTCGACGGGTCGTCGATGCGGGCGAGAAAACGCCGCTGCTGCTCCTCGCGCGAAACATGCAGGAAGAACTTGAGCACGACGACGCCGTTGCGCGCGAGGTAGCGCTCGAAGGCGGCGATGTCTTCGAAGCGCTGCTTCCAGACGTTCTTCGTCATGAGGCGCGCCGGCACGCGCTGGCGCGCGAGCACCTCGGGGTGGACGCGCGCGACCAGCACTTCTTCGTAGTACGAGCGGTTGAAGATACCGATGCGCCCGCGTTCGGGCAGGCGCTTGCTCGTGCGCCACATGAAGTCGTGGTCGAGCTCTTCGTCGGACGGCACCTTGAACGAGTAGACTTCGCACCCTTGCGGGTTGACGCCCGTCATCACGTGCTCAATGGCGCCGTCCTTGCCGGCCGCGTCCATGGCTTGGAAGATGAGCAGCACCGACCACGTGTCTTGCGCGTACAACCGCTCTTGCGACTGCCGCAGGCGTTCGATGCCGCGCGCGAGCAGTTTCTGCGCGCGCTCCTTCGACGGCACGCGGCCGGTGTCGCGCGGGTCGTGGTCGGCCAGGCGAAAGCTCGCGCCGTGCTTGACGCGGTGCCGGAGCGCGAGGTCGCGCGTGCGCCCCGCCATTACGCCGCCACCACTTCGATGAAGTTGCCGTCGGGGTCGGCGGCGCGCAGGCCGCCCTCGTTGTCGGTGCGCACGGGCACCGACGCGTCGCGCAGCCGCGTTTCCAGCGACGCGATCGCAGTCGCGTCGGGCACTACCACGCTGTAGGAGATGAGTCCGTGCGCGTCCGCGGGTGGGCGCGGGCCCCCTTCGCTGTGCCAGGTGTTGCCGCCGATGTGGTGGTGATACCCGCCCGCGGACATGAAGAGCGCGCGCGGGAGCGTGCGCTGGGTCACGTCGAAGCCGAGCAGGTGCGCGTAGAACGCCTCCGTGCGCTCGAGGTCCCCCACGCGCAGGTGCACGTGGCCGACGTCGGTCGCGGGGTCGATGCCCTCCCACGCGCCCGGGAAGTCGGCGAGCTCGCGCATGAGGTCGTCCAGGTCGAGCGGCACCGTCACCATTTCGACGTGGCCGTCGCGGAGCGGCCAGGTCGCGCGCGGACGGTCCGCGTACACTTCGATGCCGTTGCCTTCGGGGTCGGAGAGGTACACGGCTTCGCTCACGTCGTGGTCGGCGAATCCGTCGAGCGGCCAGCCCGAGTCGCGCAGGTGCGCGATCGCGAGCGCGAGCGCACGCCGGCTGGGAACACGGAACGCGGTGTGGTACAGCCCCGGCGAGCGCGGGGGCCGCGCGGGCGCGTCTTTCTTCTCGGTCAGCACGAGCAGCCCGGGCCCGCGTCCGTTGGCCGAGAGCGTCGCCGTGCTCATGCCGCCGCTCACCAGCTTCAAGCCCAGCACGTCGAGGTAGAACGAGAGCGTGCGCTCGAGGTCGCGCACGCGCAGGTGCACGTAGCCGATGTGGGTGGCGTCGGGGAGTCGGAAGGTACTCATGGTGCGCGTCGCGTCACGACTCCTCGGTCTCGTCGGCGCTAGCGGCGAGGGCCGCCTGGTTGGCTGCCATCGCTCTGTCAAGTCGTGCTCTTGCTTGAGGATCGCGGTCGACGTTACGGTAATACTGCAACGCGCCCGAGGGGCATTTCTCGATCGCGTGGGCGACGCGATCGGCCTCCGCGGCGTCGGCGTGGATCCACTTGGCGCGGCGCACGTCGAACACCTTCGGGAGCGTCCTCAGGCACACGCCGGAGTGTCGGCAGACGTTCGGGTCGAAGGTCACCGTGATGTCGGGGGTGGAATAGACCTGGAGCCGTTTCATCGGTCCCGAAGGGTAGCGAATACCCGAGCGCGGCGTCCAGCGCTTCCCGCGCTACGCGGCCGGGGGTGGTTCGCGCCGCGGCGGCGCGAGCGCGCGGCGCGCGAGTGCCACCAAGAGAATCACGGTCGCGAGCACGAGCAGGAAGGCGAGGATGGGGACCACGACCGCGAGCACCGACGTCACCGTCGACGACGCCGTCTCCCCCGTCGACACGAGCGGGTTGGCGACGCCGCCCGTCGTGACGCCCGACTTGAGGCGCAGGAGAACGGTCGCGCCTTGCACCGCGCCCGCCGCGCCGCCGCCGCCCACGATCGCGAGCGCCCAGCGCAGCGTCGGGCCCACGTCGGGCAGCACCGCCGCGGTCGCGATCACGCCGGCCAGGATCGCGGCCGGCGTCGCGATGACGTCGAGCGCGTGGTCGAGCCACGGCACGTAGTAGGCGGCGATCTCCATCACGGTCGCGGTGGCGAGCGCGATCAACGCCGGCGTGGTCGCGATCCACGCGAAGTCGTGCGCGAGCGGAATCGCTCCCAAGGTCGACGCGATGCTCAACACGAGCAGCGGCACGAAGACGCGGAAGCCGCACGCGGCGGCCAGCCCTACGCCCGCAAAGATGCTGGTGACGGTCTCGACCACGGCCCTAGCGCCGGCGCGACTTCTTCTTCGCCGCGCGCGCCCCCTTCGACGGCTTGCGCTTCGCCTTGCGCTTCTGGTCCGCTTCCGGCTCGCCGAGCGACTTTCGATACTGCACGATGCGCCACGTCTCCTCGAAGCCGAGGTCGCTCCAGAACTCCTGCGCGTCGGTGTTCTCGAGCTCGGCGTCGGTGGCCATGTCGCGGCAGCCCTGCGAGCGGAACCACTCGCCGACGGCTTCGATCATGCCGGGGCCGAGACCCAACCCGCGCCAGCTCGGCACCAGGTAGATCCCTTCGACGTAGCCGACCGGGCCGCCCAGGCAGCCGTCGACGACGTTGCGCAGCGACACCTCGATGAAGCCCACCGCTTCGTCGTTGGGCGCGCGCACCAACAGGCACGCGCGGTCGCTCGACGCAAGGATGAGTCCCATCTCGAACTCGTTGAAGGCCTCGTCGACGCCGTCGTAGAGGTCCTCGCGCATCGCGCGCCACGCGTCGACGTCGCGCTCGCTCGCGGGCGTGAGGCGGAGTACGGTTTCTTCGGAGGCGGGGCTGGCGGGGGTTCGACGCTTTGGTTTCATCGCAACACCGTGTAGAGGGTTCGTACGCTCAAGGCAATAATGAGAACGCCGACCGTGATCATGAGTCCGCGCGTCGGCACGCGCTTGGTGAGCTGGGCCGCGATCGGTGCCGCGACGGCGCCGCCGATCGCGAGTCCCGCGATGGCGGTCCAGAACGACAATCCGATGGTGAGAATGAACGTCACCGACGCCGACGCCGCCACGAAGAACTCGGCGAAGTTGACCGACCCGATCGAGTAGCGCGGGTGGTTGCCGCGCGCGACCAGCGTCGAGACAACGATGGGGCCCCAGCCGCCGCCGCCGATGGCGTCGAGAAACCCGCCCGCGGCGCCGAGCGGAATCAGGTGCGAGCGCACTTCGCGGTGCTCCATCACGCGACGCAGCCCCTTCCACACGATGAACAGTCCCATGACGCCGAGGTACGCGGCCGAAAACGGCTTGATGCGCTCGCCCGGCACCGAGGCCAGGATGTACGCGCCGACGGCAGCACCGAGCATGCCGGGAATCACGAGCCGCCGCACCAGGTATCCGTTCACGTTGCCCGAGTTCCAGTGCGAGAGCCCCGACACGCCGGTGGTGATCACTTCCGCCGCGTGCACGCTCGCACTCGCGACCGCGGGCGGAATGCCCGCCGCCAACAGGAACGTGGTCGCGCTCAAGCCGTACGCCATGCCGAGAGTCCCGTCGATCATCTGGGCGACGAACCCGACGACGATGAACGTCGCGAGGTGATCCATCGGCGCATTATACGACATGCCCCGAGCGCGGGGCGAAGGGCTTTCGAGGGGGGCTTCTAGACGCGGCGCGCGACGATTTCGACCATGGAGGGCGTCCAGAAGAACGCGTTGGGGTCGCGCGAGCGCTCACGCCAGTCGCGTTCCATCTCGTTCCAGTCGGCGGCGCTCACCAGGCCCTGTTCGACCAGGCGCGGGATGAAATTCGCGAAGAAGGTGGTGGGCCACTGCCACAAGGGATCGCTCGAGCGCGCGATGCGCTGGAGCGGCCGCATGGCTTCGACGCGAAGACCGTGCTTCGCCATCATGGCGGGAAGGCGCGCGCCCACCTGCCAGTCGCCGCCGTGGTCACGCCAGCTCTTCCCCACCGACGGCATCACGCGCAGAAACGCGTCGCTCGTGGGCGAGAGCGAAAGCGCGCCCCAGTTGATGTAATCCTGCACCGCGAACGCGCCGCCCGGCTTGAGCGCGGCCGCGACCCCCGCGATCACGTCGTCGGGGCGCGGCGTGAAGCACAGCACCCAGCGCGCGTAGGCGACGTCGACGCTGCCCGCGGGCAGCGCGAGCGCTTGCACGTCCTCGGTGCGCGTCTCCACGTGCGCGATGCCGAGCACGCGCGCGCGGTCTTGCAGGTGGCGCAGGAAGCGCTCGGATTCGTCGACCGCGATCACGCGCCCCGACCGCGTCACCAACTGCGCGAGGTCGAGGGTCGCGAAGCCCGGCCCCGCGCCCACGTCGAGCACGGTGCGCCCGGGTGCCACACCCGCGCGCTCCCAGCACGCAAACGCTTGTACGCTCCACAAGCGGTGCTGCAGGCCGAGGCGCAGGAGCTCGGCGTCGTCGGTGCCGAGCACGTATTCGTTTTCGTTCGCTGTCATCGCGGTGTTATACTTCTCGGCACGCGCCGAGGAGTCCCATGAGATCGCTCGTCATCCTCTTGGCATTGCTGGTCGCCGCGCCCGCGGCGGCCGCGTCGGACCCCGACAGCACGCGCGTCGCGCGTCCGTCGTACGGCGTTGCCCCCCTGTCGCAGGGGCTACTCTTATCCAACTATTTCGCGAAGCGCACCGTCGACGCCGGCGCGCCCGCCTACCTCACGCTCTCGCTCAATCCGTTCACGCCGCCCAACTACGCGCCCACCTCGTTCTTCGAAGCGGCGCTGTTCGGCGCCGGCACCGCGGGTACGCTGGCCATGTTCGTGGGTGCCATCGGCAACACGCTGGGCGCGTTCGACGAAGACACCACCTGGATCATGACCGGCGCCGCCGCCGCCGCGGGCGCGCTCTACAGCACGACGCACTTCAAGCTCAACGCGTCGCTCGGCAAAGACGAGTGGACGCCGCGACCGCCCTCTGACCGCTAGTCGTTCACTCGAGCGGGCCGCGCGTCAGCGTGACGTCGTCGACCCACACCGTCCCCTTCCCGTCGACCACGATGTTGAGCTTCACGTTGTCCGGGTTCTCGCCCTTCTTCAAGAAGAACGGCGTCTGCTGCGTCGTCCAGTCGGTGGTTCCCGTGACGGGCGACTGCAGCGCGCGCGAGAAGAACTCGCCCTTGCCGGCGAACGAACACCACATCTCCAGGTAGACCTTGCCTTCCACGCCTTCCGTGCGAAGCTTGGCTTCGTACACCAGGCGCGCGTCCTCGACGTCGAGGTCCCCGGTCTCGTAGAGGCGAATCGTGGTCGGCTCGTCGACGTGGACGCGCACCGCCCCGTTGCCGTCGGACGAGACCGCGTCGTCGAGTTGCGCCACATCCAGCGACAGCACGTCGAGCGAGCCCGTCATCGGGTATTGCTTGAGCACGACGACTTCCTGCGCCGTCTTCTTCGTGCACGCCGGCGCGACCAGCGCCGCGCACGCCGCCACCACGAGCCACTTGGGAACGTTTCTCATCGCGACCTCCTCGATTCAAGCGCGCGCCGCGGGGCGCGCACCACCGACGATTGAACGACGAACTAGTGCGCGAAGCAGCCGCAGCCACCCGGCATGTAACCGGTGGCTTCGCTCTGCCACACGAACGCTTCGCTGGCACCCGGCTTCTCCCAGTAGAACGGCAGCCGCTTCTTCGGGTGGTTGCCGACTTCGTCCATGGTGTGCGCGTCGTACAGGTGGCCGTTCGCCATCGTGTACACGATGCTCTCGCTGTTGCGGATGTCGTCGAGCGGATTCTTGTCGAGCACGATCAAGTCCGCGAGCTTGCCCGGCTCCAGCGACCCCAGGTCCTTGTCCATGCCGATGTACCACGCGCCGTTCGACGTCGCGGCGTGGAGCGCTTCCATGTTCGACATGCCGCCTTGCGTGAACATCCACAGCTCCCAGTGCGCGCCGAGTCCCTGTAGCTGCCCGTGGGCGCCGAGCTGGACGCTGACGCCGGCGTCGTGGAGCTGCTTGCAATTCTTCGCCAGCGCGATGTGGTTGAATTCGTCCTCGGGCGACATGGTGCGGCGCCGCGAGCGCTCGTCGATCACCGCGCGCGGCGTGAAGGTGAGCAGGCGCTGGTTCTCCCACACGTTGGTCTTCTGGTACCAGTACTCCTCGCCCCACAGGCCGCCGTAACCCACGATCAAAGTCGGCGTCGAACCGGTCCTGCTGCCGCCCCACAGCGTGGTCACGTCCTTATAGATGGGCGCGATGGGAATCGTGTGCTCGATGCCGGTGTGGCCGTCCAGGATCATCGACATGTTGTGGAAGAAGAACGAACCGCCCTCCGGCACCACCATCATCTGCAGCTCGCGCGCGGCCTTGATCACTTGCTGGCGCTGGTTGCGGCGCGGCTGGTTGTAGCTCTTGACCGAAAACGCGCCCACCGCCTTCATGCGGCGCAGGTGCGAGCGCGCGTCGTCCAGCGAATTGATCACCGCCTTGAAGTCGCCGTCGGCGCCGTACAGGATGGTGCCGGTCGAGAACACGCGCGGACCCACCAATTCGCCCGCCTTCACCATCTCCGAATTCGTGAACACGATCTCGGTCGGATTCGACGGATCGTGCGTGGTGGTGACGCCGAAGGCGAGGTTCACCAAGTACGGCCACGCTTGCGCGGGCGTGATCGACGGCAGACCGATGTGCGCGTGCACGTCGATTAGCCCCGGCATGATGGTCTTGCCGCCGCACTCGACGATGTGCGCGCCGCGCGGAATCTCCACCGCGGACGCTTCGCCCACCGCCTTGATGCGGTTCTTTTCGACTACCACGGTGCCGTTTTCGATGACTTCGTCGCCCTTCATGGTCAGGATGCGCGCGTTGGTGAACGCGACGACGCCGGTGGGGACGTCGGAGTCGAGCTGGAGGCCGATGTCGAGCCCGCTGGTATCGGGCGGCGCGATCGAGTCGGCCGCGCCCGCCACGAACTTGAAGCTGTGCGCGAGGTCGCGCGTGAAGTACTCGGGCCCGATGGTCCAGTGCAGCTTCTTGCTGTCCGCCGACCAGTGCAGGAAGCTGCCCGCGTCGCGCGTGACCTGCTTGATGGGAAACATCTTCTCCTTGGCGCTCAAGTCGATCTCGCGCCCCGTCTTCGGGAACGGGACCACGTAGGCCTGGAACAACTCGGTGAACGCGAGCCACTCTTCGTCGGGGCTCGGCACGAATTGGGTCGCGTACTTCGAGGTGAAGATGACGCGCTCGTCGCCGCCGTCGACGCGCACGCTCTTGAACGCGCTCTTGTTGTCGGGGGCGTCGTCGACGAAGTAGACGCGCTCGCCGTCCTTCGCGAAGCGCGGCAGGTCGCCGCTTTCGCGAATCAACGTGGCGTCGCCGCCGTCGGCCGACATCCAGTACAACCCGGGCTCGGTCCCGTACGACACGCCCAGGATCACGTTGCCGGTCCCGCGCCGGAACACGACGCGCTTGCCGTCGGGCGAGAACGACGGGCAATGGTAAAAGCCGGGGCGCGTGGTGAGCTTCTTCTTGCCGCCGCCGTCGAGCTTCACCTTATAAATGGAACCGGCGGCGTCGTTGTCCCACGTCGTGTAGACGAGCCACTTGCCGTCGGGGCTGAAGGACGGCCAGTACTCCCACCAACCGTCCTTGGTGACGCGGACCGGCGTGCCGTTCGGGAGTTGTTTCTTCCAGATGTGGCCCACGGCGCTGAACACAAACCACTTTTCGTCGGGCGAGGTGACGCCGTGGCAAATCATCTTCGCTTCGAAATGCGCCGGCGCGGGATCCTGCGCGAAGCGGAGTGCGTCGTTGACGACGTGCGTCGCGTGGACTTCGAAAGGAATGTTGGTCGCCGCGCGCGTCGCGACGTCGACGCGCCAAATCTTCCCCTTCGCCCACACCACGATCGACTTTCCGTCCGGCATCCACTGGTAGTTGGGATACACGCCGAACGTCGCCCACGTTTCCATTTGGTCCTTGCTCAATCCGTCCCAGACCGGGCGCTGCTCGCCGCTCGCCAGGTCCTGCACGAACAGGACCGTCTTGGCGCGAATGCGGTGCACGTACGCGAGGCTCTTGCCGTCGGGCGACACCTGCGGGCGCACGGCGCCGCCGGGGCCGGTGATGGCGTTGATCACTTCGCCCGTCTCGCGGTCGACGCGCCGGATCACGTAGATGTCGCCGTTGGGGTCCTTGTTGTACTGGAACGACGGCCCCGGGCTCATGTCTTCGCTGAAGTAGACGTAGCGGCCGTCGCGCGACACGCACGGTTCACCGACGTCCTGCTGGTCGTTGCGACGCTTGGTGAGCTGGAGGCCCTCGCCGCCGGTGGTGTGGTAGAGCCACATCTCACCCGCGCCGAGCGAGCGCGTGCTCGTGAAGTGTTTCTTCGCCACCAGGTACTGTCCGTCGGGCGTCCACACCGCGTTGTTGACGAGGCGGAAATCTTCCTTGGTGACTTGCTTGGGGTCGCTGCCGTCGCGCTTCATGGTCCAAATGTTATCGGCGCCGTCCTTGTCGGAGGTGTAGCTGATGCGCGCGCCGTCGGGCGAGAAGCGCGGCTGCACCTCGAAGGCGGGGCCGCCGCGGAGCAGCGTCGCCTTTCCGCCCGTGATGGGGATGGTGTAAATGTCGCCCAAAAGATCGAACACGATCTCCTTGCCGTCGGGCGACACGTCGAGGTTCATCCAGGTGCCCTCGTCGGTGGTGAAGTCCACCGTCTTGGTGGGGCCGAGCGGCGCTTCGACGTCCCACTTCTTGTCGTCTTTCTTTTTGGCCGGTTCCGCGGCGTGCGCCGAAAGCGACGCCACGAAGAGGATGCACGCAAGGACGGCGATCGAACGGCGCATGTCGACTCCTTAGCGGGAAGGATTCCCGTCGATGTATTTGAGGTTGAATCGGAACGCGGCGCGGCGCCTGCGTCCGTCGGCCAAGGCGCAGATCATAGTCGAAGTCGCGCCGTCGGGAAAGCCCCGGCGGCTCACGGCTTCGTGTAGACGATGCGTACCGGCATCGAGCGCAGGCGGTCGTAGAGACGCCGCTCCCCCGCGATCGGCCACCAGTCGTAGAGGAACGTCTCCAGCGGCCGCCACATCGCGACCCAACCGCCGATGAGGAAACTCTCGCGAACCAAGGGCACCACCGTCTCCGCCACCATGCGGGTGACGAACGCGCTCGCCGTGAACGCGACCGCGAGGAACGCGATCCCAATCGCGAGGCTGACCCATCCGCGGCGCAGGAGCTGATTGAGGCGATGGCGCGCGTAGGCCGCCTCGCGCGCGAAGTACTCGCGCACGGCGTCGCCGACCGCGCGGCCTTCGTCGGCGATGCCGGCGGGCGTGTCGACGTACAGCACCAGCGCGACGCGTATGCGCGCGGGCAGGTCTTGCGCGCTGCTCACGACGTACGCCGCCGCGTTGCGGTCGAGGTCTCTCTTGTGGAACGGCGAGGGGTCCATCGAGTCGAAGAGCTGGCTCAACTCCTCGATGTGGACTTCGATGACGCGGCAGTTCGCGACGTCGTCGCCGGAGTACGAGTGGTCGGTCATCGCGCCCACGATACCACAACGACGACGTCGGAACCGCCGGGAGCGCAGACTACGACTTGCTAGACGTCAGCCCGCGGCGCTCGAGCAACGGCTGGATTTCCGGCGCGCGCCCGCGGAACTTCTTGTAGAGCACCATGGGGTCGTCGGTGCCCCCGGCCGCGAGGATGTACTTGCGGAACTTCTCCGCGGTCGCCTGGTCGAACAGCCCCTTCTCCTTGAAGGCCTGGAAGGCGTCGGCGTCGACCACTTCCGCCCAGATGTAGCTGTAGTACCCGGCCGAGTATCCGCCCGCGAAGATGTGGCGGAAGTAGGTGCTGCGATAGCGCGGGACGATCTCCGGAATCAAGCCGAGCGCATCCATGCGCGCCTTCTCGTAGCCGATCACGTCCGCGGGCGCTTCTCCCGCCTGCGTGTGCCAGTCCATGTCGAGGTACGACGCCGCCAGGTACTCGACGGTGGCGAAGCCCTGGTTGAACAACTTCGCGTTGTTCATCTTGGCGATCAAGTCGTCGGGGATGGTGGCGCCGGTCTGGTAGTGCTTCGCGTACATCTTCAAGACTTCGGGCTGCGTCGCCCAGTTCTCGAACACCTGCGACGGCATTTCGACGTAGTCGCGCGCGACGTTGGTGCCCGAAAGGCTGCCGTAGGTCACGTTCGACAGCATGCCGTGGAGCGCGTGCCCGAACTCGTGGAACAAGGTCGCGACTTCGTCGAGCGACAGGAGCGCGGGCTCGCCGGCGGTCGCGCGCGAGACGTTCGACACGTTCACCACGATGGGCCGCACCATCTTGCCGCCCACGTTGGACTGGCGGCGGTATTCGTTCATCCACGCGCCGTTGCGCTTGCCGGGGCGCGGGTGGTAGTCCGCGTAATAGACCGCGAGGTGGGTGCCGTCCTTGTCCTTCACCTCGAACGTGCGCACTTCGTCGTTGTACTTGGGTAGGTCGAAGCGCTCCTCGAAGGTGATGCCCCACAGTTTATTGGCGACCATGAAGGCGCCCTGGCGCACGTTGTCGAGCACGAAGTACGGGCGCAGCACGGAATCGTCGAACTCGTAGCGCTGCTTCTTTACTTTCTCGGCGTAGTACCACCAATCCCACGACGCCAGCTTGAAGTTGCCGCCCTCGGCGTCGATCATCTTCTGCATGGCGTCGCGCTCCGACGACGCGCGCGCGAGCGCCGGGGTCCACAACTGCCCGAGCAGATCGAACACGGCGCCGGGCGTCTTGGCCATGTTGTCTTCCAGCTCGTAGGCGGCGTGGCTCTTGTAGCCGAGGAGCTGGGCGCGCTTGGCGCGCAGCGTCGCCTCCTCGCGCAGCGTCTCCTTGTTGTCGAGCTCGTCGCCGTGATTGCCGCGCTCGCAGTACGCGCGGTAGATGGTTTCGCGCAGGTCGCGGCGCGATGAATAGGTGAGAAACGGTTCGATGCTGGGGCGATGGAGGGTGAAGACCCACTTCCCTTCCAGCCCCGCCTTGGTCGCGGCCTCGGCCGCGCCCTCGACCACGTTGTCCGGGAGTCCCGCCAGGTCCGACTTGTTGTCGAGGACGAGCTTGTACTTGTTCTCCTCGGCCAGGATGTTCTCGCCGAATTTGAGCTCCAGCACCGAGAGACGCTCGTTGATCTCGCGGAACGTCTTCTTGTCGGCGTCGTTCAGGTTGGCGCCGCCGCGCACGAACGCCTTGTGCTGCTCGGTCAAGAGCCGCATCTGTTCGGGCGTGAGCTTGAGCTTGCTGCGCTTATCGTAGACCGCCTTGACGCGCGCGTACAATTTCGGATCGAGATAGATGTCGTCGTTGAGCGCCGAGAGCTTGGGGGCGACGTCGCGCGCGATCGCCTGCATGTCGTCGTTGGTCTCGGCCGAGTTCAAGTTGAAGAAGACGTCGCTCACGCGCGTGAGCAGGGGCCCGCTGTTCTCCAGCGCTTCGACCGTGTTGGCGAAGGTGGGCGCGTCCGGGTTGTCGCGGATCGCCTCCACTTCCTTCTTCTGCTCGGCGATCCCGCGATCGAACGCGGGCATGTAGTGCTCGAGCTTGATCTTGTCGAAGGTGGGCACGCCGAAGGGCGTGTCGTAGGTCTGGTAGAAGGGATTGTCCTGGGCCATGGCGATCGTGGGTACGACCACGAGCGCGAGGCCGAGGCACGACAACATACGAATGACGTCGGTCTTCATCGGATCTCCTTCAGGTTCTCGAGGCGGGGTTGGCGGAACTACGGGCGATGGTACTGCGAAGTTCCATCGCCGGCTAGGATTCTACCAGGGGAGCAATCCGACGCACCATATCCATGCTTGACGCCTTGCGGCGCGCGGCTCAGCATGGCTACATGGAGCGTCATTCCACCGGTCCGTTCCGCGCCCTTCTCACGTTGGCCTCGATGGCGACCGCGTGCGTCGGGCTGTGGCTGGTCTACGTGACCTTCGCTATCCTGCCCGCGCACGACCCCGACCGCATCGTGTTTTGGCGCGTCGCGGCACTCGTCTTGTTCAGCTACAGCGCGCTGTCGTGGCTCTACGTCGTCAAGCCGCGCGTGGGATGGCTGCGCATCGTCGTGCTCGCGATGTCGGCGGCGGCGCTCTTCGCGAGCGTCCACAGCGCGTGGTCGATGGTGCAAGACGACCGGGCGGGCGGGCACGTCGAGGGTTACATCTTCCTCATGGCGCTCGTGATCGGCGGGCACGGAGCGTGCGCGATCGCGTACACGGTGGCGTCGATGCGCGGCGCGCGCGACGCGCGCGCGGCGGGCTAGCGAGCCGCGAGTTCCATCTCCATGTAGACGGTCCCCGCGACGGGGTTGAATCGATACGCGTCCGTCACGCGAAAGCCGAGCGATTGGTAGAGAGCTTGCGCTTCGCGCATCGACGGGAGCGTGTCGAGGCGCATGCGGCGGTAACCGAGGCGTCGCGCCTCGTCGATGATCCGCTCCGCCAGCACGCGACCGAGGCGCAGCCCGCGAAAGGCGGGACGCACGTAGAGCCGCTTCATCTCGCACACGTCGCCCTCGAAGCGCCGGAGCGCGACGCACCCCGCGAGCGCGCCGTCGTGGGTCGCGAGGAGCAGGCAGCCGTCGGGGCGCGCGTACTGGCCGCGCAGGTCGGCGAGCTCTTGGTCGAAATTTTGGAAGCACAAGTCGACGCCGAGCGCGGCCGCGTACTCTTCGAACAACACGCGCGCGCGTGCGAATTGTTCGTCGCTCTCGGCGGGGACGATCGCGTGCATCACGACCCGCCCGCGTGCTTCCCGTGCTTCATCTCCTGCCCGCGCACGATGACAACGGCGATCAGCGTCACCGCGAACACCACCAGCAGCATCCACGCCGTGCTTTGCAAGGTCGCGATCACGGTGCGGTACGACTCCAGGAGCCAGCGGTCGGAGTTGAGCACGATGGGGGCTTCGTCGGGGCCGCGCGGCGTGATGTACTTTTCGATCTCCCAAATGCGCACGCCGCCCGAAATCCCCACCACGTAGATCGCGAACGTAATGTACTTGTTCCATGCCCCTGCGAGTTCCGGCGCCAGGATGCGGTTGAGAATCGTGCGCAGCGAACCGCGAAACAGGCGCGCGACGCCGAACGACACCAGCACCGCGATGAGGAGCGTGACCGCGAGCAGCGAGAGAACCATGGCTTCCTTTCGTCAGCGGAGGGCCTTGCGCACGACGAGCTTCAACCCCGACCACGTTTCGTCGACCGCGCACACCTTGACGTCGACGAATCCGAGCGGGAGTGCCACCGCGCGGATCACGTCCTCGGTGACGTCGGTCGGGACTTTCGACGCCTTCTTGGGCCACGACACCCACACGGTGGCGTCGGGGCCGAGGCGCTTGCGATAGCTCGCGAGCGCGCGCGCGAGCGCCGACTTCTTGGTGCCGAACACGTGCACGATGTCGGTCGACGCCGACGGCTTGGAGACGAAGCGCACGGACTTCGGCAGCGGCTCGAGCAGCGCGCGAACGTGCGCGGGCGCGCCGTCGAGCAGCACGCTGTGCGATTCCTTGATGCCGAGCTTCTGCGCGAGCGGGGTTCCCGAATATCCGGCCACGATTCCTCCGCTAGAGGTAGCGAAGCCAAGGGTCGCGACGGCGCGCCTTCACACCCGCGAACCACCGGCACGCGACGAACAATAGCACGACCGCGACCGCCCACACCGCATACAACAGCGGGAGACCCCAGCGATAACCGTCGGGCGCAGGCGGCGCGCCCATGGGGTGATTCGCGAACAGCCACGGGTCGACGGCGCCGGTGCGCGCGAGCGAGACGCCGATCGCGAGCGCGTGGATGAGCGGAATGTGGAGCACGTAGAAAAAGAACGGGACGCGACCGAAGACGGTGATCGCGCGCGCCAGCGCGCCGCGCGCGCGCTCGAGCACCGGAATCGCCGCGATCGCCGGCCCCAGCGTCATCAATAGAAAGAGCAGCGACGCCGGATACTTTGTGGTATTGAGGAACGCGAGCGGCGCCGGCATGGGCGGGTCGCCCTCGTGCACCTGCGCGCGCCACGGATGGGGATCGCCGTAGACGTCGAAGCCGCGCAGCACCAGAAAGAGCGCGACCGCGCCGACGCCGATCGCGGTGCAGACGCGGTCGCGGCGCGCGGGCTCCATCGCGAGCACGGAAGCGAACGCGTAGCCCGCCGCCATCACGCCGACCCACGGCACGATCGAATACAGCACGATGAGATTGGGCCCGTTCTCCCCCGCCGAAATGGGACCCGCGAAGAATCCCACGTAGAGAATCTTCACCAGCCACCCGAGCGAACCGTTCGCGGCCGTGAACACCGCCCCCGCGTGCGCGTCGAGCAGATTGTGCGCCGCGATTACGACGACCCCGAACAGCGCGATCGCACGCAGCGGCAGCTTGGCGATCGCCGCCATGAGAATCATGCACCACCCGATGACCCAGATTACACCCGCCATCTCGTAGTGCGCGTAGTCGAAATTGAACGTCCACGCGAAACGCATGAACGTGAGCTCGAGGACCACCAGCCACACGCCGCGCGTCACCAGAAAGCGCGACAGATCCGCGTGCGTGCGTCCGTAGAAGAAGGCGCTGGTGCCGGCGAGGAAGATGAAGGCCGGCGCGCAGAAGTGCGTGATCCAGCGCGTGAAGAAGACCGCGGGGTCGGGGCCTCCCGCGGGCACGCCCGCGAACACGCGCACGTGGTCGATCGCCATCAGCACCATGACCGCGCCGCGAATGAGGTCGACCGAGGCGACGCGGGTTGCAGTCATCGCGCGCGCGCTAGCCATGCCACTTGTTCACGATGGGCGCGCCGAAGCACAGCCACTGCCCGTCGGGCATGCGCACGTGGACCTCGCGCTGGTCGTACGGCGTGTCCTTGGGCGGCAAGAAGTCGCCCGCGGGGAGCGTTTGCAATCCCGGCAGGATCGATTCGTACAACGAATCGACGTCGTCGACGTCGACGTAGACCGTGATGCGCACCTTGTCGCCCGGAACCGGCAGCGGTCGCGTGGGCTCCTCGAGCATGCGCAGCGCGGCGTCGCCCTTCTCGAAATAGGCGTAGGTGTCGAAGTGGAATTTCAGCTCGAAGCCCAGCACGCGCGTGAAGAAATCGATTCCCTGCTCGATGTCGCGCACGTGCAGGAAGGGCGTGATTTGATAAATGCTCGCCACCTCATGCCTCCGTTTCAGGGTCGCCGGTAATCATGCGAGCTCGAACTGGCCGATTTCGGTTTCGCGGGTCGTGAGCGCGGCGCACGCCGCGTCGAGGGCTTCGAACTCCGGCGCGAAGCGGGATCGAAACGCGTCGAAGGCGGCCTTCGACTCCCAGTAGTCGATGGTGAGATACCGCTCCGGCCGCCCGCGGTCGCGAATCAGCTCGGTGCGCAGATAACCGTCGGCGCGCCGAAACAAGCGCTCCCAATCGCCGTCGACGCCGTAGGCCCGTTCGAAGTCACGCGCCCGATCGCGCGTAACCACGAACTCCCAGACGTAGACGTATCCGGCCTTCACGGAACCACCGCTTTACCCCAACCCCTCGGGCTCGCCTGCCTCGACGACCCCAAAATAAAGGCTCTTGCCAAACAAGACAATTGTCTGTTTACTGTCTTTCGTTGATCGGACGGGCGGCGCGGCAATAGGACCGCGCCGATGATAACCCGCCCGGAGCGGAAAGGAACCGAAATGTCTCCCAAGACTCCTCCAGGCGAAACCCGGGAATCGATCTACCAGTTCATGCGCGACCGGCTGCTCGATGGCAAACCGCCGACGGTTCGTGAAGTGCAGGCGAGGTTCGGATTCAAAGCCGTACAAACGGCCCAGGCGCACCTCGAGCAGCTGGTCGCCGAAGGACGCTTGCACAAAGAGCTCGGCGAGCACAAAGGGCGCGCACGCGGCTATTCCCTGCCCGAGTCGAGCGTCGACTTCGCACGCCCGACCGTCTTCGCACCCCTCTTGGGTCACATTCAAGCCGGCGGACTGCAAGCCGCCATCGAAGACCGCGAAGGCGTCGTGCCGGTACAACGCGGCACGCGACGCGCCGACAGCGAGCAGCTCTTCGCGCTCCGCGTGCGCGGCGAAAGCATGACGGGCATCGGGATTCTCCCCGGCGACGTCGTGGTCGTGCGCGCGCAACCGACCGCCCACGCCGGCGACGTCGTGGTCGCCTTGGTCGGCGACGAAGCGACGGTCAAGACGCTGCGCAAGGATCGCGGGCGCGTCGTGCTGCAACCGGAGAACCCGAGCTTCGAACCCATCGTCGTCGACCCGAACGACGTCACGATTTTGGGCAAGGTGATCGAAGTCAGACGCTATTTGGACTGACCAACCACGTGACGCGCGCGTCCCTCGCCGGTCCTTCCCTTCTGCACCACTCGGCGAGGGACGCCGCGAAACGCGGTTCGAATGGGACGCAACCCGAAACCAAGCACCTATAAATGAGCAGCCATGGTGACCGCCAACGTTCTCTCCTCCGCACCACTCGTCCACGTGCTGTCCCGGCTGGGAATCCGACAGGGTCTCCCAGCCGGGACTCCCACCTCGCCCGACACGCGCGAGTGGAGTTTGCACGCGCTCGCGGGTCGCATGGTGGAGATGTCGAGCGACACCGCGGGGGCTTCGCTCACCGCGGCGACCGCACTGGTGCTCGAAGCGCAAGACCGCGGCGAGCCCGCGGCGTGGATCGAAGCGGGTTCGTCGAGCTTCTATCCCCCCGACGTGGCCGCGTCGGGCGTCGACTTGAACGGCTTGGTGGTGGTGCGCACGGACGCCACCGCGAAGGCCGCGCGCGCCGCGGATCATTTGCTGCGCTCGGGCGGTTTCGGGCTCGTGATTCTCGATCTCTCGCACGACGCCGGACTCGCCATGTCGGTGCAAAGCCGGCTCTCGAGCCTGGCCCACGCGCACCAGAGTGCCGTCGTGTGCTTGACGCGCAAGAAAACCGACGCGCTCTCGATCGGCTCGCTCATCTCGATCCGCGGCGAGACCGCGGTGGAGAAAGAAGGCTTCGACCATTTCGCGTGGGGAGTCCACGTGATCAAAGACAAGCGACGCGGCCCCGGCTGGCACCACGCCGGCGCGTGTCGCGGACCGGAAGGACTGCATTGAACAGCGCGCGTTGCGGGATTCCCGACGCGAACTTCCGCAGCGCGTTTCCAACAAATTCACGCGCGAGGACTTGAGAGCGGAGGGAACCCGCGACGCGCGTATCGCTTGCAGAAAGGACGCTCATGACCCCGTTCAACGACATGACCGCGCGCAAGATCCGCAACGCCCTCGACGGCACCCCCGGTGTCTCCGAACGACAGATCATCGGAGGCGTCGCGTTTCTGCTCGAAGGCAACATGTGCTGCGGCATCTTCGACGAAAAGCTGGTGGTGCGCGTGGGCCCCACGGCCTACGACGACGCGCTGCGCGAGCCGTACGCGCACCCGATGGACTTCACCGGCCGGCCGCTGCCCGGCTTCGTGTACGTCGCGCGCGAGGGCTACGCATCGGAGACGGCGTTGCAGCAATGGATCGACCGCAGCGTCGGGTTCGTGAGCACGCTGCCGACGCGATGAGCGCGCGCGCTCGCACCCGCGAGCGCGCCGCATCTCGAGGTCGACCCCATGCGCATCGCGTGTGTGAGCCTCCCGGAGTTTCCGCTCCAGCTCCTGTTACGTAAGCACCCGAGCTGGAGCGAGCACCCGGTCGCGGTGGTCGATCGCGACGTCGCGCAGGGTGTGGTGCTGTGGTCGAACGAACGCGCCAGGGCGAGCCGCGTCCTTCCCGGTCTCCGTTACGCGGCCGCCCTTTCGCTTTGCCCCGGCCTCCACGCGGGCGACGCCCTCGGCGACGACGTGCGCCGCGCCATCGACGCGCTCACGGAAGCGCTGCGCTTCTACACGCCCGACGTCGAGCCGTCGCAGGCGGAGCCGGGGGTGTTCTGGCTGGGCGCGTCGGGGTTGTCGCTCCTCTACCCGTCGCTCTGCAAGTGGGCGTCGTGGGTGGGCGACGAGGTCGCGCGCGTGGGATTTCGCGCCGCGGTCGTGGTCGGCTTCTCGCGCTTCGGCGCCTACGCGCTCGCGCGCGCGAATCCCACCCCGCGCGCCGACGTCGTCGACACCGAGATCGACGAACGCGAGCGCGCGGCGCGCGTGCCGCTCGACCGCCTCGGCGTCGACCCGGGCGTGCGCGACACGCTGGCCAAGCTCGGTGTCGCGACCCTCGGCGAATTCCTCGCGCTCCCCGCCAACGGAATCCGCACCCGCTTCGGCGAGGACGCGTACCGCTTGCACCAAGTCGGAAGCGGCGCGCTCGCCGCTCCCTTGCAACCGCGTCCCGCGCGCGACCCCGTCGCTGCCACCGTCCACCTCGACTACGCCGAAGCCGACCTCGAGCGTTTGATGGCGGTCGTCGACCGCAGCATCCAGTCGCTGGTGCGCGCGCTCGACGAGCGCGGCGAAGTGTTGCGCGCCGTCACCATCCAGCTCGAGTTCGACGACGGCGGCAAAACCGCCGAGCGGCTGGAGCCCGCCTCGCCGACGCTCGACCTCGTGCAGATCGTCGAGTTGGTGCGCTTGCGGCTCGCCGCCGTGCTCGCGGCGCGCGCGACCGCGGCGCACGCGCGGGCCGGGCCGACCCCGCGCGGCGTCACCGACGTGCGCGTCGAGATCGACGGCGTGTCGGCGTCGCACACGCAGGTGGATTTGTTTGCGAGCAAGCCCCGGCGCGACGCCGCCGCGGCCGCGCGCGCGCTCGCGCGCGTGCGCGCCGAGCTGGGAGAGCACGCGGTAGTGAAGGCAGTGCTGCGCGACGGGCACCTGCCCGAAGCGCGCTTCGACTGGGAGCCGGTTGCGTCGGTGGAAGCGCCCGCGCCGCGCGCGGTGCGCCGTCCGCCGCTCGTGCGCCGCATCTTTGCGCGCCCGATTCCATTTTCGCCGGGGCGCCGTCGCGACGCGCAAGCGGAGCTCTTGAAGCACATCGACGAAGGCACGGTGCGCGAGACCTTCGGGCCCTACATCGTCGCGGGGGGATGGTGGACGCGCGAGGTACAACGCGAGTACTACTTCGTGCGCACGTCGAACGGACGCGCGCTGTGGATGTTCTACGACCGGCGTCGCATGGGGTGGTTCATCCAAGGAGAGGTGGAATGAAGCGGGGCGCCGGCTCTCGCCGGCGCCCCCAATTCGCTAGTCACCGCAACCGCAGCCGCAACCACCGCCGCAACCGCAGCCACAACCACACGCGTTGATCATCATCGCGCACCTCCTTTCCGATATCGAGCCCCGTCGTCGTTCATTGCATGGGCGAGCGCGCCCGCACGAACGCGCTCATGAGGGCGCCGTCGAGTCGCGCGACCGTGTCGTCGTCGAGACGCTCGCCCGCCATCTCGCGAACGTCCTCGGCGCCGTAGACGCGCGTCGGGACCACTTCGATGTCGACGAAGCCGGCTTCGCGCAGATATGCCCGGTAGGTCGACTCATCGAGCGCGCCGGCCACGCACCCGGCCCACAACTCGGCGCTCTTCCGCATCGGCTCCGGCAGTTCCCGGCGCACGACGATGTCGCTCACCGCGAACCGCCCTCCCGGCTTCAACACGCGGAATGCTTCCGCCAGCACGCGCGGCTTGTCGACCGACAGGTTGATCACACAATTGGAGATCACGACGTCGACAGACGCGTCCGGAAGGGGGAGCGCTTCGATGGTGCCCTTGCGGAACTCGACGTTGGTCGCCCCCGCGCGGCGCTGGTTCTCGCGCGCGAGCGCCAGCATTTCGTCGGTCATGTCGATGCCGTAGGCGAACCCGGTCGGACCCACGCGGCGCGCCGACAGCAGCACGTCGATACCGCCGCCCGACCCGAGGTCGAGCACGGTCTCGCCCGCGCGCAGTTCGGCGAGGAGCGTCGGGTTCCCGCACCCGAGCGACGCGCGCAGCGCGTCGTCG
>CAZLLI010000001.1:103226-112735 GCA_964560355.1 uncultured bacterium | reverse complement strand
ATGCAGAAGGAAGGCGTCTTGAAGTACCCGATCGTCGCGGTCAACGACGCCATTACGAAGCACTTCTTCGACAACCGTTACGGCACCGGCCAGAGCACCATCGACGGCATCCTGCGCGCGACCAACGTGCTCTTGAGCGGGTCGACGCTCGTCATCGCGGGCTACGGGTGGTGCGGTCGCGGCGTCGCCATGCGCGCGCGCGGAATGGGCGCGAACGTGATCATCGTCGAAGTGGACCCGGTCAAGGCGCTGGAAGCGGTCATGGACGGCTACCGCGTGATGACCGGCGTCGAGGCGGCTGAAATCGGCGACGTGTTCGTGACGCTCACCGGCAACATCGCGGTGATTCGCCGCGAGCACTTCGAGCGCATGAAGGACGGCGCCATCGTGTGCAACTCGGGCCATTTCAATGTGGAGATCGAGATCGACCAGCTCGAGAAGATGGCGAGCAAGAAGAAGCGCGTGCGCAAGGACGTCGACCAGTACACGCTCGCGAACGGCAAGCGCATCAACATCCTGGGCGAAGGCCGCCTGATCAACCTGGCGGCTGCCGAGGGTCACCCCGCGTCGGTCATGGACATGAGCTTCGCGAACCAGGCGCTGGCGGCGGAGTACATGGTGAGCCACCACGGCTCATTGAAGCCGGAAGTGATTCCGGTGCCCGAACGCATCGACCGGGAGATCGCGCGCTTGAAGCTGGTGTCGATGGGCTACAAGATCGACGCGCTCACCGACCAGCAGAAGCGCTATCTCGCGAGCTGGGAGCAGGGGACCTAGGCGTCCTTCGCCGCCGCGTCGTTCAAGCGGCGAATCTCGAGCGGCGAGAGCTTGTTGGGATCCATGCCCGCGGCCATACACAAGCCGACGAGGTAGGGAATCGCGGGGACCGGCCCCGCGCAGTGCGCAGACTTGATCGCTTCCGGAACGGTGGCGTCGGAGTAATCCTCCCACGCCACCTTTTTTTTGGTGACCCACAGGTGGCCGCGCGGCGAGAGCCACACGCGCCAGCTGGGGAAGTCATTGGTGATGCGCCCGCCCGGGACCACCAGGCCGGTGGTGTCGACGTGGAGGTCGTGGGGCTCTTCGCTCGTCTTGGCGAGTGCCACCGCGGCGAGCTGGAGCGGCGACGCCGACGCGCGATAGTGCGCGACGGTTTGCGGGTCGAGCTCGAGCACGACGATGTGGTCCGCCGCGAGCTGCCCGGTCTTCGTCCAGATGTTGAGCGTTCGGTGGTAGTGCGCGGTCTTGGGGTGGGCGACGACGTCGGCGACGAAGGCGTCGGACTGCGGCGGGTCGAAGTGCCCGCGATAGACTTCTTCCGCCTCGTAGCGCACCTTGCACGCCGCGCACGTCTCGTGCCCCATGACGGGCGCGCCGGTCTCGATGAACTTCTCGTTGGTGCGCCGGCGGACGTCGTCCTTGGCGTGCAACGCGCCGCACTTCGCGCACTGCCAGTAACCGCTCGTCATGCCGGCAGGATAACACAGCCGGCGGCATTCGCGTCACCCGCTAGCGTTGGCCGTACCGCGCCTTCACCGCGCCCCACGACATGCGCTGGGTCGGGAGCGGCGTCTGGCCGCTGGCGACCTTCACGTAGTAGCGGCTCTGTTCGAAGTAGGCGATGCTGGGGTTGACGCCGTGGACCGCGATGGAGCTTTGCGAGCCGACGTCGCCGTTGGCATCGACGAGCTGACGACGCCACGACCCCGCCACCTTGCCGGCGTAGCGCAGGTCCTGATTGGTGACGTCGTAGTAACTGACGTGCGGCTGTCCGAGCGCGTCGAGCGCGAGCGAGGGGAATTTTCCGACGTTGCCGATGAAATCGATGATGATGAAGCTCCAGCCTCCCGCCGACCGCGTGCCGTACAAGAGATCCCCGGCGACCTGATCGTAGTAGACCATGTGCAGCACGTCGTTCGCGTCGATCGCCAACGCCCCGCCGGTCCCGATCGGGAGGTCCTCACGCACCCAATTGGCTCCCACTTTGGTCCAGTACTGCATGGGGGCGCCTTCGGTCGGGGTGAAGACGAAGTGGGGGGCGTTGTGCGAGTCGAACGCGAGCGAAAGACTCGGGTTGGTGGGCAAGAAGACGGTGGGACCGATCTGCTCGCGATCGAAGTCGAGGAAGCCACTGTAGAGCCCGCTCCCCCACGACCAGTAGTCGACGACGTGGGCGACGTCGTCGTGGTCGAGGGCGAGTGCACCCGTCCACGGATCCAACCCATGGAATTGCTCGAAGGACCAGATGCCGCCCGTGCGTCGCGCGACGGTGGTGATGGAGCTGTAGATGAGCCCCAGCGCAGGGTCGCCGGTCGCGGTCAGCGCGAGCGAGCGTGTCGACAACATGCCGGCGTTGATGGTGACGGTCTCGCGGCTCCAGAACACTCCCGACTTGCGCGCCAGGAGCACGCCGCCGCGGTAGTACGCGACGGACGGGGTGCCGTCCGCTTCCAACGCGAGGGACGGGTTACACCACGCCGGCACGCCGGTGTCGAGGACTTCGATCGAAAAAGTAGTTTGAGCGAGCGCGGGCGACGCGGCCGGAGGAAACAGGAACACCGCTGCGATCAAAATCGAAACGACTGCGCGCATGGAAACACCTCATGGTGCGAACCATTCCGGACGGCGAAGACCGACCGGCGACAGGGGTCGAAGCGAATTGAGGTGTGTGGACGGAATTGATAGCAGTTTGTCGGCGAGATGATAGCACAGGCTTGCGCCCGCGCGCCACTCTGGCTTACACTTCTACGCGGCCCGCCCCACCGCCCCGATCGACCCCACGCGTGCCCCGTCTCCGGAGGTGCCGACATGACCCAGTCGATCGTTACCCGCCTCGTCTTGTCCATGCTCATCGCGTTGTTCGCCCTCGGCTGGCGCGCGTCCGCCTCGACGCCGACCGGGATCGTGTCTCCCGTCAACATGACGCTGGCCGCGTCGACGCTCTACGTGTCGGACCAATACACCGGCGTCCACGTCTACGACGTCGCCGACCCCGCCGCCCCGCGCGCGGTTACCACCATCGCGCTCAGCGGGAATCGCGGCACCGCGGTCAAAGACGACGTCCTCTACGCGAGCGAGTTCGACAACTTGAACGTGTACAAGCGCGAGGGCGACGCCTTCACGCTGGTCGCGACGCTCAAGCCGCAAGGCGGAAGCGGGGGTGGCGGTTTCGAAGGCGAGGTTCCGGCCCCCGGCGCTGGCCCCTCGAGCGGTTTCTCGTGCGCGTGCTCGTCGAACGACTACGTCACCGCCCCCGCGCCGGCCAGTCCGTCCAGCTCCTACGCCACCTTCGCCGTCATCGGCGACTATCTGTATCGCGCCGATTACTTCGCACTCGTGACGTACGACATCAGCAAAGCCGACGAACCCAAGGAAGTCAGCCGCACCAACATGGGGTGGATGATCGAGACCATCTATCCGACCGACGACTACTTATTCCTGGGTGGCACCCAGGGGGTGTCGATCTACCAGCGCGACAATCCGGGGTTGCCGCGTTACGCGGGAAGCGTCACCCACTTCCGTGCGTGCGACCCAGTCGTGGTGTCGGGGTCGATCGCGTACGTGACGCTGCGCGGGGGCAACGGGTGTGGAGAGACGCGCGACGTCCTCCTCACCGTCAACATCGCGGATCCATCGCACCCGACCATCGTGGCGGAGACTGAACTCGCGACGCCGTTCGGCCTCGCGGTGCGCGAGCCGTTCCTGTACGTGAGCACGGGACCGAGCGGCTACGCGCTGCTCGACGTTACGCGTCCCACCGAGCCCGCGTCGCTCGGCACCTGGGGCGACTGGCCGACCAAGGATTTCCTGTGGTCGAACGACGTGTTGTACGTGCTGGGGTTCGACGACCTGCGCATCTACGACGTGCGCGATCCCAAGTCGCCGGTGCTGGTGTCGACGATCGAGAACGACCCGTCGTAGCGGGCGCTACTCGCCCTTCTCGACCATGCGGAAAGTGGCCTGGCGAAACACTTCCGACTGCGCGAGGCGGTCCTTCACGCGCACGATGAAGTCGTAGAGGCCGGGCTTCAAGTTCTCGCTCCCGATGGTGATGTGGAGCGGCTCGGTCGCATTGTAACCGGACCCGTCGAAGCGCGACGCGAACACGGTCTTCTCGCCGCTGAAGCGATCGAAAATGCTCTTCTTGTCGTCCGACGACGGCACCACGCGATATTCCACCTGATAGTCTGACTGCCCGCGCTCGTCGAGCTGTAGGTCGTACACCTCGAAATACACCGGCACCGCCGTCCCCACCGCGTAGCGACGTATCGGGTGCGGCACCACTTCCAGCGGGCCGCGCGCGAAGGGCGACATCTCGCCGGTGGGCGCGATCTTCTGCGCGAACAACACGTCGCTCAAGGCCAGCTCGTCGTCGAAGTTGCGCGCGGAGACGTTGGTGCGATACGCGGAGTGGGTCTGCGCGTCCACGTCGGTCATGGTGACGGCGACGCGGTAGTAGCTGCGCGGGAGCGAGAACACGATCTGCGCCGGCATCAGCCGCGCGCCGTCGGGGCGCGCGAGCGTCGACGGGAGCGAGATGTCGCGCTTTTGGCGGTCGATCACCTGGTAGTCGGGGTCCATGACCACGGCCTCGGCCTGGTAGGAACGCGCGGGCACCGGTTTGCCCGCGACCGGCTGCACCGGGAACTCGAGATTCACTTCGACGCGGTTCATGCCGTCGCCGCCGCGGAACTGGTCGACGCCGAAATAGAACGTGAACGACGTCTTCGTGAAGTTGAACGGGTACGACGACGGCGTGTCTTCGAGCACGCCTTCGAAGTTGGCCGCGTACTCGCGCGCCTCGTCTTTGTAGAACACGTCCGACGGGTTGGTGGGGAGGCTGCGGTTGTAGTCCTTGCTCGCGATGTCGTCGATCTGCTCGCTGGTGCCCTGCACGCGGGGGCGCAGCGGCGTGTCGGTGGGAAGTCCGTGGAAGAGCTCGTCGAGCTTGGTCCACGGCCGGCCGGTGTCGTTGATCTCGGGCGCGGTGTAAAACTCGAGGTACTGGGGGGGAATCTGTTCTTGGATGGTTTCCTCGGCGTCGTAGGTGAGGAACTCCATCAGCTCGGGCGAAACTCCCTCGGCGTCGCCGAAGGGCGTCACCGCGTAGCGGAAGTTGCCGCGCAGGCTCTCGTCGCTGAACTGCACGATCATCTGGTGGCGCTTGTAGAACCACAATTCGCCGGGGGCGTGCACGCGGCGCGCCGTCACTTCGGGCGGCATGGTGCCGCGGTAGTCGGGGAAGCCGTAGCGAATCAGGACTTCGCCGCGCTTGTCCCACCCGGGGAACACCGAGATCTTGAACTCGACCTGCGCGATGTCGGCGCGCAGGTAGTGCTCGATCTTCATCTCGTTCTTCGCGGTCGCGGGGGTGGGGTCGTTCTTGGCCCAGAAGCGCGTGATCCAGTCGCGGCGCGCGCTGTCCGAGGGGAGCGCGAAGAACTGCCGCAGCTGGTACGCGTTCAAGAGGTACTGCAGCGACGCGATCTCGCGCTGCATGCGCGCGTCGAGCGGGCGCAGCTCTTCCGCGGTGATCTTGAACTCGGGGTCGCCGGCGCGCGCGGGCAGCGCCGCGGCGCACACGAGTGCCGCCACCCAGGCGGCGCGGGCCATCGATCGGTAAGTTGCATTCATCGGTTGGCGCGCCTCAACATCGCGAGGCCGACGATGAGAAAGATAATGTTCCCGAGTTGGGCGGCAAGGGCCGCGGGCATGACTCCGTTGTGCCCGAGCGTCTGCCCGACGCGCAGGATCGCGTAGTAGACGAACGCCACCACCAGCGTGAGCCCGAAGCCGGTCGCGATCGAGGGCTTGCGCTTGCCCGACGACAGCGCCACCCCGATCAGCACGAAGATCGACCCCGCGAAGGGGAAGCTCAGCTTGAAGTGGAGGTCGACGAGGTACTTCTGCACCGTGCCGCCGCTGTTCTCGACCCGGTCGATGTACCGGCGCAGCTCCGCGAAGGTCATGTTCTCCTCGTCGACTTCTTGCTGCACGAAGTCGTCGGGGGTCTCCTTCATCTGCGGCACCGTGAGCGTGTCGAAGGCTTCCACGCGCTCCTCGCCCTCGAAGGTGCGCACGAAGCCGTTGTGAAACACCCAGTGCCCGCGCGTCCACTTGGCGTTCTTGGCGTCGATGCGGCGCTCGAGCGTGTTGCCGTCGAACTGCTGCACGACCACGTCGTAGAGGGCGCGGTTCTCGTGGCTGTAGGTCTCGGCCAGGTACACGAAGCCGTCCGCACCCAGGTAGCGAAAGTTGCTCTTCACGTCGGGATTCTCGCGCTCGCGACCCTCGATGTCGTGGTGCATGATGTCGTCTTTGGTGCGGTTGGCGCGCGACACCACGGCGTCGTTGAAGAACACGGAGACCGCGCTGGTAAAAAGCGCGACCGCGAAGATGGGGGCCGCCACGCGCGCCAGGCTCACGCCCGACGCGAGCAGCGCGGTGAGCTCGTTGCGCCGCGCTAGGATTCCCATCGCGAACACGGTGCCGAGCAGGAGCGACACCGGCACCACGTAGGTCAGCACGAAGGGAATCGAGAACAGGTAGTAGCGGGCGACGTCGAACAGCTTGGCGTCGTGGTCGATGAAGTTGTCGATCTCCTCGAACACGTTGACGGTGATGTAGATCACCACGAACGCGAGCACCGAGTAGACGAATATCTTGAGGAAGCGCTTGAGGAGATAGCTATCGTGGATTCGCGGTCGCATGGCGGCGGAAGAGCGATCTTAGCACGGAGAGCCAGGTCCAGTCCGCAAGCGCTTGTTCGCGTGCGGCCTTGCGCAAGAAGACGAGCGCGAGCGCCCCGAAGATGAGATTGGGCGCCCACATGGCGAAGAACGGGTTGACAAAGCCGCGGTCGGCGAGTTTCTCGCCGCCGATCAGGCCCACGTAGTAGACCAGGAAGAAGACGATGCTCAAACCGATGGCCATGTTCATGCCGGAACGGCCCATGCGCACCGCGAGGGGTGCCCCCACCAGCACGAAGATGATGCACGCGAAGGGAATCGAGTACTTCTTCTGGATTTCCACCTGGTAGCGGCGGATCTGCTTCTCGAACGACTCGCGCTTGCCGACTTCGGTCTCGATGCGCTGACGCGCGAGGAATTCGCTGCGCGACGCGAGCGGCGCGCGCGACGTGTTGCGCGGGCTCGGGCGCACCACCACGCGCGGCTTGGGGTGCCCGTCACCGGTCGACGACACCGCGGGCGTCGCGGTGCTGTCGCTCTTGGGAGCCGCCCAGCGCCGCGCGCGCTCCTTCGCGCGCAACAGCGCGAAGGTGTTGTCCACGGTCGCGTTGGCCTGGCGAATGATCTCCTGGCGCGAGAGCGCCATGTCGGCGCGAATCTCCTGGATCTTGTCGTTCATCATGCGCACGCTCATCTCGCGGTCGCCGCGATAGTCGCGCTCGCTGCGCTGCAGCGTACGGTCGACGTCCTTGATGTTGAGCGTGTACTCCTTGAAGGTGGTGCGCCGGTAGGTGCCGCGGTCTTCTGCGACCGGGAGCTCGTGGATCTCGCCGTTGAACAAGTCGACGCGCAGCACGTTCTGGCCTTCCAGCATCTGCAGGCGCCCCGACTCCGCCACGATGGTGGTCGGGAGTCCGCCGTTCTCCGCGCGCTTGAAGATTTGCACGTCGTCGATCTCGCCGGTGCGGTCGTTCTTCTCCTGGAAATAGATGGTGTAACCCTGCACGTCGTCGATGAAGCGGTTGGGGTTGAGCTCCACCGTCGGCTGCTTGCGCTGGATGTCGATCAGGAGATTCATGAGTCGGTGGTTCGACTCCGGAAGCACGTGGTTGTTGTACACGACGAGCGCCGCCGCGAGGAGCGCACCCGCGACCACGCCGGGGAGGATCATGCGATACGTGCTGTACCCGCACGCGCGCATCGCGGTGACCTCGTTTTCACTCGTCAAATTGCCGTAAGTCATTAGCGTCGCGGGCAGTACCGCCATTGGTATGATTAATGCGAACATGTGCCCCAACGAGAGCGCAAATGCTTGCAGCACAATGTGAAACTTGACTCCCTTGCCCAAGAACAGATCGATGTAGCGGAGGATGAAATCCATTATGAACACGAAGGTTATTACCGCCATCGAGAAGACGAAGGGGCCTACGTAGTTTCGCAGGATGTAGCGCTCGAAGATCATCGGGCTACGGCTCATTGGGAGGGACGGCTCCGAAAGACCACTGGATAATCACTGATAACGGGTTTGCCGACAAGACGTTTTATCGACGACGCCCCCTGGCATCGTGCCGGCGCACGAACGCATGGACCGGGTAGCTGGGGGCGTCTAGCCCTTGGTCCCGACCTGTCGCCGAACGGCGACACATTCGGCTCGTTTCGTCCTCGATTCGATACGAGCCGAATCCGACCGAACCGATGCACGACGCCCACGAGAAGGTGATTCGGAAACTCTTAGACGATTGGTATCGACGTGTTGCGCCTTTGTATTTCGGTGTTGTCCAGACTTCCTCACGCTGCGTTCCGGCGCTGGACAACGGTGCTCGCGTTCGTGTTCCTTCTCGCCTCTGTTAACACCGCCCGCGCGCAACAGTCCCACTTCTCGATCGACCTTCGCCAGGTCGGCAAGCTCTACGATACGCTCTACTACGACCGCGTGACCGACGAGATCCGCGCCGACTCGACGGTCGTTTTCGACTACGCGCACATTCCGCTCGGCACCGTCGGCTACAAGGTTCCGCACTTCCTCACCGGCGACTTCTCGACCACGCGCAACGTGGTCGATTACTCGGTGCTGCCGGGCTACCGCGCCACCTTCACGGTGCCCAAGACCGAATTCTTCGAAGCCACCGAGCTGCAATCGGGCGACCTCATCTTGGTGCAGCCGCGCGACTATTCGATCCCGGGGCTCGAGGTCGACATCGTTTCCATGGACGACGTCAGCAATCACGTGATGGTCGCGAGCCGCGAGGACGCGTGGCGCGAGAGCGTGCTCGCGTCGGTGGCGTCGCGCCAAGTCACGACCGAAGCCACCACGGGCGGCATCAAGTTCGAGATCCCGATCCCGATGCCGAAGCAGCTCGAGTCGATCTTCGGGCCGGGAGAAAAAACCAGCATCACCCTGCGCGGCCGCGAAGAGATCACGATCGCGGGCGAGACCAGCGTGGTCGACCCCTTCATCGGCGCGGAGGGGCGTCAGAGCCAGTCGCTGTTCCCGTCGCTCGACATGCAGCAGAAGCTCGACGTGAGCCTGACCGGCACCATCGGCGACAAGGTGACGATCCAGGTCGACCACTCCAGCGAAGCCATCAGCGAGGACGCCAACCGCGTGCGCCTCGCGTACACCGGCTACGAAGACGAAGTCATCCAGCTCATCGAGCTCGGCAACACCAGCCTGTCGCTGCCGGGTTCGCAATTGGTGAGCGTGTCGACCAGCGCGCAAGGACTGTTCGGCGTCAAGATGCTGGCCAAGACCGGGTCGACCGACTTCACCGTGATCGCGAGCAAGCAAGAGGGCGAAGTGTCCTCCGCGCAGTTCTCGCC
>CAZLLI010000001.1:0-103126 GCA_964560355.1 uncultured bacterium | reverse complement strand
GCGCAGTACGACACGTCGAGCGCGATCTACGACGAAAAGCTCAACGCCACGCGCGAGGCCGAAGTGCACCAGTACGTCATCCAGGTACGCGCGGTTAGCACGTCGAAATCGTTCCGCATCAATGCGCTCAACATCGTCGAAGGCAGCGAGAGCATCACGCTCGACGGCGTGAAGCTCCAGCGCGGGCAGGATTACGAGATCGACTACGCGACCGGCGACGTCACCCTCAAGGATCCCGCGCTCGCGCGCCTCACCCCCGACTCGAAGCTCAACATCGATTATCAGTTCAAGCCGCTCGGCGGCGTGGGCTCGAGCACGCTGGCGGGCATGAGCACGGCGTCGAAGTTCGGCGAGAACCTGCGCATCGGCACGACACTCCTGTACGAGTCGCGCGCCACCAGTTCGGACCGCGCGCGACTCGGCGAAGAACCGACGCGCGCCATCGTCGGCGGCGTCACCTTCAACTACCAGCACCAGTCGCGCATCCTGACCGACATCGCGAACTGGCTGCCGTACGTCGACAGCGACCAACCCAGCACGTCGACCTTCGACGCCGAAATCGCGGGCAGCCTCCCCAACCCGAACACCAAGGACGAAGCCTACATCGACGACTTCGAGGGCGTCGAAGACACCGACCGCATCGGGCTCGCGCGCCGCTCGTGGTACCCGGCCAGTCTTCCGCTGGAAGAGAACAACGTCGAGAAGCCCGACACCGCGCGCGTCAATTTCTACTGGTACAACATCGAGCCCGAGCTGGGACTGCACCGGCGCGACTTGAACCCGACCCTGGACGAGCAGGAAAACACGCTCCTGCAGTCGCTCGACATGGAGCTCGCGAAAGCGCCCGCGCCCACCGACACGATCCCGTACGAAGGGATCATGCTCGGCTTCCAGGGCGGCGGGCTCGACATCTCGCAGGGACAATTCCTCGAGATTTGGATCAACGACTTCAAGCCCAACCCGCTCGACCGCGGCGGCAAGCTCCACATCGACCTCGGCATCATCAACGAGAACTTCTTCGAGCCCGACACGACGTTGTTCAACGACGAGGACAAGAACCGCGACGGCTTCGCGGCCTCGTTCGACGACACCGGGTTGGACGGATTGTTCGACACCGACGAAACCGTGCTGCTCCCGGGCGGCACCAACGACGACAAGTCGGGCGACGATATCGACCTCTCGCGCATCGACGGGCGCTTCAGCAAGGTGAACGGCACCGAAAAGAACCTGGTCTACGACACCGAGGACCTGGACCGCAACGGACAGCTCGGCCTCGTCAACGCGTACTTCGCCTACGAGATCGACCTCGCCGACACCGCCGAGATCGATATTCGCGCGCAGTACCCAGGCTACGACGGCTTCAACAAGAACGGCCACCAGAACGACTCGTGGCGCTTGTACCGCGTGAAGCTCTCTAACCACACCGTGCGCGCAACCAGCTCGATCCAGCCGCGCCTCGACGAGATTCGACACGTGCGCATTTGGGTCGACGACTTGGACAACGCCATCAAGAACGACGGCGGCGTCGGCAACCTGCGCCTGCAGATCGCGGAGTTCTCGATCGAAGGGAACCGCTGGGAGATCGACGGCGTGCGCAACCTCGCCGACGGCAAGCGCGAGAATTCAACCACCGACTTCGCGATCGGCGTCATCAGCACCAAGACCGACCCGGGCGTCTACCAGCCGCCCGTGCGCCCCAACCAGAAAAACGAAGTCTCCGACAAGGAGTCGTCGCTCGCGATGCGCTACGTGAACCTGGGCCCCGGGACGCAGACCCGCATCCTCAAGCGCTTCCTGGGCGCCGGGCTCAACATGACGCTCTATCGCGATCTCAATTTTTGGGTGCACACGGACTCGCTGCGCGCGGGCACCGAGTACTACTTCCGCATGGGGTCGAACGAAAACAACTACTACGAAGTCGCGGTTCCGTTCACGGGCACGTACTACAACGACACCGGGTGGGCGCGCGTGGTGTTCAAGCTCACCGACTGGACCAACCTGAAATTCAATCCCATCGACAGCGTGGTCACGTCGACCGCCACCGACATCGCCAACGCGGCGCAGGTGTACACCATCAAGATGCGCGGCGCGCCCAACCTGAACGGCGTGCGTTTCCTGTACGCCGGCGTGCGCAACGTCAACAACCCGGCCGCGCAAGCCGGCGAGATTTGGATGGACGACATCTACGTCGGCGACGTCATGCGCGACTTCGACACCGCCGAGCGCGTGAGCGCGAACCTGTCCATCGCCGGCGGCGCCATCAGCCTGGGGGGCAACTGGTCGCGCACGGGAGCCGACTACCGCGGGCTGCGGCAAACCCGCGGCGCCGGCAGCGACGTCACCGCGCTGGGGTTGAACGCGAAGACCGACCTCCAGTACTTCCTGCCGCTGGCCGGGTTCTCGCTCCCGATCTCGGCCACCTACTCGAGCACCAAGTCGCTGCCGAAGTTCCCGCCCAACAGCGACACCGAGATCGTGGACCAGTCGGTGAGCGACAGCCTGAAGACGGTGCGAACGACGCGCGGCTTCAACGTCTCGCTCGCGCGGCGCAGCCCGTCGAACAACGCCATCATGCGCTACACCGTCGACCGCCTGCGGCCGACCTACGCCTACAGCGACCAGCGTGGTTCGAGCCCGGCGTCGCGCGACACCACCACCAGCATGCAGGGGTCGCTCACGTACCAAATGACGTGGTCGAGCGGCAACACGCTCCCGTTGTTCGGGAAGAACCGATTCCGTTTTTGGATCAACCAGCTCGACTTGTCGACGTCGGCCACGCGCCAGACCGGCGTTCGGTGGAGTTACGTCAACGGCGAGTTCCGGCGCGACCCGTACCAGTATGCCGCCAGCATGCGCAACCAAGGCACGGTGCGCTACAACCCGTTCCGCTCGCTGGAGACGACGTTCGGCATCGCCGACACGCGCGACCTCGCCATCGACCACTATTGGAAGGGCTACAACATCGGCACCGAGATCGCGTACTCGAACAACGCGCGCGTCTCCTTCGTTTCCCCCGACACGTGGTGGATCCTGCGCCTGTTCGAGAAGCCGAGCGTCGAAGTGCAGTCGGCCTACAGCGAAGACTCGGGGCCCAACGTGAAGCGTCCCGGCGACCCCGAGGGCACGCGCAACGTGAGCGCGTCGCGTAACGACACCGGGCGCATCGGCTTCGACGTGGGCAAGCAGTTCGGCAATCTGTTCCGTTTGGTCGGGTGGGACGTCGCGACGCCCGCCGAAGGCGGGCGCTCGCAGAACGTGCGCACCGGCGGTGCGCCGCCCGATTCGACGCAGCGCGGCGCCCAGCACCCGGATTCCACCAAGGCCAAGGCGACGCGCCCCGGCGCGGGGTCGTTGTTCCGCGGCGTCGGCCGCGTGCTCACCGGCATCCGGCCGGTGAAAGTGAACGTGCAGCGGCGCAAGAACTCGAGCTATCTGCGCGTGCCCGACCGTCCCGATTGGTCGTACCAGCTCGGTCTCGACAACAACACCGGCATCTTGGTGAACGGCCAGTCGATCGGTTCTCCGGATACCAAGAACGCGACCTTGACCTACAACCTCGAGAGCGGGGTGACGCTGCGCCAGGACCTCGACGTGCAGGGGCGCTACAGCCGTTCCACCACCGACACCGATTTCCGCGCCAACCAGTCGCGCTCGACCAGCACCACGTGGCCCGACTTGCAGGGAAGCTGGAAGGGACTCGAGCGACTGCGCGTGCTCGACCAGTCGATCAGCCAGGGCGAGCTTCGCGTCGATTGGCGCGAGACCTTGATCGAGACCGGTCCCAAGGACCAGCCGCCCATCACCACTACCGAGACGTTCACGCTCACCCCCGCGCTCGTGCTGACGTGGAAGAACCAGCTCAATAGCTCGCTCAACGTGAGCTTCACGTCGAACACGAGCGATACGCGCGGGTCGAAGTCGACGACCGATAACACCACCGTCGGCGTGGAGCTGAAGAAGACCTTCCGCGGCGGCGGCGGGCTCAAGCTGTTCGGGAAGGGCTTCGACTGGAAGAACGAGATGGAGGCTACTTTACAGATGGCGTACGCGCGCTCGGGCGGCGAGCGCTTCCAGCCCGGTTCGTCGCTCGCCGAACCGATCCCCAAAATGACGTCCTTGAGCGTCGACCCGCTCGTCCGGTATACGTTCTCCAAGAACATCAACGGGAGCGCGTTCGTGGGCTACGCGCGCAACTTCATGGAGACGACGGGACAAACCACTACCACCGTGCGCCTGGGCGTTACGGCGATCATCAACTTCTGACGATGCGAACGAGGGACTTCGATTCGTCGCCGCGCGCGCGCCGGCGCGCTCACGCGCTCGCGTGCGCGTGCGCGCTCTCCGCGTCGGCGTTCGGGTGCGGCGCGGGCGCGCCGCCCGCGGGGAACGTCGACAGCGCGATGGTCCACGTCGAGCGTCAATTGAGCTACGGCCCGCGCGTCCCGGGTTCGCGCGCGCGCGACAACGCCGCGCGCTATCTCGCGCACACCCTCGAGCGTTACGGCGCGCGCGTGTCGGTGCAGTCGTGGGAAGTCGATGACCCCTACGGCACCACGCCGCTTCGCCTCATGAACATCGTGGGGAGCTTCGCGCCCGAGGAAGATCACCGCGTGCTGTTGTGCGCGCACTACGACTCGCGCCCGTGGGCGGACCAGGAGGCCGACTCCACGCTGTGGTCGCAACCGATCCCGGGCGCGGTCGACGGCGCGGCGGGAGTGGGCGCGCTCCTCGAAGTCGCGCGTCTCTTGGGCGCGCGCGCGCCCCAGAAGGTCGGCGTCGACATCGTGTTCTTCGACGGCGAGGACTACGGCAAGCAGCACGACATCGACCACTACCTGCTGGGGTCGAAGCACTTCGTGGCGACACTCGGCGGATATCGTCCCGCGCAAGCGATCTTGCTCGACATGGTGGGCGGACAGGGCACGCGCGTGCGACGCGAGGGATTCTCGAAGGAGCACGCGGGCCGTTGGACCGACTACGTGTTCGCGCGCGCGGCCGCACTCGGCCTGGACTATTTCGAGGCGGTCGACGGCCCGGCGATGGTCGACGACCACGTCCCCTTTCTGCAGGCCGGGATCCCCGCGGTCGACCTCTTCGGCTACGACTACGCGGCCTGGCATACCCTGGGGGACGATCGCTCCCAAGTCGACCCCGCCAAGCTCGCTCAAGTCATTACGCTGCTACGGGATATCGTCTACAACTTCGACTACGCCCCGCAGTAGCGCGTGCGCGCGGGCGGCGCCAGCCCTTCGCTCGCCAAGCCGCCCTTGCGCGATTCGGCCGGATGTGCTAGAAATTCCTTCGTGTTGAGGGTGTGCTGACCAGTGGGCGGGGTCGCCCACTTTTTTATTGCCGTCCGGTTTCGTCTCCATCCGTTGCCGGCCGATCGTGACAGAACGGGAAATCGATAAGCTGATCGTGCCCGAGCTCGAAAGCCTCGGTTTCGAGTGCGTGAAGCTCGAAGTGGTGGGGAGCCCGCGTCACCCGGTCGTGCGGTTGTTCATCGACAGACCCGAAGGCGTGACCGTCGGCGATTGCGCGCGCGTGAGCCGCGCCATCGGCCTCGTGCTCGATCGCGAAGACCCGTTCCCGGGCAGCTTTCTGCTCGAGGTGTCGTCGCCGGGGAGCAACCGGCCGCTCACGACGGAAGCGCACTTCCAGCGCTTCGTGGGCAGCGACGCCAAGGTGGTCGCGGAGCGCGCGGAGAGCGGGCGCACCACGTACCTGGGGCGCATTCGGTCGTGCACGGAGGCCGCACTCGTCCTCGACACGGAAAGCGGCGAAGTGATCGTGCCGCTCGGCGACATCGTCAAAGCGAACCTTATCAATCAGGAATACAAGATCGACAAGAAGCGAGACAAGGATCGGCGCCCCGCGAATTGGAAAGCGCGCCGAGGCGAGGATTAAATGAGCATCCACTTTGCAGAAGCGTTCAACCAGCTCATCCGCGAGCGGCGGTTGGATCGCGCCATCCTCATGGACACGCTGACGCAGGGCTTCGCGTCGGCCGTGCGCCGCAAGTACGGCCCGACCGCCGAGGTCCGCATCGAAGACGACGGCCACGGCTCCATCGAGCTGTTCTTGGTGAAGAACGTCGTCGATATCGTCGAGGACCCGAGCCTGCAGATTTCGGTCGCCGACGCGCAGGAGTACGCGGACGGCGCCGAAGCCGGCGACGCCATCGAGATCAACCTTCCTTTCGAAGAGTTCGGTCGCAACGCCATCCAGGTCACCAAGCAGATCCTGATGCAGAAGATCCGCGAGTTCGAACGCGACCGCGTGTTCGAAGAGTACAAGGATCGCACCAACGAAATCGTCTCGGGTTCGGTGCAGCAGATCGACCGCACCGGGATTCTGGTGAACCTCGGGAGCGCCGAGGCGTTCATGCCCAAGAAGGACCAGATTCGCCGCGAGCGCTACAACCAGGGCTCGTCGATCCGCGCCGTGGTGATGAAGGTCGACAAGGAAGCCAAGGGGCCGATGATCACGCTCTCGCGCACCAGCCCCGAGTTCCTGAAGGCGCTGTTCATCCAAGAAGTGCCGGAAATCTACGAAGGCTTGATCGAGATCAAGAGCATCGCGCGCGAAGCGGGCGGTCGCTCCAAGATCGCGGTGTATTCGCGCGACGACCGCGTCGACGCGGTGGGCGCGTGCGTGGGCATGAAGGGCTCGCGCGTGCAGGCGGTTGTCAACGAGCTTTCGGGCGAGCGCATCGACATCGTGCCGTGGAGCGACGACGTGCAGACCTTCGTGTCGCGCGCTCTTTCGCCCGCGAAGATCACGCAGGTGCGCCCCGACATCGAGACCAAGACCGTCACCGTGGTGGTCGAAGAGGACCAGCTCTCGCTCGCGATCGGCAAGGAAGGGCAGAACGTCCGCCTGGCCGCCCGCCTCACCGGCTGGCAGATCGAATTGGTGTCGTCGCGCGAGCTCGAGCAGCGCCAGCGCCTGCAGGAGCACCTGCTCATGCCGATCGAAGAGATGGTCGGCGTCTCCGACAAGATGGCGGAGAAGCTGCGCGAGGCCGGCATCAACACGGTGCAGAAGCTCATCAAGACGCCGGTCGCCAAGCTCATCGAGATCCCCGGCTTCGGCGAGCGCACGGTCGAGAAGTTGATGGAGACCGCGCAGGGCACCGTCAAGGAACTCGAGAAGGCGCTCGAAGAGTTGATCAAGAAGGAAAACGAGGACCGCGAGGAGAAGAAGCGGCAGGAGAAGCCGCTCTTCGACGAGAGCATGCTCGAAGCGGAAACCGAAGAACCCAAGAAGGAAACCAAGAAGCTGACCGCGGCGCAGTTGTTCCGCGACCCGGCCGAGGTCGAGGACGAAGCACCGGCCGAAGCCGCCGCGGAAGCTCCCGCGGAAGCGCCGGCCGAACCCGCGGCGGAAGCGCCCGGCGACGCCGCCGCGCCGGCGGACAACGAAGGCAAGGACGCGAAGGAATAGATGCGCATTTCCGAACTGGCCAAGAAGTACAACGTCACCAACGACGAGCTGATCGCGCTCCTCAAGAACGCGGGCTACTCGGTGGCGAATCCCAACAGCGCTGTCGACTACGACATGCTGACGGCGCTCGATCGCCATTTCAGTTGGGCGCAGACGTCGGGCAAGAAGACCAAGGCCAAGGCGCCGTCGAAGGCGGCCAAGGCGACCAAGGCCGCCGCGGTCGACACCGCCAAGGCCAAGGTGAAGCTGCGCAAGGCGAAGGGTCCCGAGCCCGAAGCGGCTCCCGAGCCCGCGAAGGACAAGCCCAAGGTCAAGCTCGCGAAGGCGACCAAGCCCGCGCCCGCCGTCGTCGAAGCGCCGGCCGAGAAGCCGAAGGCCGAGAAGCCGGATAAGAAAGACGCGAAGGCGTCGGAAAAGACCGCCGTCGCGGTCGCGCCCGCGAAGGGTGCGAAGCCCGCCGTCGCGGAAGCAAAACCGAGCAAGGCCGGGGACAAGAAGGCGGCCGCCGCGGTCGCGCCCGCCCCCGCGCCCAAGCCGCACACGCCGCCCAAGCCCAAGAAACTGACACCGCTCGACGAGCTCGCGAAGGCGCCCATGGAGCCGCTCATCGCGATCGAACCCGACACACCGGCGGAAGTCGCTGCCGAGTTGGTGGAGGCGGAGGAAGAACACAAGCGCGGCCACGGCCACGTGCACGCCAAGGCCAGCGACGCCGAACAAGTGCGCGAGAGCGTGCGCCGCACGCTGGCCAAGATGGAGACGACGCGCAAGACCAAGCGTCGCAAGTCGCGTCCCGGTCCCGTCGAAACCGAGAACCTGCCGCCGGTGCGGGTGCAGGCGGGCGCCACCGCGGCGGACTTGGGCTACGCGCTCGGTATCTCCGCCGACGAAGTGGTGTCGCGCATGGGACAGCTCGACATCCAGGGCGACGCCGCCACCGCGCTCGACCGCGACGCCATCGAGCTGGTCGCGGAAGAACTCGGCCGCCGCGTCGACGTCGAGGCGTCGTTCGGCGAGACCCAGCTCAAGCTCGACGCGCAGATCGACCCCGCCAAGCTGGCCGCGCGCGCGCCCGTCGTCACCGTGATGGGCCACGTCGACCACGGCAAGACGTCGATCCTCGACTACATTCGCAAGGCCAACGTGGCCGCGGGCGAAGCGGGCGGCATCACGCAGCACGTGGGCGCGTACGAAGTGTCGACGCCCAACGGCAAGATCACCTTCATCGACACGCCGGGCCACGAAGCGTTCACCGCCATGCGTGCGCGCGGCGCCAAGAGCACCGACATCGTCGTGCTCGTCGTCGCGGCCGACGACGGCGTCATGCCGCAGACCATCGAAGCCATCAACCACGTGCGCGCGGCCAAGGTGCCGATGATCGTGGCCATGAACAAGACCGACCTTCCGACCGCCAACGTTGGCGCGCTCATGCAGCAGCTCGCGCAGCAGAGCGTCCTGGTCGAAGGTTACGGCGGCGACGTGGTGTCGGTGGAAGTGTCGGCCAAGACCGGCAAGAATATCGACAAGCTGCTCGAGATGATCCTGCTCCAGGCCGAGCTCGCCGAGCTCAGAGCCGACCCGACCGCGCGCGCGCAAGGCGTCGTGGTCGAGGTGCGCAAGGAAGAAGGACGCGGCATCTTGATCACGGTGCTCGTGCAGCAGGGAACGCTGCGCATCGGCGACGTGTTCGTCGTCGGCAACGAGTACGGCAAGGTGCGATCGCTGTTCGACCACGCGGGCAAGGCGGTGCGCGAAGCGGGCCCGTCGACGCCGGTCGTCGTGCTGGGCGCGGACGGTCTGCCGGAAGCGGGCGACGCCTTCATCGCGGTCAAGAACGAGCGCGAGGCGCGCGAAGTGGCGGCGAAGCGCCAGGAAGTGCTGCGCACCAAGGGTCTCGAACCCACCAAGGCGCTCACGTTGGAAGAGCTGTACGCGCAGATTCAGGGCGGCGCCGTCAAGGAGCTCAACGTCGTGCTCAAGGCCGACACCAACGGCTCGCTGGAAGCCCTGCGCGACAGCCTCGTGCAGATGAACGTCGAGGGTATCAAGGTCAACGTCGTGCACGGCGGTGTCGGCGGCGTGTCGGAGTCCGACGTGCTCTTGGCGCAGAGCACCAACGCCGTCATCATCGCGTTCAACACCAAGGTAACACCCAAGGCCAAGGACATCGCGAAGCTCAAGGGCATCGAGGTGCGCAGCTACCGCATCATCTACGAAGCCCTGGAAGACATCGACAAGGCGCTCAAGGGCATGCTGGAGCCGATCTTCGTCGAACGCGTGCTGGGGCGCGCCGAAGTGCGCAAGATCTTCCGCGTTTCGAAGCTCGGCACCATCGCGGGCTGCATGGTGGTGGAAGGAACCATCCAGCGCAATGCGAGCGCGCGCGTGATTCGAGGCGGCGAAGTCATCGTGCCCAAGGGGAAGATCTCGTCGCTCAAGCGCTTCCAGGACGACGCGCGCGAGGTCGCGCAGAACTTCGAGTGCGGTATCGGGGTTGCGGGCTTCGACGACTTCGTGGAACGCGACATCATCGAGGCGTTCGTGGTCGAGGAGAAAGCCCGCGTGGTGTAACCGGCGCCGCGGTCGTAACGCCGGGCGCGTCTTCGTGCGATGTTGGTCAAGCTCTTGACCGTCGATCTTCTGATCCCCGGCTCTTCTTCGTTGAAAGAGAAGCGCTTCGTGCTGAAGAGTCTCAAAGAGAGACTCCGCAGCCGTTTCAACGTCTCCGTGGCCGAGGTCGACTACCAGGACAAGTGGCAGCGAACGATGATCGCGGTCGCCATCGTGGGCTCGGACCGCGAATCGGTCGACGGAACCTGCGCGCAAGTGCGCCGCTTCGTCGAAGGCGACCACCGCGTCGAGCTGTCCGACGCGCTGGAGGAATTTCGGTAGGCGTTACATGACCCGATCAAACTACAGAATCGAGCGCGTCAACGAGCTCATGAAGGAAGTCTTGAGCGAGCTCGTGCTCACCGAGATCAAGGACCCGCGCGTCGGGTTGGTGACCATCGTCGGCGTGCGCGTGAGCAACGACCTGTCGAGCGCGAAGGTCTTGTTCAGCGTGATGGGCGACGAGGTGCAGCGCGCGGAGACGCTCAAGGGTCTCAAGGCGGCGACGCCGTTCATGCGCCGCGTGCTGGTGCGCCACATGGACGTCAAGGTGTCGCCGGAGCTGCGTTGGGTGTACGACGACTCGCTCGATCGCTCGTTCCGCATCGAGCAAGTGCTGCGCGACAACAGTACCGACAAGAAGAAAGAAGAGTGAGACTCGTCGAGGGGCTACGAGCGGAACTCGCGAAGCGGTGGAGCGAGAACCCCTCGACGAGTCTCACGAAGTAGACCATGGTGAATCGTTTCGACAATCGCGTGTTCGTGATCGACAAGGCGGCCGGGCCGACCTCGTTCGAGATCGTGGCGGCGCTGCGGCGCTTGTCGGGGATTCGCCGCGTCGGTCACGCGGGCACGCTCGACCACCTCGCGCGCGGTGTGCTCTTGGTGTGCACGGGTGCCGCTACGCGCGCCGTCGAACACTTCATGAATCTCGAGAAGGAGTACCGCTTCGACGTGCGCCTCGGCGTCGAGACGACGACGCTCGACGCGGAGGGCGAGGTGGTGCGCGAGACGCCGGTGCCGGCGCTCGCGATCGACTCGATTCGCGCGGCGGCGGCGACGTTCGTCGGCGAATACCACATGACGCCGCCCGCGTACTCGGCCCTGAAGCGCGGCGGCAAGCGCATGAGCGACCTCGCGCGCGCGGGCGCACCCGCGGAAGCGGCGCCGCGCACCGTACAAATCTACTCGTTCGACGTCGTCGCGGTGGAGCTCCCGATCGTGGGCTGCGTGGTGCGCTGCTCGCGCGGCACCTACGTGCGCTCGCTCGCGAAGGACTTGGGCGACAAGCTGGGGCTGCCGGCGTCGATCGCGAGCCTCACGCGCTCGCGCATCGGCGCGTTCCGGATCGAAGACGCGATTCCCTCCGACAAGCTGGTGCCCGACGGCATCGACGACGTCGTCGGGCTGGATTTGGGCGACGCGCTCGCGTTCCTGCCCGCGGTGGTGGTGACGGCGCGCGCGAAGCGCGCGCTCCTCTTCGGCGCGGCGCCGCTTCGCACCGACGTGGTGGAAGTGCGCGGCGCGGCGACCATCGGCGCGGTGACGGGACCGCTGCGCATCCTGGACGAAGACGGCGCGCTGCTCGCGATCGGGTCGCGCGGCGGCGACCACCCGCGCGATCCCTTGCGCGTGTGCGACTCCTTCCGCCTCTACGTCGAGGCGAGCGAAGGCGGCACGGCCGCCGCGGGGGCGTCGCGCTTCGCGCGCTGACACGCATGCGGACGCTCGCGGTCGCCCGGTCGTTGGAAGAGCTACGCGCGCTCGCGCCCGCGAAGACCGCCGTCACCATCGGCGTATTCGACGGCGTCCACGTCGGCCATCGCGCCATCATCGAGGAATTGATCGCGCGGCGCGAGAAGGGGAGCGTCGACGGCGCGTGGCTTTTCACCTTCGACCCCCACCCGCTCGTGGTCACGCACTCGCGCGAAGCCCCGCCCATCCTCACCACCATCGACGAGCGCATCGAGTTGTTCGCGAAGTTCGGCCTCGACGGCGTGTTCGTGCTCCGCTTCGACGAGGAAACCGCGCGCATCGACTACCGCGACTTCATCCAGCGCTACTTCCTCGACGCGATGGACATGCGCGAATTGGTGATGGGCTACGACTGCCACTTCGGCCACCGGCGCCAAGGGAGCCCGGAAGCGGTGACCGAGGAAGGCGCGCGCCGCGGCTTCGCGGTCGACGTGGTAGCACCGGTGTATGCGGGCGGCGACGTCGTGTCGAGCACGACCATCCGCGCCGCGCTGCAAGCGGCCGACCTCGAGCGAGCGAACCATCTCTTGGGTCACCCCTACTTGGTGCGCGGCAAAGTTGCGCACGGGCAGGGGCGCGGTCGCGACCTCGGCTTCGCGACCGCCAACGTCGCGGTGGCCGACGCGCAGAAGCAGTGGCCGTCGGCCGGCGTCTACGCGGTGCGCGTGGTGTGGCGCGGTCGCATCTATGAAGGCATGATGAACATCGGGCGCTCGCCCACCATGAAGCGCGTCGACCACGACGAGATGGAAGTCCACATCTTCGACTTCGACCATTCGATCTACGGGGAAGAGATCTCGGTCTATTGCGAGAGTTATCTGCGGGCCGAGAAGCGCTTCCCGACCGTGACCGCCCTCATCGAGCAGTTGAACGAGGACCGGCGGGCGGCGCGCGCGCGCCTGGGGGGCGGCTAGGCCGTGTTTTTTGGCACTTTACACCCCTCGGGGCGTATGGTAGCGTTCCGCGAAGTCAGGCGGCTGGCGGATCATCGCCGGCTGTCACCATCGTGTCGCGTACCGATTTAGGAGGTGATCAGACGATGGTAATGACTCCGCAGCAGAAGAGTGACATCATTGCGAAGTACAAGCTCCACGACAAAGACTCCGGTTCGGCCGAAGTTCAAATTGCTCTCCTCACCGAACGAATCCGGATGTTGACCGAGCACTTCCAGGTTCACAAAAAGGATCACGCGTCTCGTCGTGGCCTGTTGAAGTTGGTTGGTCGCCGGAGAAAGCTTCTGGATTATCTGAAGAACCAGAAGATCGATAGCTACCGGGAGATGATCAAGCAGCTCAACCTGCGCAAGTAGTTCTCTCGAAGGACGACTTGTGCGGTTTGGCCGTGCCTTCTCTCGGGCGCGCGTGTGCACGCGCGCTTACACACGACCTTGGATAGGTCATTAGGAAAACATGGGAATGAACACAGTAAAAAGAATCGTCAACGGCCAAACGTTCAGTATCGAAACTGGCCGTATGGCGAAGCAGGCCGACGGAGCCGTCGTCGTCCGTATGGGCGACACTATGGTGCTGGTGGCCGTCGTGGCCGCGCGGCAAAAAACCGACCGCGACTTCTTTCCGCTCACGGTCGAGTACCGCGAAAAGTTCTACGCCTCGGGGCGCATCCCGGGCGGCTTCTTCAAGCGCGAAGGACGCCCCGGCGAGCGCGAGACCCTGACCTCGCGCCTCATCGACCGGCCCATCCGTCCGCTCTTCGCGAAGGATTTCATGTGCGAGACGCAGGTCATCGCGCAGCCGGTCAGCTACGACGGCATCAACTCGCCGGACGTGATCAGCATCGTGGGGGCGTCGGCGGCGCTCGCGCTCTCCGACATCCCGTTCGAAGAATTCGTCTCGGGCGTGCGGGTGGGGCGCGTCGAAGGCCACCTGGTCGTCAACCCGACCACCGAGCAGATCGAAGCGAGTGACATGGACGTCATCATCGCCGGCACCGACAGCGCCGTGCTGATGGTGGAAGGCGGCTGCAGCGAAGTTTCCGAAGAGGAGATGCTGGCCGCGGTTCGTTTCGGACACGACGAGATCAAGCGCCTCAACGGGCTCCAGCGCGAGCTGGTGGCCGCCGCGGGCTCCAAGCGCAAGCGCGAGGTGGAACAGCCGGAACGCTTCCCCGAGCTCGACGAGCTGGTCGCGAAGGACTTCTTCGGACGCATCCAGGACGCGCTGACGGTGGCGAAGAAACTCGACCGCCAGGACGCGCTCAAGGCCGTGCACGAGGAAGCGCTAGCGAAGTACGAGACCGCGTTCCCCGGGAAGGGCGCGTACGTCTCGCAGATCGTCGACGAGATCGAGAAGCGGGTCATGCGCAACACCATCCTCGAGCAGGGCAAGCGCCTCGACGGTCGCGGAACCACCGACATTCGTCCCATCACCAGCGAAGTGAGCGTGCTCCCGCGCGCGCACGGCTCGGCGCTCTTCACGCGCGGCGAGACGCAGGGGTTGGTGACGACCACGCTCGGTACCACCGAAGACGAGCAGATGCTCGACACCATCGAAGGCGAGAGCTGGAAGCGCTACATGCTGCACTACAACTTCCCGGCCTTCAGCGTCGGCGAAGTGGGCCGCTTCGGCAGCCCCGGCCGCCGCGAGATCGGACACGGCGCCCTCGCCGAGCGCGCGCTGCGCCCGCTGATTCCGGCCAAGGACGTGTTCCCGTACACGATTCGTATCGTGTCGGAGATTCTCGAGTCCAACGGATCGAGCTCGATGGCGTCGGTGTGCGGCGGCAGCCTCGCGCTGATGGACGCGGGCGTTCCCATCAAGAAGCCGGTCGCCGGCATCGCGATGGGCCTCGTGATCGAAGGCGACAAGGTCGCCGTGTTGAGCGACATCCTCGGCGCCGAGGATCACCTCGGCGACATGGACTTCAAGGTGACGGGCACCGCCGACGGTATCACCGCGTTCCAGCTCGACACCAAGATCGCCGGGATTTCGGACGCCATCATGATGAAGGCGCTCAACCAGGCCAAGGTCGGCCGCTTGCACATCCTGAACGAGATGAGCAAGGCCATCTCGGTGCCGCGCCCCGACATCTCGCCGTTCGCGCCCAAGGTCACCACGATCCAGATTCCGGTCGACAAGATCCGCGAGATCATCGGCCCGGGAGGCAAGGTCGTGAAGCGCATCCAGGAGGAGTCGGGTGCCAAGATCGAGATCGAGGACGACGGAACCGTGCGCGTGATCGCCGTCAACACGGAGAGCGCGGAGATCGCGCTCGGCCGCATCAAGGAGATCACCGCCGAGCCCGAAGTCGGCAAGGTGTACGAAGGCGAGGTGCGCAGCATCATGCCGTTCGGCGCCTTCGTGCAGATCATGCCGGGCCGCGACGGTCTCCTGCACATCTCCGAGATCGCGCACCGTCGTCTGGAGCGCGTCGAAGACGAGCTGCAGATGGGCGAGATCGTCAAGGTCAAGGTGCTCGAGGTCCAGCCCGACGGCAAGGTTCGCCTGAGCCGCAAGGTGCTGCTCGAGAAGCCGGAAGGCTACGTCGAAGAGGAGCGCCACGAGCGCCCGCACCGCGATCGCGACCACGGCCGCGGCGGCGGCGGTGGACGTCGTCACGGCGGCGCGCGCCGCTAGAGTCGGTTCGAACTGACTTGTAACCCGCCCGCCTCCAAGGCCATCTTGTAGGCGGGCGAAGTTGTTTTAGGAGTTGGGAGGGGAAGCATGACGCCAGCCAGGGTAGCCAACAAGATCGTGTTGCCGTCGGGGCTCACGATCCTCCACGAGAAGAATCCCATTTCGAAGGCCTTCTGCTTCGGCATCTGGACGCGTACGGGTGCGCGCGACGAAGCCGCGGGCGAAGCGGGCCTGTGCCATTTCCTCGAGCACATGCTGTTCAAGGGCACCGAGCGCCGCACCGCCAAACAGATTTCGACCGACATCGAGAAGGTGGGGGGATCGCTCGACGCCTTCACCACCAAGGACACCATGTGCGTCTACGGGCAGGTGCTCGAGAGCAAGAAGGACGTCGCCATCGACTTGATCGCCGACATGCTGACGGCGTCGCGCTTCGCCGACGAGCAGGTGGCACTCGAGCGCAAGGTCGTGGTGGAAGAAATCGGCGACGTCGACGACGCCCCCGAGGACTTGATCCACGAGTTGTACGCGGCCGAAATGTACCCGCAGCACCCGCTGGGGCGGCCCATCCTCGGCTACCGCAAGACCGTGGCGGGCTTCAAGCGCACCGACCTCTTGCGCTACAAGCGGCGCGCGTTTCGCGCGTCGAACCTCGTCGTGTCCGTGTTCGGCAACATCGACGAAGCCGAGCTCACCACCATCTGCGAGACGCGCTTCGCGTTTCCCAAGGGGACGCTGGCGCGCGACGGCACGCGCTTTCCCGCCCCGCTCGCGCGGCGCCGCCACGTGCGCAGGAAGCTCCACCAACAGCACGTGTGCATGGGCGCGCGCACGTTCTCGTTCCTCGACGAGCGGCGTTACGCGCTCATGGTGCTGAACGCGGCCTTGGGGGGCGGGATGTCGTCGCGCTTGTTCCAGAAGATCCGCGAAGAGATGGGGCTCGCGTACAACGTGTACACCTACGTCGACCATTCGCGCGACGTCGGCATGTTCGCCGCGTACATGGCGGTGAACCCCAACACCGCGGGAAGGGCGATCGAGGCCATGACCCAGGAGCTCGAGTCGATTCGGAAGGGCGGATTGACGCGCACCGAGCTGCGCGACACCAAGGACCACATCAAGGGGAGAATCTTGCTCGGGCTGGAGACGTCCGCGTCGCGCATGATGCGCCTCGCGCGCAACGAAATCAGTTACGGGCGCCAAGTGCCCGAGCGCGAGCTCCTGAAGAAGCTCGCCGCCGTCAAGATGAACGACGTCGTCGACGTCGCTCGCGACGTCCTCGACACCGAGCGCTTCGTGATGGTGAGCCTGGGCCCGTCGGGGCAGGGGTTGAACTAGTCGAACTTGAAGCCGCTTTTTCTCACGGCGCCGAGCAGGCGTTCGATCTTTTGCTCGTCGACGACCATCGAGATGCGCATGTACTCCTTGGAGTGCGAGCCGAAGGCGGAGCCGGGCGAGACGATGACGCCGGTCGCCTTGAAGAAGTCCTTCGCGAATTCGGCGGCGTCGGCGTAGCGTTTGGGGACGCGGTCCCAGATGTACATGGCGGCGGGCGGCGGGGTCAGCTTCCAGCCCATCTTCCCGAATCCCTCGATGAAGAGGTCGCGGCGCGCGCGGTAACGCTTGCGCTGCGCCTCGGCGAAGTCGATGCCGCTGTCCAAGATGTCGGCGCCGGTGCGCTGGATGGCGAGGAACACCGCGAAATCCATGTTCGACTTGATCTTCACGAGATTCGAAATGATCTCGCGGTTGCCCAGCACGTAACCCAAGCGCCAGCCCGCCATGTTGTAGCTCTTCGAGAACGAGTGGAACTCGATGGCGACGTCGGCGGCTTCGGGGACGTTCAAGATCGACGGTGTGGGCACGTTGGGCTCGAGCGCGAGCTCGGAGTACGCGAGGTCCGACACCACGATGAAGTCGAACTTCTCCGCGAGTGCCACCGCCTCCTTATACATGGAGAGCGGCGCCGCCGCGCCGACGGGGTTGTTGGGATAATTCAGGAACAAGAACTTGGCGTGGTCCCACACCTTGTGCGGCACCGCCGCGAAATCGGGGAGGTAGTTGTTCTCGGGGCGAAGCGGGAGCTCGATCACGTTGGCTTCGACGATCTTGGCGGCGCCCAAGTACGCGGGGTAGCACGGTGTCGCGACCACGATGGTGTCGCCGGGGTCGAGGTAGGCGAGCATCAGCTTCGAGATGCCGTCCTTCGACCCGATGAGCGGCAGCACTTCTTTATCGGGATCGACGCCGACGTTGAAGCGGCGCTTATACCAGTTGGCGACCGCGCGGCGGAATTCGGGCGCGCCGTCGAACGACGAGTAGCGGTGGTTTTCGTACGGCCGGGCGTGAATCTGCCGGTTCAGCATTTCGATGATCGCGGGGTCGGGGGGCTGGTCGGGGCTGCCCACGCCCAGGTCGAAGATGTCTTCGGCGGGGCGCGTGTCCTCGCGCTTCATACGCGCGATTTCTTCGAACACGTAGCGACCCGACTTCTGAATGCGGTTGGCCGGCTGGATCATCGCTCGAAAAACCTCCGTGAAAGTGCACCGAGATTATCAGGTTTGCGCGAACGCGTCAAAGGCGCTACCCTCGCTCTTCCTGGAGGTCGTTGCATGAGTAAGCGATTCGCTGGCGTGTTCTTGTTCGCGCCGCTGTGGCTGGGCGCGGTGCCGTGCTTCGCGGTCGACAACGCGGTCGACGATTCCTGGCATTTCAAGGTGACGCCCTACCTGCTCACGGCGAGCCTGAATGGCAAGGTCGGCATCGGACCCGTCGTCACCGACATCGACGCGTCCTTCAGCGACGTGCTCGATCACCTCGACATGGCGTTCATGATGTTCGCGACGGCGCGCAAGGGGCGCTGGGTCCTGGGCCTCGACTCGCAGTACTTCAAGGTCTCGGGGCTCGGCAGCGATACCGTCGAGGGTCCCTTCGGGCGCATCACGATCGACGGCACCGTCCAGCTGGCGGCGCCGCAGGTGATCGTGCAGCCGACGCTCGGATACCGATTGTTCGGCGGCGAAGGACCGGTGTTCGACGGATACGTCGCGGCGCGCTACACGTCGATCGAGAACGAGGTGAGCATCACCGCGACGAGCACGCTGCCGTCGTTTCCGGGCGGCGCGCGTTCGATCGACGGCGACATGTCGTGGTGGGATCCGGTGGTGGGCATGCGCGCGACGGGGCCCATCACCGAGCGCTTGTCCGGCGTTTTCCTGGCCGACTTCGGCGGCTTCGGCGTCGGTTCCGACGTGACCTACCAATGGCTGGCGGCGCTCGGGTGGAACTTCACGCAACTGTTTTCGGTCAACGTGGGCTACCGCTACTTCAAGCAAGACTTCGAAGAGGACCGCAACTCGTGGAACATGGCGATGCAGGGCGTGATCGTGGGCATGGGCTTCGAGTTCTAGGGGCGGTGTGGGCGTTGCGCTGACGATTGCGGCGCTGGCCGGCGTCCCCGTCGCGCTGCACGCGGTGTGGCGCGCGCGCTACGGTTATCCGCCCGACCACGTGCCGCGCGTGCTGTGCTTCCACAAGCTGTCGCGCCGGTTTCTCTTCGAGGGGACGTGGACGACGCCCGCGCGCTTCGCCGCCTACGTCGACCGGCTGCGCGATCGCGGCTACTCTTTCATCGACGAAGCGGCCTACCTCGCCGCGCTCGACGCGCCGCCCGCCGACCGCACGAAGCAGATCTTCCTCACCTTCGACGACGGCTACACCGACGTGCACGACGTCGCCTGGCCGCTCCTTTCCGAACGCGGGATTCCGCTCCACGTGTTCTTCGTCACCGACTACGCGGGTCGCGACAACGAGTGGGACCTCGCGCTCGGGCGGCCGCCGTTTCGTCACCTCTCGTGGTCGCAGGTGCGCGACATGGCGTCGCGCGGCGTCACCTTCGGGTCGCACACGGCGTCGCACGTCGATGCTACCCGCGTCGCACCCGACGTACTGCGCGCCGACTTGGAGCGCTCGCGGCGCGCGCTCGAAGACGCGACCGGCAAGCCGGTGCGCACGCTGTCCTATCCGTTCGGTCGTTACGATAGCGCCGCCCAGGCGGCCGCGCGCGCGGCCGGCTTCGACGCGGCCTTCTCGCTCTATCCCTCCCACCGCAACGCCACCGTCGACCGTTTCGCGCTCCGGCGCGACGCCGTCTATATCATTGACCCCGTCGCGCTGGTCGAGACCAAGCTCGCCCGCCATCCGTTGTTCGGCATCGAAGAAATGAAGTGCCGCGCGATCAACGCGGTCGCCGTGCTGACGCCGCTCTTGAAGCCGCGCTAGCCGGGGTAGCGCATGTGGAAGCGCGCGCGGTAGTAGGCGCGCGCGGCCACCACGAGCGGCACGAGGAGGAGGAGCAGCGCGGGGTCGCGCACGCTCGCCAAGAGTGCGACCAGCGCGACCACGCCTTGCACGACGCGCGCGCTGGCGCGGGCGCGCGCCGCGGCGCGCGCCACCGGCTCGGTCGACTCCGCGCGCGCGATCACGATGTTCGCGGCGACGAACACGAGCGCCGCCGCCGTCGTGGCCAGCGCCGCGACGAGCGATCCCTGGTGGCGCAGGAACGCGACTCCTTCCGCGACCGCGGCGGCGATCGCGAAGAGGGTGGCGAGCTGCGCCGAGCGCTGGACGCCGATCGCGACCGTGGTGGTGCGCTTGCCGGCCGCGGCGTCGCCGTCGACGTCGAGGATGGTGGTGTGCAGGAAGGTCGCGCCCACGAGGAGCATCCACGGGTACGCGTCGAGGAACGCCTGCATCGAGTACTCCGACACGCCGCCCGCGCCGGTTGCGAAGGCGAGCCCGCCGTAACCGACCGCATTCGCGACCATGTCCAGACCCGGACGCGCGCACAGACGCAAGGGCGGCAGCGAATACGCGAACGCGAGCACCATCGACGCGATGAGCGGGACGCGCTGCGCCCCGTCGACCTTCTGGAACAACCACGACGCCGTGAGGAAGCACGCCCACGCGATCGCGATCATGGTGCGCGTGCGAAACACGCCGTGGGTGAGGAAGAGCCCCTTGCCGTTCAAGCGGTCGCTGGTCTGGTCGAAGATCTGGTTGACGACGTACGCGCTCGCGAGCAGCGCGGTGAGGCACCAGAACGCGGGCTGCGCGAGCGCCGAGAACAGCTCGGTGCGCGTGCGCACGGGCGCAAGATGGATGCCGAGCGCGTAGAAGCTCCACGCCGGGACCATGATGGTGGGCCGCAGCACGAACACGACGTCGGCCGCGCGCAGGAGCGCGCGCGCCGGGTCGAAGCGCGAAGGTGAAAGGGTGTGCGCGAAAACTAGAGGAGCGTATAGGCCGACCCGTCGCGCGTCAATCGATACTCGAAGCTGTAGACGGCGGCGCGGTCGGTGATGGAGGGGGCGGCGAGGCCGCTCTCCGAGAGGGCTTCGAGCGACGCCGGGTAGGCGCCGTGCTCGGCGCGATAGGTCTCGATCAGCCAGCGCACGTGCTGCTCGACGCGGGCGCGCGCGGCCCCGTCGGCGCGCAGCACGCCGTCGCGCGCGACCAGCGCGATGTTGTCCGACTTCTGCCACGCGCCCACCACCACGCACGCAAAGAACACGAACGCGGACGCGACCAGCAGCATGGGGTTGCCGCGCTTCCGGCGCAGCGGCGCGCCGCTGATGTGGGCTTCGCCCACGGCGCCGTCGCGGTGGTCCTCTTCAACGCTGATGAGCCCCTTCTCCTTGAGGAGTTTCAAGGACTCGTAGGCGTCGTAGGTCGGCATGTTGGCGCGCGCGATGATGTCGCGCATGGTGCGCGCCGTTTTCAAGAGCGATAGCACCAGCTTCTCGTTGTCGCCGAAGGGCTCTTCGCCCGTGTACTCCTTGCCGGTGGCGGCGATCCGGATCCCCTGGGCGGGGAACGCCTGCAGGAGCCCGGGGAATTCGTCGATGCGGCGCATGCTCTCCATGAGCAGCGGTTCCACCGAGTACTCGCCCAGGCTCTTCACGCCGCCGACGATTTCTTCGCCCGAGACGAACTTGTACGTGCACTGGTCCCAGGTGAGGACGTCGTGCAGCGTCTCCTGGATGTGGTTGCGCCAGTGCTTGCCGAGCGCCTTCTCGTCGAAGAATCCTTCCGAGTGCAGGATGTCGAGCAGGTCGAGCTTGGACTGCGCGATGATCTGCGTGATGCGCGTCAGGTCCTCGCGGCCCAGGCAGCCGTAGCGCGTCAGGTACTCCCGGAAGGGGTCGCGCGTCTTGCTGCGGCGATCGCGCGTCGACACGATCTTGCCGTCGCGGAAGAAGAGCACCGCGGACTTGTCGTTGGCGGCCACCGACAACATGCCCGTCTTCTGCTGCACCGCGATGAGCTGCAGAATTTCTTCGATTTTGAAACTAGTAAGATTTCCCTCGAGGGCCATGTCGTCTCACCTGCCTTATGCCGACTGCGACGCCGAATCCTTGTCGTCGCTCGCGCTCGGGCGCACCGTGATGGCGCGCGTGTTGCGCGCCTCGTACAGCTGCCGCGAGAGCAGCGAAATCATGTAAGCCACCACGATCGCCACGCCGGGGGCGATCCACTTCCACACCGGCGTCTCGTATTCGACCGCGTCCCAATAGGGGAACACGTTGCCGCGCGTCCACATCGTGAGCACGCCGGCGGCGAACAGCGTCGCCACCATGAAGCCCGACACGAAGCGCCCGTAGAACACGTGGCGAAGCCCCGGCAGCCACACCGTCGACCAGCGGATCGACTTGCGACGGCGCACGATCACCGACTGGCGGCGTTGGCGCAGGAGCGCTTCCAGCACGCGGTCGGACGAAACGCCCGCCACCGCCTCCGCGCACGCGCGACAGATGACGCTGCCGAGCTCGTCGCTGCAGCAGCCTTCGCACGTGAGGTCGCCGCAGTTCGCGCACTGGAACGCGAGCTTGCGGCTCTTCAAAGTTTGGCTCGCGACCACCGCGAGAATCATCGCGGCCACCATGATGCCCGCGCTCACCGGCGCGGCGTGGCCGGTCGCGGTGTGGAGCAGATTCGCGATCAGCGCGGGGTTCTGGTGGCCCCCTTCGACGCTCGCGATCTCCCACAGCTGCGCGGTCGAATACGTCTTTTGGTAGACCGTCATGCGCGCGCGCGCAGGCTCGGCGATGGCGTCGCGCGCCTGGTCGAGCCCCATCTTCGACGCGCGCGAGAGCGCGCGCGACGACTCGCCCATGAGCAACGTCTTGATGTACGCCTGCGCGAGGTTGTACTGGCCGACGGCGTCGGTGGAGTCCACTTCCTCGGCCTTGCGGTAGCCTTCCAGCGCCTTGTTGTACTGCCCGTTCTGGTAGTAGACGTTGCCCAGGTTCACGTACGCGATGGCGGAATTCTTGTTGATCGAGATCGCGCGCAGGAAGTGCGCCGCCGCGCCCTCGGAGTCGCCGCCGCGCATGGCCAGCATGCCGAGCGCGGTGAAGCGGTCGTCGTCGATGCGCGGGTCCTTGACCGGTGCTTCCGCGATGGCCTTCACCAGGGCGTCGTCGTACGCAGACTCGTTGGCGCGCGCGATGAGCGCCGTCAGCGAGTGCGGGTCCGCCACCACCGTGTAGCGGTCGAGCATGGGCGCGAGCCCCGCGTACGCCGCGAACAGCCCCGCCATCACCATGGAGAGAATGCGTTCCTTCTTGTGCATGAACGGCCACGTGAGCACGAGAATGAGCGCGGCCGCCGAGGTGTAGCCGGGGAGTAGCGCGAAGGGCGCGAGCAAGAGGAGCGCCGCCGCCACGCGGCCGCCCGAGGCGTTGAACTTGTTGCGCGCCGACTCCGAGATGCGGTGCGCGATGAAGGGGAAGTAGCGCACGGCGAGCGCGATCCACACCACGCCGGACGCGATCAAGAGCACCAGCGTGAGCGAGGCGAGCGTGTTCAGCACCATCACGCGCTGGCCGTCGAAGGACTGCAGCTGCGCCTTCACGCCTTCGACGAAGTAGTAGACGGCGTCGGGGTGGAAGCGCTGCGCGTTCAAGCGCGCCAGCGTGAAGTAGGCGTCGCTGTAGCGCGGCGCCAGCGCGAGCGCGGTGCGCAGCTGCTTCTGCGCCGCGTCGCGGTCGCCGCCGTCGAGCGACGCGAGCGCCTGGCGGTACGCGACTTGGGCCGCGATCGGCAACGTCACCGCGCCGCCGCGAATCTGGTCGTCCTCGTACTGGGCGAGGTGGCGGGCAAGTTCTGCCGGTTCCGCCGGCGGCGTCGGGGCGGGCGCGTCCGTGGTGGCGGCCGCCGCCTGCGTATCGACGGGCTGGATCTGAAAATCGAAAGGCGTCGCGACGGTGTCCGGCGCGGTCGGGGCCGGTTCGGCGACCGGCGCGGGCGTCGACCCGCCGGCGAAGAACGAATCCAGCGCGGCGGCGTTGAAGGTCGTGTCCGGCGCCGCCTCCTGGGCGTGGGCAAAGCACGCGGACGCGACCAGAATCGCGACCCAGATGCAGAATGCAACCACGTCGAGGCGGCGCAGGCCCATCGGCCCTGCCGCGTTACCCAGCCGCAGGTGTGTGTTCATCGTGGTTTGAGTCCCCTAGACGGCGCCGACGCGGCGCCCTAACCTCTTGGGTTCCAAGGCAATCGGCAAGATTCGTGCCGGGGGGAAGGGGGATCGCGGCGGGCGGGTTTTCTGAAACGACGTTGGCCCGCGCGCGGTCCAACCCGGCATCGTTGGAGGTCAAAGCGAATGATGAAGCGAATCGGAATCCTGGTCGTGCTGCTGGTCGCGCTCGGTGTCGGCTACCTCGCCTTGAATCCCGTCGGCGCGCGCCCCGACCGCGGCTTCGACGCGCGCGTCGCCGAGCCCGCGTACGCGTCGACGCACCCCGTGATCCTCTTCGACCAAGGACACAACAACGCGCACCGCGCCGACGGCAAGTACCGGCCCTTCGCGACGCTCATGCGCAACGACGGCTACGACGTGCGCGTGAACGACGGCGTATTCACCGGCGTCGCGCTCAAAGACGCCACCGTGTTGGTCATCGTGAACGCGTCGGGCGGAACCAACCCGCAGCTATTCGGATTCAATCTGCCGTTTCTGCGCAAGGGCGAGCGCGACGCCCCCGCGTTCACGCCCGCCGAAGTGCAAGTCGTTGCGGATTGGGTGCGCGACGGCGGCTCGTTGTTGTTGATCGCGGATCACTATCCGTTCGGAACCGCGGCGGCGAGTTTGGCGGCGGCGTTCGGCGTGACCATGCACGGGGGCTACGTCGAGATCGCGAACCAGTACAAGGAGCAGCCCGAGCCCGGGACCATCGAGTTCATGCGCTCCAACGGGCTCATCTTCGCGAACAACGTCATCATGGACGGCCGCTCGCTACCCGAGCTCGTGAACCGCGTCGTCGTGTTCACCGGCCAATCGCTCGACGGACCCCCCGACGCCATTCCGCTCTTGACCCTCCCGGTGGCCGCCAAAGAATACGTACCACCTCCGCCCAACTTCACCGAGCAGCCCGCGGGCGATTCGATGGGGCTCGCGATCGCGTTCGGCAACGGGCGCGTCGTCGTCCTCGGGGAAGCGGGCATGCTGACGGCGCAAGTCGAAAAGGGTCATCCCTTCGGCATGAACTCGGATCCCGAGAACAAGCAGTTCGCGCTCAACATCATGCACTGGCTGACGCGACTGCTGTAGCCCCCAAGAAACGTTGCAACGGGCCTTGCGGCTTCTTCGTCCAATCCAAGGTACCGTCAAGCCCGGGAGGGACCCATGTTGCGCCTTTCTCTTTGCCTGCTCGCCGCCGCCGCCATGTCCGTCGCCGCCGGATCATCCGGGGCGCCCTCGCTCGACCAGCGCATCGACGCCTACGTCCAGCCGCTCGCCGACGCGGGGCAATTCTCCGGCGTCGTGCTCGTGACCCAGGACGGGAAGGTGACCTACGAACGCGCGTTCGGCATGGCGGATCGAAAGAAGAAGATCCGCAACACCGTCGATACCCGCTTCTGCATCGCGTCGATTACGAAGAGCATGACGCAAACCACGACCATTCAAATGCTGGTCGAAGGAAAGCTCGCGTTGTCCGACTCGATCGCCAAGTTCATCCCCGATTTCCCGAACGGCAAGAACATCACCGTGGAGAATTTGTTTCGGTTCCGCGCCGGAATCCCGCATCGCGTGATGGACGAGAGCATGGAGAACCAGCGCTACACCGCCGCCGACATGACCGAGAAGGCCAAGCACGCGACGTTCCTGAGCGAGCCCGGCGAGAAGTCGTTGTACAGCTCGGCGACGTATTCCGTGCTCGCGCGCGTGCTCGAAATCGCGGGCGGCAAGCCGTTTCCCGACTTGCTCAAGCAGTACGTCTACGCCCCCGCGCACATGACGGAGACCGTCGACTACGAGGAAACTACCGACATCCCCAAGCGTGCGCGCGAGTACTTGCTGCAGGAGAAAGGTCCCGTGGCCGCGCCCGAGAAGGACTATTCGTTTCTCGTCGGGGCCGGGTCGTTGTTCACCACCGCGCGCGATCTCGCCCGTTACTTCGAAGCCGTGCTCGACACCACCTATGGTGCATCGGTGACCGCGTCGCTGGCCGGCAATGGCGAGATCGGTTCGAATGGAAGCACCAACGGATACCGCGCGTTCGCGTTCTTCAGCCGGCCCAAGGGCTACGGCTACGTCGTCGTCGCCAACGTCGAGTCCGGCGCGAACGATCTGTTGCAGCGCGATCTGCCGCTCTTGATCGAGGGCAAAGACGTCGCGACTCCCAAAATCCCCACCCCGAAGCGCGCGAAGGTGGACACCGCCAAGTTCGCCGACTACCTGGGCAACTACCAGCGCGACGCGTCGAGCTTCGCCATCGCGGTGAAGAATGGCCAACTCTACGCGGGCCCGTATCTCCTCATGCCCGTGGGGGAGGACCGCTTCTACGCCTATTCGAGCTACGCCGACATCACGTTCGTTCGCGGGGAGGGCGGTCGCGTCACGTCGCTATCGTGGAACAACGACGTGTGGAAGTCCGACTGGGTGCGCCAGTAGGCGGCTCGCAAGGGTAGCCCGACGCTCGGCGGCATGCTAAACTGCCGCCCATGTCCAAACTACCCGTCGTCTACATCAAGGATCTCAAAAACCACGCCGGCCAGACCGTCGAGCTGCGCGGATGGGTCTACAACACCCGCTCCGGCGGCAAGATTCGCTTTCTCATTCTCCGCGACGGCACCGGCTACCTCCAGTGCGTCGCCAGTGCCAAGGACGTCTCCGAGCGAGATTTCGAGACGCTCGACCAGCTGTCGCAGGAGTCGTCCGTCATCGTCACCGGCGTGCCGCGCGAAGACAAACGCGCGCCCGGCGGCGTCGAACTCACCCTCACGAGCGTGCAGGAAGTTCAGCACGCCGAAGGTTTCCCCATCACGCCCAAGGAGCATTCGTCGTCGTTCCTGCTCGACCACCGGCACCTGTGGTTGCGAAGCAAGAAGCAGCACGTCGTCTTGACCGTGCGTCACCACACCATCGCCGCCATTCGCGATTATCTCAACAGCCACGGCTTCATCAACCTCGACACTCCCATCTTCACGCCCAACGCGTGCGAAGGGACCAGCACACTCTTCGAGACCGACTACTTCGGCGACAAGGCGTACTTGACCCAGAGCGGACAGCTCTACAACGAAGCCACCGCCGCGGCGTTCGGGAAGGTGTACTGCTTCGGGCCTACGTTTCGTGCGGAGAAGTCCAAGACGCGGCGACACCTCACCGAGTTCTGGATGGTGGAGCCCGAGGTCGCGTTCATGAAACTCGACGAGCTCATGGAGCTCGAAGAGGATTTCTTCTGCTACATCATCGCGCGCGTACTCGAGAACTGTGGGAAGGACATCAAGGAAGTATTGGAAAGGGACATCTCCAAGTTGGAGGCCGTGAAGAAACCCTTCCCCCGCATCCATTATAAGGAGGCCGCCAAGTTTCTACTCGAGAAGGGTGTCCCCTTCGAAGTCGGCGGCGATTTCGGCGGCACCGACGAAACCGTGCTCACCCAGGATCAAGTGACGCCCATCTTCGTGCACCACTATCCCACCGCCATCAAGGCCTTCTACATGGAGCCCGACCCCGTCGAGCCCCAGTATTGTCTCTCTGTCGACATGCTCGCGCCCGAAGGCTACGGCGAAGTCATCGGCGGGGGAGAGCGCACCGCGAACTTGGATTTGCTCGAGCAGCGCATCAAGGAACACAACCTCCCGCGCGCCGCGTTCGAGTGGTACCTCGATCTTCGCAAGTACGGGACCTTCCCCCACGCCGGCTTCGGCCTCGGCGTCGAACGCACCGTCTCGTACCTGTGCGGCCTCTCGCACCTGAGAGAAGCGATTCCGTTCCCGAGGATGTTGAATCGGTTGAGTCCGTAGGGTGGTGGTTGGGGTGAGGGGAGGAGGACGTGAAGTTCGAATGGGATCCGCAGAAGGCGGAGGCGAACAGGCTCAAGCATGGAGTTGATTTCGAAGAGGCACGCACCGTGTACTTTGATCCGGCGGCAACTACCTTCGTCGACCCGGATCATTTGAACTCCGAGCAGCGATTGCTGACGGTTGGGTATTCGTCGCAGGGCCGACTCCTGGTTGTGTATCATGTCGATCGGGCTGACGTGACCAGACTGATCGGCGCTCGAATCGCGACTCGGCATGAGAGGAAGAACCATGAAGGCCAAGACTAGAGATAGCGACGAAATGCGTCCCGAGTACGATTTCGACTACTCCAAAGGCGTTCGAGGCAAGTACTACAAGAAGCTACTAAGAGAGGGGTCGAACGTGGTCTTGCTCGACCCCGATGTCGCCGCCGCGTTCCCGACGTCGAAGGCCGTGAACGACGTACTGCGCGCGCTGCTCGGCATTATGAAGACCGCCCGACGCACGACGCAGCGCACAACCGGCAAGTCAAGAAAGCGGAAGACATCCGGGCAATAGAACGTTCCCGCACCCGCGCAAGTACTCACTCGCGATGGCTCCTTCGCTTCCTACTGACGTCAAACTCGCCATCTACTCCACCTTCGCTGAAACAGCGAAGGCGCCCACGGTCTCCGACATCGCGAAGCAACTCGGCGCGTCCATCGCCGACGTCCAAGCCGCCTTCGACGAACTCCATAGACAGCGACTCCTTGTCCCCGAACCCGGAGACAAGACGCGGATTCGAATGGCTCCGCCGTTTTCAGGGATCGAGACACCGTTTCGCGTGGTGGTGGAGGACCAGGAGTATTTCGCGCCGTGTGCGTGGGATTCGTTGGGGATTCCGGCGGCGTTGCATGCGGACGGGTTGGTGCACGCGAGCGACGTACACACGGGCGAGGCGATCACGCTGGTGGTGCGCGACGGGGCGCCGGTGCGGGAGGAGTGCGTGACGCACATCGCGGTGCCGGCGGCGCAGTGGTGGAACGACATCATCTACACGTGAGCGACGATGCTGCTCTTCCGGTCGGAAGAGACGGTGGACGCGTGGTGCACGTCGCGAAATCTTCCGAAGCGACCACTGGTGAGTCTGAATCAGCTGTGGGCGCTGGCGACGGAGTGGTACGGGAACCGTCTCACGGTCGACTCACGGCGCCCGAAGCCGGACGAGATGGTGGGGATCTTCGCGCGCATCGGGCTTGACGGTCCATTCTGGGATCCGAAAGCCGACACGTTCGGATAGTTCTATTTGAGCATGACCATCTTCTTCGAGCGCGTGGAGCCGCCATGCTCGATGCGCGCGAAGTAGACGCCCGATGAGACGGCGGCCCCGGTGTCGGCGCGACCATTCCACTCGATTGCGTATGCACCAGGCGCTCGCACTTCGCGATTCACGAGCGTTGCGACTCGCGTCCCTTGCACGTCATAGACCGCGATGGTCACCTCGCCGCGCGACGGGACGGTGTACTTCACGGTGGTGCCGGGGTTGAAGGGATTGGGATAGTTGCCCACGGATAGAACGAATGCTGTTTGACTACCGTCTGCATCGGTCGGGGCGTCGAGCATGGCGGGGAGACTCTCGTTTCCCGCGAAGTCAGTCGCGGTGACAAAATAGTGGCTGTACGCGGATGACGAGACATCGAGCGTTGCGGCGACGGTGTAGTCGACGAGCGTCGCGCTCCCGAATGAGATCGAATTGCTGCCATAGACGGAAAAATAGTCGAAATCGGCAGCAGGCGATTGATTCCATGAGAGCACGCCGGCAACGTACGTCAGATTCGTCGGTACTCCCGGTGCCAGATTGTCGATCGAATAGCCGCTGTCGGGGTCGCTCACATACCATATCGCGGGCGCCGGTGTGTGCGCGGTCACGACGAGGACGGTGTAGTTGACTCCCGCCACTGTCGAGTCTTCGACGGTCGGGACCGGTGCAACGTACACGTCCTGCTGCAATGCGGGTATGCCGGCCACCCATTCCCAAATCCCGGGCGGCATGCCGGTGGTAATTGGGTTGGTAGATTCGACGATTACACCCGGGCCGGCGGCGGAAATGGATCCGTTGATCGCCGCCGCGGGTGCGGCAGCCAAGTCGTCGAGTCGCCGCCACACGCCATAGTTGGTAATGGCTGACAACGGTTGGTCGGCGTAGTCGAACCCACTCCGCGCGAAGACAGCGCGCACCGCGCCACCTTGATCGTTGGGGATGTCGAGGATGAGGCCGATATAGGGTTCGCGTTGCACCGCGCTGAACTTGGCGACGACCATGTCGAAGGAGCCCGCGCTCACGAGGTTGCCGCCGCCGATGTTGATGGTGTCGGTGTATCGGGCCGAAACAACGGGACGCTTGGTCGCCATTTCCACGGCAACGGAGAGGGCAAGAGCGCCGCTTACGCTTCCGAAGCCGTTGCTCCACTCGTGAGCGCCGCTGGAGTTGTACTTGGCTATGAAGAAATCGGTGGGGCCATTGGCGGTGCGATTCCCCCCGCCGAAATCCGCGGTTCCCTGGAAGTTGCCGGTTACAGTGACGCTGCCCTCGCCATCCGTCGCAATGTCGACGCCAAAGTCGGAACCCGTTCCACCGGCGCGGCGACTCCAGACATGCGAGCCGCTCGAGTTGAATCTCACGATGAACGCGTCGCTAAGGCCGGCGCTCACCAAGCTTCCGCCGCCAAAGTCGATCGTGCTCGAGAAGTTGCCCGTGGCGACCACGTCGCCGGAAATGCTCGTGGCGATCGCCGCGGCGATCGTGCTCCCGCCCAGGTCCAACTTCTTGCTCCAGACGTGCGCGCCGCTTCCATCGTATTTCACGAGGATGCCACCGGGCCCTACCGGGCCGCCGCCGAAATCGTACGGCGCAAGAACACCACTTATCGAGAGGATCACATTGCTCAACGCGTCGGTGGCGACGCCGACTCCTTCTTCAAGATCCGCGTTGCCGAATCTCTTGCTCCATTGGTGGGTTCCCGCGGCATCGAATTTCACGATGAAGCCGTCCACGACATTCGCGACCAAATTTCCTCCGCCGAAATTCACCGTGCCGAAGAATTTGCCCGTAACAAAGACGTTGCCCGCCGCATCAAACGCGACGCTGTTGCCCTGGTCGTCGCCGGCGTCCCCAAACCGCTTGCTCCACAGGTGATTCCCGCTCGCATCGAATTTCACGATGAAAATATCCCTGTTACCCGCGCTCGTTAGCATGCCTCCGCCGAAGTCGACGGTTCCGATGAAGTATCCCGTCACGACGACGGCGCCGAACCCATCCACCGCGACCGCAGTGCCCTCGTCCAACGAGGGCCCACCAAAGCGCTTGCTCCACGTGTGCGATCCCATGGCGTCGTACCTGGCCACAAAGATGTCGGTGCTTCCGATGGGGGGAAGGTCGGTACCACCCAAGTTGACGGTGTTCTGAACAGATCCCGTCAGGACGACGAAGCCCGCCGGGTCGACGGCGATCGCGCTGCCACGGTCGGCGCTGGTGCCCCCGAAGCGCTGACTCCAGAAGTGAGCCGGCGTGCCCGCACTTGCGTCGACGTCGGAAAGCGCAAGACTCAGGAGAGCGGTAGCGACTAGGCGCTTACTCATGGCGAGCCTCCTCGCGGCACGGAATGGAATTCGCATGCATGACGGAACCGGAGAGAGAAGTTGTCTTGTTGACGGTTGATTGTACCATACGGCGACCTCCGTGACCCTCGGCGACGGACACGAGTCGACGTGCTTCGCGCGCATCGGACTCACGGGCCCGTTCTGGGATCCGAAGGCGGATGTGTGGTAACGACCGGGAAAACGAGAGGCCGTAAGAGACCAAGCCGATAGCTCTCGTGAATTGCCCGCATGGCCGTCGTGATTCTCTGCGGGGTCGTGTGTCTCAAAGTCGGGGAGAGCTGGCGCAACCGTGCCGGCTCGATACATCGCTTCGCAGATTACGCCTTTCCCCTGTCCTATCACCGATTCCGCACGGAGGTGTCGCGATGCTGCTACGCCGCACGCAGGTTTGGACCGGGATGATGGTGAGCATTCTGCTCGTTGCTGCGCTGGTCGGGTGCCCAAATAGGGGAGGGAAGAACTCGGCGCAGATTCAGACGCTGACGTTTGCGGCCAACGGCACAACGGACTTGGACATCAATTGCTCGGGGAACGCGCCGACGGCAGCGAACCTGAAGCTCTACACGCCACAAGTGGTATTGAGTCGGGCGATGGACGTCACGCGAACGCTGGCGTTCGTCGCGAAAGAGGACCGACGATTCGCCAGCGACCCGACGTTGGCTGCGTTCACGATGGTGTTCAACGCGGGATCAACCTCGCCAACGTCGATGTCGACACCGGCCAACGCGGGCGCGGACGTCACTCCGCCGGGAACCCCGGACCCGGAGACGCAGGGCTTTTGGTTGACGTGCACCACGGGTTGCAAGGTGCGCGGAAACGCCGGCCGCGGTGACGATGGGCATGCGAGGGTCTATTTGCAATTGCTCGAATTGCAGCCGGCGTCGTCGTCCAATATCGTCATCACCGGCAAGCTGGACGGTACGCGGCGCACGGTCCGCTGCAAATAAAAGACCACACTGCTAGTACTCGATAGTTCACCTCGCTGCGCGATCTTCGCACGCATCGTGACGGCCCGCCGTGCTACACTCGCCTCCTTCCCTCGAACCAAGGAGCGATGTCATGGCCAAGGTCCTCTGCGTCCTCTACGACGATCCGGTCGACGGTTATCCGAAATCCTACGCGATTGATGCGATTCCCAAACTAGACCACTACCCGGGCGGGCAAACGTTGCCAACGCCGAAGGGGATCGACTTCAAGCCGGGTGCGCTGTTGGGGAGCGTGTCGGGCGAGTTGGGGTTGCGCAAGTACCTGGAGTCGAACGGCCACACGTTCGTGGTGACGGCGGACAAGGACGGCGCGAACTCGACCTTCGATCGCGAACTCACCGACGCGGAGGTGGTGATCTCGCAGCCGTTCTGGCCCGCGTACCTGACGCGCGAGCGCATCGCGAAAGCACCGAAGTTGAAGCTCGCGATCACGGCCGGCATCGGATCGGACCACGTCGACCTGCAGGCGGCCATCGACCGCGAGCTCACCGTCGCGGAGGTGACGTACTGCAACAGCATCAGCGTCTCCGAGCACGTGGTCATGATGATCCTCGCGCTGGTGCGCAACTACATCCCGTCCTATGACTGGGTGGTGAAGGGCGGCTGGAACATCGCGGATTGCGTCGCGCGTTCCTACGACGTCGAAGGCATGACGGTGGGGACGGTGGGCGCGGGTCGCATCGGCCTGGCGGTATTGCGGCGCATGAAGGCGTTCGACGTGAAGCTCCATTACACGGACCGCCACCGACTCGCGCCCGAGATCGAGAAGGAGCTGAATCTCACCTTCCATCCGAACGCGGAGTCGCTGGTCAAGGTGTGCGACGTGGTCACGATCAACACGCCGCTCCATCCCGAAACCGAGCACATGTTCAACGACGCGATGCTGGGGAAGATGAAGCGCGGCGCGTACCTGGTGAACACCGCGCGCGGCAAGATCTGCGACCGCGACGCCATCGCGCGCGCGTTGAAGGACGGGCAGCTCGCCGGTTACGCGGGCGACGTGTGGTTTCCGCAACCGGCGCCGAAAGATCACCCGTGGCGCTCGATGCCGCACCACGGCATGACGCCGCACGTCTCGGGCACGAGCCTCTCGGCGCAGGCGCGCTACGCGGCCGGCGTGCGCGAGATCCTCGAGTGCTGGTTCGAGCGCCGTCCGATTCGCGACGAGTACCTGATCGTCGCGGGCGGGAAGCTCGCGGGCACGGGCGCCCACTCGTACAGCGCGGGCAACGCGACCGGCGGCTCCGACGAGGCGGCGAAGTTCAAGAAATAGTCCACGCGCCCGTTTGTCCGTATCGCCCGGCGCCCGAAGCCGGATGAGTTGGTGGGGATCTTCGCGCGCATCGGTCTCACGGGTCCGTTTTGGGACTCAAAGGCGGACACGTTCGGCTGGTGGAACCGCGGAGTGGTCAACCGACACGGAAAGGACTAGGGCTTCCGGATGTGGCAACATTGGGACCCCGCGAAGGATGTGATGATCATGCGCCGACGCTTTACGTCCAAGGTCGTCTTCTTACTGCCTTTTCTTGCTTTCGCCGCCTGCACCGATGATCAGATTCAACAACCCGTCGAACCGAGTCCAGTGCAGAAAGACGTGGTTCTGCACTTCGACTTCCGTTTTTCAAATCAGGAGGGCGGCGGGTACGTCAAGCGATTGGAGTACGCTGACGAGAACGGGAACGTGGTCGTGGTTTCGCAAGACTTTACGCGTTCGTCGATATGGGCTCGCGACCTCGCCTTGAAGACCGGTGACCGCATCTACATGCGCGCCGAGGTCGAATTCGAGAGCGTCTTGTGGGCGGTCGTTCAGGTGTCAGGCACGGATGTGTACTACGACGACGAGTGCGAGAGCGCCGACGGGCCCAGCACCTGCGTTGTGGAGCTCGACCGGATCGTCGAGTAGCCCGCAAGCCCCGAAATCATTGTGTGACGAGCCCGCCTTTCGTGCGTCCAATTCCTTCGACCCCAATCGAGGAGGACCGTCATGCGCCCGAACGCCCGTATCGCCCCGCTCGTCCTGGCCTCCGCGCTGATCGCGCCCGGCTCGACGCTCGCCGCCACCGCGCAAGATTTCCTGGACGCGCCGGTCTGGTACGTCCACTACGAGGTGACGTTCGTCTCGAACTACACGGTGCCGACTTCGAGCATGCACGGGCCGATGACGTCGACGACGACGTTCACGCGCGTCTTGACGGGCACCGACAAGTTGAACTTGCGCAGCCAGGGGCCGGGTGCGATCGGGATGGCGGAGCTGACGGAAGGCATGGGCAAGAGTCCGTCGATGGCGGAATCGCAAAAGATGACGATGAAGATGATGTCGATGATGGACGTCAGGGCGAACTGGATGGTGGGCGGGGACGCGGTGGACGGCGGGAGCTCCGAGAACTCGGGGCTCGTCACCGCGGGCACGGTCTCCGTCGATTACACGTGCGTCGCGACGGGGAAGGATTTGGTCAACGAGACGGGGAGCAAGTACGATTTGACGGTGACCAGCACGGTGAAAGGAAGCGGGCCGGTGCAATCGGGGGGGATGGGCGTCAGTGTGCTCGAACTCGACACGTCGGACAATTCGTTCGCGGTCACGCTGCCCTTCGCGTGCGGCGCGCAGGGTCCGGGGGCCAAGATGCAGATCGTCAGCGTCGCGCAAGGCAAGGGCGGCTCGCCCGATGAGTCGCGTTCCGAGCGCGACGTCCGCTTCGACACGTTTCCCGCCGACATCACGCTCGACAGCGCGCCCAAGGGGTCCGCGCAGGGCGGTGTACTCCTTCGCGGCACCTTCGACCCGGCGACGGGGAAGATCGCGGGCGAGCAGTCGTTCCCCGCGCACTGGAACGACAACACCGTCACGCCCGCGCCGGCGACCCTCACGTTCAGGTACACGCTGACGACGACGCCGCCCGCGAAGAAGTAAGGTGCATTCGTCGGGCGCGCACAGCATTGGTGTTCGAACGATGCACTAGCTTTTTCGCTCTCCAACGCGTAAAATCGGTTCCGTTCAAACCAGCGGTGGAACCATGGACCGTCGGACGCGGGCCGTTCTCGTAGTCGCGTTGTGTTTGGCGTCGACGTCCGCCCAGTCCGACGACTCACCGCCCGCCACGACCGTTCCGCCCCCACCCACGCCGATCCGATCCACCCCCGTAGCGCCGAACACGATCTCGCCGCCAGCGGCCGATGTTCGCGTCAGTGTCACCAGCGACGCCTTGGCCGAAGTACTGATCGACATCAACCCGACCAACCCGAACAATCTCGTCATCTGCGGGCACGCGTGGACGCTCGACCACATGGCGACGTACTACACGTTCGACGGCGGGCAAACCTGGACGCTGGTCCCGGTGGGCGACGCGCAGGATCATCTGGGGTTGTTCTCGCGTTTCGATCCTGCCGTCGCGTTCGACGCGGACGGGAATGTTTACGTCGCGTACGGGGTGACTGTGTTTGTCGGCGGCACGGAGCGCACGTCGGTGGTGGTGTGCAAGAGCACCGACGGAGGTCAGACGTACCACCCGGCGGCGTTCGTCGGGAATCCCGCGCCCCGCGTTCTCAACGTTCCAGGACACGACAAGTGGGTGCTGGCCACCGGACGCGACCCGGCGGTCCCCGGGCAGCAGAACGTGTACATCGCGTGGACGTGGAACATCCCGACGCCGGCCGGCAACGTCGACCAGCAGATCGCGGTCTCGCGCTCGACCGACGGCGGGCTCACGTTCTCGGCGCCGATCGTCATCAACGACGACTCGGTCGCCGGCCGCGACCGCGCGCTGGTGGCGGACCCGTCGGTGGGTCCGAACGGCGAGCTCTACGTTTCCTGGAACGATATCGACGCGACCGACGCGATGATTCTGGTCGACCGTTCGTTCGACGGCGGCCTCACCTGGGGAAGCGACGTGCTGGTGTCGACGGGCGCCATGGCGTGGCGCACTCCGATTCCCGCGCAGCCCGATCGCGGCGTGGGCGCGGCGCCAGTCTCGGACGTCGACGTGAGCCCGGGTCCGTTCCGCGGGCGCGTCTACATCACGTACTGCCAACCAGGCGCCAACGGTTTGGATATTTTGCTGCGCTATTCCGACGACCAGGCGCAAACGTGGTCGGCGCCGGTGCGCGTGAACGACGACGCCACCGCGCGCGATCAATTCCTGCCCTGGCTCGACGTGGGTCGCGACGACGGCGCGGTTCGCGTGGTCTTTTACGACGCGCGCCACGACCCGAACAACAAATTCGTCTTTGTCTACTCGGCATTGAGCCGCACCGGCGGTGTCGACTTCGAGCCCAATCAGCAAGTCGCCGACGTGTCCTCCAACAATTCGGTCGACAATCCGCTTCGCTACCTGGGCAATTACTTGGAGTACATCGGAGTGGCGACGTGGAACGGCGCGGCCCACGTGGTCTGGACCGACACGCGAAGAGAACTGCCGAACTTCAACGAGGGCCCGCAGTACTACTACGACCGCGTTCCGCCCGACAATCCGGTTCCGGTACTGATCACGCGCTTCGACGCGCTCCGAGCGGGAAGTGCCGTGCGCGTGAACTGGGAGTTGCGCGGCGACGAGGCGATCGATCTCTACACGCTCTACCGGGGCGAGGATGGTGCGTCGTCGCCGGTCGCGATTGCGCAAGGACCGGGCGGCATGACGGGCACGTATCTCGACTCCGGCGTCGAGGGCGGGAAGACCTACCACTACGAATTGTTCGTGCGTACCGCGAACGGCAGCGAGTTCCGCTCGCCGATCGCGACCGTCACGACGCACGCCGTCGTTCTCGCGCTGCGGCAGAATCATCCCAACCCCTTCAATCCGCAGACCACGATCTCGTACGACCTGCCCTACGGCGATGCGTCGCAACGCGTGCGGCTCGTCATCCTCGACATCTCCGGCCGCGTGGTGCGTCGCTTGGTGGACGAAATCCAAACCGGCGGAACCCACCACGTCGTCTGGGACGGGAAGAACGATCGCGGCGACAAGGTGTCGAGCGGCGTCTATGTCTCGCGACTGGACGTCGGCGTCGAGCGTCGCACGCGTAAGTTGGTTCTGTTGAAGTAGGACATCTCCACCCCGGGCAGTGCTACAATCCGCGGACCACGAGGAGGTCTCTCATGATCCGCGGATTGCGCACGGTGATCTATCACGTCGACGATCTGGCAAGAGCGAAGGACTGGTACACGAAACTCGCCGGGCACGGCCCGTACTTCGACCAACCGTTCTATGTGGGCTTCGAAGTGGGCGGCTTCGAATTGGGATTGGTGCCCGACGGCAAGCCGGGACCCGGCGGCACGGTGGCGTACTGGGCGGTGGCGAACGCGGCCGAAGCGCTCGCGAGCCTCGAGAAAATGGGTGCCGCCGTCCGCGAGCCGCTGCAAGACGTGGGCGAAGGCATCCAGGTGGCCGCGATCGCGGACCCCTTCGGCAACACGCTCGGCATCATCGAGAATCCCCATTTCGATCCGAAGAAAGTAGGCTGACACGATGAAACGCATCGCGATACTCGCGTTGTGCGCGCTGGTGCTGTCCGCGTGCACGAAGAAGACCGAGCCGGAAGAGCGTGCGACGGCATCCTACTTCGATAATACGGGCCGCGACGACGTCTTGAGCGGCGGTGTCAAGATGGTCGCCGTCGACACGCCGAAGGGCCAGTTCCACGTGTGGACGAAGCGCACGGGCAACAACCCGCGCGTCAAATTGCTGCTCCTCCACGGCGGCCCTGGCTTCACGCACGAATACATGGAGTGCTTCGACAGCTTTCTCCCCGGCGCGGACATCGAGTTCTATTACTACGACCAGCTCGGTTCGTACTACAGCGACCAGCCCGACGACTCCTCGTTGTGGGACACGGCGCGCTTCGTCGAAGAAGTGGAGCAGGTGCGGCAGGCGCTCGGACTCGACGCGAGCAACTTCTACCTGCTCGGGCACTCGTGGGGCGGAATTCTCGCGATGGAGTACGCGCTCAAGTACCAGCAGAACCTGAAGGGACTCGTCATCTCCAACATGATGTCGAGCATCCCCGACTACAGCGCGTATGCAAAATCGGTCTTCAAGGCGAGCATGGACCCGAACGTGCTCGCGGAGCTGCAGAAGATCGAAGCGGCGAAGGACTACGCGAACCCACGCTACATGGAGCTTTTGATTCCGAACCACTACGAGCACCACATCCTGCGCATGCCGTACGCGCAGTGGCCCGACCCGGTGCTGCGCGCGTTCAAGCACATGAACCCGGCGGTCTACATTCCCATGCAGGGCCCGAGCGAATTGGACGCGAGCGGCAAGCTGGAGAAATGGAATCGCACCGCCGACCTCGCGAACATCACGGTGCCGACGCTGGTGATCGGCGCGCAATACGACACCATGGATCCCAAGCACATGGAGATGATGGCGGGCGTGGTGAAGCACGGGCGCTACTTGTACTGCCCGAACGGGAGCCACCTCGCCATGTACGACGACCAGGCGACGTACATGCAGGGCGTCGTGCAGTTCATCCACGACGTCGACGCGGGACGCTTCTAGCCGTGCCGCCGATCGACGCCTTCATCCCGGCGCCCGACATCGACGAGCGCCACGAGGCGACGGTGCGCGCACCGGTGAACGTGGTGTTCGACGTCGCCGAGCGCTTCGACTTGATGTCGATTCCGCTGGTGCGCTGGATCTTCACCACGCGCGCGCGGGTGCTGCGCGCGGAGGCGCCGCACTTCGTGGGTTCGAAGGGCTTGATCGCCGACATGCGCGACTTGGGGTGGGGCGTGCTGTCGCACACGCCGGGGCGCGAGTGGGTGATGGGCGCGGTGACGAAACCGTGGGAAGCGGACGTGGTGTTCAAGGCGATCGAGCCGGAACGCTTCGCGCGCTTCGACACGCCGGGCTTCGTCAAGATCGCGTGGACGATCGAAGCGGAGCCGCTCGACGGCGGCGCGCGCTCGCGCGTGCGCACGCGCACGCGCGTCGTCGCCACCGACGCGGAATCGCGGCACCGCTTCCAACGCTACTGGCGCACGTTCGGCGTCGGCATTGTGCTGATTCGCAAGCTCACCGTCGCGGAGATACGCCGCCAGGCCGAGCGACGGTACCGGGGACCGACGTAGGAGGCGCTGGCCAGGAATCGTCGCGCGGTGATAGCATGCGGCCATGAAACTCACCCGTCGCTCGATGCTCGGTTACATGGCTCTCGGTACCGGCGTATTGCTCGCCGGTTGTGGACTCAACTCGCGCGGCGAGCGCATGAAGCGCAAGGGCCGCGTGCTCCTCGACCGCGTTTCATCGGCGCCTCCGGGCTTGGACGACGCCGTCCAGTTCCCGCTGATCGAAGCGCTCCACGGCCGCCGCGCGCGCCGTTTCTCGCTGGGTGCGTCGATCCCCGACGGCCCGCTCGCGTTCACGTCGCAAGAGCAACCGATGCCGCTCGACGACCTCGAGCAGATGATGGTGCTCACGGCGACGGCGGGGAACACGGGCTGGTTCTACCTCCACCCGTACAACAAACACTACATCCCCAGCATTCCCAACTACGCGGTCGGCGCCGGCGGGCGCACGTTTCCGTCCGCGGCCGGATTCCACACCAGCGAGATCTTCTTCACCGACGACTCCGGCGTGTATTTCTTCCCGACCCGCGACGCGCCCGACCTGCGCCCGCTCGACGCCGACGGCAACCTCGACTTGAACGCGTACTTCGCGGCGCACCGCGCGCGCGTTCGCAAGCTGTCCGACACGCGCCTCCACATTCCCGACAACCCCGCGCACATCGACCAGCACAACCCGTGGTGCGTGAACCGGCCCGGCAGCACGCTCATCATTCCCGTCGCCGACTTGGCGCAGCACACGCTCGCGGGGATCTGCTACATCGTGCAAAACGGCGCGTGCTTCTTCGACGACGTGAACGGCAACAAGATTCCCGGCATCGAGAAGTACGCGCACCTCGTGGACGTCAACAATCCGTATCCGCTCACCTACTTGGAGCAGCTGTGTCTCGCGGAAGTGACCGCGGAGCTTTCCACCGCGTGCTACGCGGGGATGCTCATGCTGCAAGCGACCGGCCTGGGCGGCTGGATGTTCGACGGGCTCACGCCCTTCAGCGTGCTTGGCGCGAGCGGCGACCCCGCGATGCCCGGCCTGGGATTTCGCTTCGACACCAACCCCAAGTGGGCACTCCCCAACGTCACCGGACTCACCGGCGTGTTCGAAGGATTCTGCCCGCCGCACTATAAGGACATGCGCGACGCCACCGAAGCCGTCGTGCGGCGCAAGTTCGGCCCCGGCGGTCCTTTCAACGCGGAGACACCGGGCCCGTACAAGGAGAACCCGCGCGTGCGCGGCGCCGGCAAGGTCCACGACGACGAATTCAAGGCCTGCGTCGCCCACCAGGCCCAGTACATCTTCGACCGCTTCGGCAAGTTCCCCGGCACCGTGCCGTCGATCTTCGTGCTAACCTATTTGCAGGCCCACCACCTGGATCTCGGTTTTTACGACACCCACTTCGCGCCCGGCTCCTACCTGGAGACGCACGCGCGCCACATGGAAAGGTGGCACGGGAAGACGGCATGATTAGCCGCTAGGGCACGAATTGGCGCACTAGCCTGTGGTGCCAACTCCTTTAGGGGGCACCTATCATGAGGGTACTGTGCGCTTGTCTGGCCGCCGCGTTTCTATGCGCGATGCTCGTGGCGCGTCCTGCCCGCGCCGCGGGCGCCAACATCGGTCTTTACACCGATGTCACCGGTAACACCTGCAGCTTCTCAGGAAACAACCCCGGTCCCATCACGGCCTACGTCGTGTTCCGCCCCGATTTCGCGGGCGTCAACACCGTGCAGTTTTCAGCTCCAGTGCCGGCCTGTCTAGGGGCGGTGTACGTCGGAGAGACGGTCACACCGGGGATGATGAAGTTCGGGAACTCGCAGACCGGCGTCTCGATTGTGTTGCAAAGCTGCTATACGCAACCCGTGAGCGTGCTGCGGATCAATTACATGCGTTCGGGGTCGACGCAGTCTTGCTGTCCGTACCCGATTCTACCGGCCCCATCCATGGGGAGCATCGCGGCGAGCGGTTGCGACTACAGCGAAATACCGACCACGAGTGTCGTGGCGCACTTCAACGCGGATGCGACCTGCGAGTGCGTCGGCAACAGCCCGCCGATACCGCCCTCGGCGCCGTCGCCAGCGAATCAGACTTCCAGTCACAGCGTCATCCCGCTGATGACGTGGACATCGCAGGATTTCGACAACAATATCGCGGGCTACGACGTCTACCTCGGTACAACGACGACACCTCCCCTTGCGGCGGCCGGCCTCGCAACTGCGAACTACACGCCGTCGACTCCGCTTGCCGAATTGACGCAGCACTACTGGCGTGTCGTCGTCCGCGACGCTTTCGGACTCGAGGAATCCGGCCCTACCTGGACGTTTACCACTCGCGCCGCTAATTCGCCGCCGAGCTCGCCGTACGAGCCTTCGCCCGCGAACACCGCGACCGATGTGCTGCTCGCCGTGACCTTGGCGTGGCAAGGAGCCGACATCGACGGCGACCCGTTGATGTACGACGTGTACTTCGGCACGGCATCGTCGCCCCCGTTGGTCGCCGCAAACCAGACCATCTCTACTTTCACACCCGCGCTGCTCACATTCTCGGTCACATACTACTGGCGCGTGGTCGCCCGCGATATCGCGGCACACGAGACCTCGGGACCGGTGTGGAGTTTCGTCACGCGCCCCGCCAATTACCCGCCCAGCGTTCCCCTCGCTCCGGTTCCGTCGAACAACGCTACCAACCGTCCTATCGACCAAAGAGTGTCCTGGTCCGCAAGCGATCGCGACAACGATCCGCTTACTTTCGATGTGTACTTCGGGACGGTGTCGCCGCCGCCGCTCGTGGTGACCGCGTGGCCGGCCGCCACCTACGACCCCGACACGCTCAGCTTCTCGACTCCGCACTATTGGCGAATCGTCGCGCGCGATCCGGCGGGAGCAGAGACATCGGGACCGACGTGGACGTTTACGACCCGTCCGTCCAACCTTCCGCCCAACGCGCCGTCGAATCCAGTCCCAGCGAACGCGGCTACAAACCGACCGGTCGACCAGACGCTCGCATGGACCGGCACCGACCCGGACGCCGACGTGGTCAAGTTCGATGTGTACTTCGGAACGGCGGTGACTCCGCCATTGGTGGCGAGCAACGTGGCCGCCAGTACGTACTCCCCCGGAGCGCTCGGATTCTCGACGCGCTATTACTGGCGCATCGTGGCGCGCGATTCGAAGGGGGCTGCGACGTCGGGGCCAACGTGGCGATTCAACACGATGGCCGGTAACAGTCCGCCAACACCCCCGGCGAATCCATCGCCCCCCGACGGCGCGACCAACGTCTCGGCGGGGCCCGTCCTATCGTGGAGCGCGAGTGATCCGGAGGGACAGTTTCTCTATTACGACGTTTATCTGGGGACCTCGCCGAATCCGCCGCTCGTGGCGACGAATCGCATCTCGCCGTCCTACGCGCCGCCGATCCTCGTTCGCGGGATGCGCTACTACTGGCGCGTGCTGGCGCGGGACACCGGCGGACTCACAACGCTAGGTCCGCTGTGGACCTTCACAACGATTCCGGGCAATAGCCCACCCGGCGAACCCGCCGGCCCGTCGCCCGTCAACGGTGCGAGCGATATCACACGCAATCCGACGCTCACGTGGAGCTGCAGTGATCCGGACTTGGACGCGATCACGTATCGCGTGTACCTCGGACCTGGGCCCAATCCGCCGCTCGTCGCGTCGAACCTGGTGTCGCGTTCGTTCAAACCCGCCACGCTTGCGTACGCGACCGGGTATCAGTGGCGCGTCGTCGCAACGGACGCGCACGGCGACTCCACGTCGGGAGTCCAATGGTCATTCACGACCGCCGCGTCGAATCGAGCGCCCTCAGTGCCGTCGTATCCATCGCCGTCCGACGGTGCGAGTGGGGTTTCACCCACGGCCAATCTCTCATGGAGCAGCGGTGACCCCGATGGGGATCTCGTGACCTACGACGTGTACTTCGGTACCGGCGACGTCCCGCCCCTTGTCGCGACATCGATCGTCAATCGCACGTACAGCCCGGGCGCACTTGCGTTGGCAACGCGATACTACTGGCACGTCGTTGCTCGCGACACCGTCGGCGCCGCGGCGTCGGGACCGACCTGGTCCTTCACGACCAAGCCCAACACGCCGCCGACCGCCGCGTCGAGTCCGTGGCCGTGGCACGGCGGCGCGTCGGGGCCGTCGTATCCTGTGCTCACCTGGACCGCGAGCGATGTCGATGGCCAGTCTCTCACCTACGCGGTGTACTTCGGCCGGACATCTTCGCCGCCCCTGGTAGTTTCGTCGACGCCCGAACCACAGTACGCACCTGGTCGGTTGGAAATAGGACGCGCCTATTACTGGCGCGTGGACGTGTCGGACGGCGTGGCGACGACGCCGGGGTCACTTTGGAATTTTGTGGTACGGCAGCCCGGTGACCTGGTGCAGGACGGAGTGTTGACGCTCGCCGACGCGCAATGCGCGATGGACGTCGCGCTATGGAACCCGGATTGCGGCGGAGCTGCCGCGTACACCGTGGGCGACGTCGACTGTGGCGGCGCGGTGACGCCACGCGACGCGCGTTGTATCCACAAGGCAGCGATCGACGGTTCGTGTGAACTTTGCGATCGCGCCGTCGCCGGTGCGTCGGCGCGGGGAAAGCGGACCGCCATGTGGCCAGTGGTGTCACTCGCTTCAACGTCGACGCGTGCCGACACGCTCGTCGTGCGACTTTCAGCGGCAAATGTGCCTTCACTAGAAGCGTTCGGGTTCTATTCAATGTCGAACGCCAAGATGCCGATGATCGGCGCCGCGCGTCGGGGTGCGTCCAGCGACTTCGAAATCATCGAGGTCCGCACCCCGAGTTTGGGTACGTCCGTGATCGGCGCCTACACCCTTGCGAGTGCGGCGGTCACGGGCACCGGGGAATTCATCGAGCTCTATTTCGACATGAGCCGCGGGATCAATGGCGATATCCTGATCAGCGGGTTCGTCGACGATCTCATGGACGCGCCACAACTATTCATAGACTTGGGCCCGACTGTCGAGGTCCGGCCCGCGACCCAGGAGCTTGCGCTGCACCAGAACTACCCCAACCCGTTCAATCCGAGGACCACGATTACGTACGAATTGCCAGCCTCGACGGAACGAGAGGGCGTCCGCCTGCGCATAATCGACCTTTCAGGTCGCCTCGTGAAGACGCTGGTCGACGAGGAGCAGGGAGGGGGCTCGCATCGCGTCGAGTGGCAGGGCAAGGACGATCGCGGTGCGGCCGTCTCGAGTGGTGTATACTTCTACGTCCTCGATGTCGGAGGCGAGCGGTTGACGAGGAAGCTCGTGCTGCTCAAGTGAGGCGCGCTCGCGCCCGCGGCGTCGAGTAGTAGCTCTGACTCCAGCGCCCGAGGAGGCATGAGCATGTCAGCATACGTACACGAACGACGTGCTGATCGGTGCGTCGCGTTCGTCGCGCTCGCGCTGATCGCGGCGCTCCTGCCGCAAGTCTCTTTCGCCGACAACACGGCGCCCAACGTCCCGTCGGTCCCGCGACCGTTCGACGGCGCGGCCGAGCAGATGATCGGCTCGTCCGTGTCTTGGGTCGGCGGCGACCCCGACGGCGACAACGTCACCTACGACATCTATTTCGGCGCGAGCGACGATCCGCCGCTGGTCGCGACCGGCGTCGCCACGCCTTACTACATTCCGCCCACGCTCGAGTTCATCACGTCGTATCACTGGCGCGTCGTCGCGCGCGATCCCGCCGGGCTCGAGGCCGCGAGCCCGACGTGGTCGTTCGTCACCAAAGAGAACACGCCGCCGATTCCGCCCTTCGACCCAACGCCGGCCAACTTGGGGTACGCGCCTCCCACCGTCACGCTGCGGTGGCGGTCGGGCGACACCGATCTTCAGCCCGTTACCTACCGCGTCCTCTTCGGCACCACCAACCCGCCGCCGCAGGTGGCGGCTGCGATCAGCGATCGCTTCTTCGACGTCGGCCCGCTGCAAGCGAACACCGTCTACTATTGGCGCGTGGTGGCGTCGGACGGGACCTTCAACAGCAGCAGCCTGGTGTGGCGCTTCTACGTCATGCCGCTCGCGGTCGAAGCCTCGACGTGGGGAAGAATCAAAGCGCTGTACCGCTGAAGCGCCGGCCTCTGGTATAGTCGCCGTCCGATGATTTCGACACGGACGGCCTTCTTCGTCGCGTTACTGTTTCTGCTCGCGGCTTTGGCAATGGCGCAAGCGCCGGTTCCGGAGATGCACACGGTGCCGCGTCCGCGCACGCTCGCGCTCGAACCGACATTGATCGACAGCGCCTCGGTGCTGGTCGGGAAGCTCGTGGTGCCCGAGAATCGCGACCAGCCCGGCGGGCGCACGATCGCGCTGCGCGTGATCGTGATTCCCGCGCTCACGAACGGGGTCAAGGACGCGCCGCTCTTCGACCTCGCGGGTGGGCCGGGTATGGCGGCGTCGAGCGCGGCGTCGTGGTACGCGCAAGACAGCACGGGCTATCGCGCGACGCGCGACGTGGTCCTGGTCGACCAGCGCGGTACGGGTGAGTCGAATCCGCTGCGCTGCCCCGAGCTCGAGCGCGCGTCCAAGCTCGACGAGATGTATCCGCCGGACGCGGTCAAGCGCTGCCGCGACGAGCTGGAGAAGATCGCCGACCTCACGCAGTACACCACGATGGCCGCGGTGCGCGACTTGGAAGCGGTGCGACTCGCGATGGGCTACGAGAAGATCGACCTCATCGGGTTGTCGTACGGCACCATCGTCGCGCAGACGTACATGCGCGAGTACCCGCAGAACGTGCGCTGCGCGGTCTTGACGGGCACGGTGCCGATCGACGAGAAGCTCCCGCTCCACCACGCGCGCGCGTCCGAAGAGGTCATGCAAAAACTAATCGACGACTGCGAACGCGATCCGTTGTGCGGCGACGCCTTCCCGTCGATCCGCAGCGACTGGGAAGCGTTGCTGGACGCCTTCGCGGACGGCTCCGAGGGCGCGGTCTACTCCGACACCTCGGACACGCGGCTGGTGACGCTCCAGCGCGGGCCGTTCTTCGAAGCGCTGCGCACGCTGCTCATTACTACGGAGTACCAGCGCGGGGTGCCGTACATCGTCCACCACGCCGCGCAAGGCGACTTCGCGCCGTTCTTCTCGATCGTGAGTCCCGACAGCGGGGAATCTCCGTTCGCGGAGGGAATGTACCTGTGCGTAACGTGCCCGGAAGCGACGCAGCGAATTTCCGAAGACGAAATCGAGAGCGAAACGGCGGGAACGTTCCTGGGGCGCTATCGGGTCGACCAGCAAGCGGGCGCGTGCAAGTTGTGGCCGACGGTCGCGCTCTCCGACGACGCGCTCGCGCCGGTGGCGGCGTCGATCCCGACCCTGCTGATCGCGGGCGGCATGGACTACGTGACGCCGATGGTGTGGGCGCAGGAGGTCTCGTCGCGGCTCTCCGACAGCCGCGTGGTGGTGATCGACTACTTGGGTCACTATCCCGACGGCGTCGCCAACATGGAGTGCTACGACGCGCTCATTCTCGCCTTTCTCGACGCCGGCACTACGGTGGGTCTCGACGCCTCCTGCGTGGAATCCATGCTGCCGCCGCCCTTCGTCACCGAGATGAGCGACACCACCGAAGACGGCGATTGACGGCGCTTTAGCGCGCGGTGTACACTTCCTTGCGACGCCACAGTTCCAACCCGGCGTCGGATACCCATGCCGGAGTTCTTCTGGCCACGCGGTTTCGCCGCGCGACTCGTTCGGGCGGCACTTCTCCTTTCGATTTGCATGGCGGCGACGTCCGCCCGCGCGCAGAACGCTTCCATCGGCCTCTATAGCGACGCGTCCGGGAACTCGTGCTCGTTCAGCGGCGACGCGCCCGGCTACGTCACCGCGTACGTCGTCGTTCGTCCCGACCCGCGCGGCGTCACCGCGGTCCAATTCGCCGCACCACTACCCGCGTGCTACGGCGCCACCTATCTCTACGACCAAGCGGCCAGCGCCGCGCTCGTACTCGGGAATTCGCAGACCGGCGTGTCGGTCGCGCTCTCGCAGTGCGTCGACGATCCCGTCAACGTGCTGCAGATCGTCTACTACCAAACCGGCGGCGCGACCGCGTCGTGCTGCCCCTATCCGATCATCCCCGACCCCGCGCTGGGGACGCTGTCCGCGAGCGACTGCGCGTTCCAAGACCTTCCCATCGCGGGCGTCACCAGCCACATGAACGCGGACGCGTCGTGCCAGTGTGCCGGAAATAGCGCCCCCTCGATGGCGTCCAATCCCATTCCGCAAGACCTGACGTCGGGGATCAGCCGGACTCCGATCATGAGTTGGTACGCGTCCGATATCGACGGCAATCTGTCGGAGTACGATATCTACTTGGGGACGACGCCGTCGCCCCCGTTGGTCGCGTCCGGTCTCCCGTCTGCGAATTACTTTTCGCCACAGTTGGCTGCCAACACGCTGCACTACTGGCGCGTAGTCGCCCGCGACGAGCAGGGACTCGAGACATCGGGGCCAACGTGGACATTCGCCACGAGGGCTTCGGGAGGGAATTCGCCGCCCTACATAGTAGACAGTCCACAACCGCCTGATTTCGAGAATAACGTAATACTGAGTCCAACGCTCACGTGGGTCGGCGAGGACCCCGATGGCGACGCCGTCGGCTTCGACGTGTATTTCGGCACGTCGGATCCGCCGCCCCTCGTGTCGGACAACCAAACTGCCATGACGTACTCGCCGGGGCCGCTCGCGACAGCGACGGAGTATTTCTGGCGTATCGTGGTTACGGACGGACTCAATGTAGTCTCGGGACCCACATGGAGATTTACGACCAGAAGCTTTGCGAACCGACCGCCCAACCCACCGACCAGCCCCACTCCGCCCGATGGAAGCGTGGATCACCCATTTGCTGGCCTGACGCTGACCTGGGGTGGCAGCGATCCCGATGGAGACGCGCTCCGTTATGACGTGTACTTCGGCACGACGACTCCTCCGCCGTTGGTCAGTGACAACTTGTCGGCGGGGGTATTCCCGACGGGACTCCTCGCCTTGGGCACCACGTATTATTGGTATGTGGTGGCGCGCGATCCCGCCGGATTGACGACGGCCGGCCCGATCTGGTCGTTCCAAACGCGGTTGTTCAACGCGGCACCGTCGGTTCCTGCGTTTCCCACTCCCCCCGACGGTGGGACCATCCCGGTCCCCGCGGGGTTGGGCACGGTGCATTGGGTGGGTAGCGACCCCGATGCCGATCCCGTCAGTTACGACTTGTATTTCGGGACCGTCGCACCGCTGACCCTCATCGCGACGGGCCTGACGACGTCGCACGGCGTGATGCCGGGCGGGCTGGCACCGCTCACCACGTACTTGTGGAAAGTGGTCGCGTCGGACGGTTTGCTGACGACCGACGGCCCAACGTGGTCGTTCACCACGTTACCAGCACCCGGCAAAGGCGATGTGAATGGAGACAATTCGATCACGTTAGATGATGCGTCCTGCGCGTTAGGCGGGTACGTCTATGGCGGCTCCGGCTGCCCAGGGTATTCAGCCCAACGCGCCGATGTCGACTGCAATGCTTCCGTGACCCCGCGCGACGCCCGCTGTATCCACAAGCACGTGCTCGACGGTTCCTGCGCGTTTTGTGTTGGCGCGTCGGCCGCGAGCGCCGTCGAGATCGACCACGCGGCGGTGCTGGTGCCGACACTCTACGTGGGGACGACGTATTCGGAGGGCCAATTCGTGGTTGCGCCGGTCTTCGTCTCGGGTGTTGCCTCGCTCGAGGCGCTGGGTTTCCAACTCGACCTCAGTGGTAACGCGGTGTTTCAAGGCGCTGTCAATGCCGGTGCGACAATCGGTTTCGCCCGGTTACAAAGTTTGGCTATCCCCTTCCCGGGATTCTTCGGACGCGTCGGCGGCTACTCGCTCTCGGGAGCGCCCGCGGAGAACTTCGTGCTGATGCTGCTGCTTTACTTCGACCTGACGGACGACCGCGCGGGCACGGCGACCATAAGCTCGTGCATCGACGATCTCGCGGGCGCCGAACCGGTCACATTTATCATCGTTCCGAGCGCCCCGCCGACTCCTGTTTTGATCTCGCGCTTCGAAGCCGTTCGCAGCGGCTCTGATGTTGAAGTGCGCTGGGATTACGCGAGCGACGAACCCATCGCGGGCTACACGGTCTACCGTCACGACGTGGGGGCGGCGAAGCCGGTCGCAATCGTGGAGGGCGTCGACGTCGGCACGCGCTCTTACGTCGATCGCGCGGTGCTGCCGGGCACGACCTATCACTACGAGCTGGTCGTTCGCACTCAGGCCGGCGGCGAGTTCCGCTCGCAATCGGTCACCGTAACGACGGCGCAGGTGGCACTGGCGCTCGGTCAGAACCACCCGAACCCGTTCAATCCCCAGACGACGATCCCGTTCGACATACCTGCACCGGCGCGCGTCAGATTGCTCGTGATGGACGCGGCCGGGCGCATGGTGCGCAAGTTGGTGGATGAGAACGTGCCAGCGGGTGCACACAACGCTGTGTGGGATGGAAGGGACGGTGGTGGCCGCTCGGTGTCGAGTGGCGTTTACTTCTACGTGCTCGACGTAGGCGGCGAGCGACTCACGCGCAAGATGGTGCTGCTGAAGTGAGCTCATTGACGGCGTTTTAGCGCGCGGTGTACACTTCCTTGCGACGCCACAGTTCCAACCCGGCGTCGGATACCCATGCCGGAGTTCTTCTGGCCACGCGGTTTCGCCGCGCGACTCGTTCGGGCGGCACTTCTCCTTTCGATTTGCATGGCGGCGACGTCCGCCCGCGCGCAGAACGCTTCCATCGGCCTCTATAGCGACGCGTCCGGGAACTCGTGCTCGTTCAGCGGCGACGCGCCCGGCTACGTCACCGCGTACGTCGTCGTTCGTCCCGACCCGCGCGGCGTCACCGCGGTCCAATTCGCCGCACCACTACCCGCGTGCTACGGCGCCACCTATCTCTACGACCAAGCGGCCAGCGCCGCGCTCGTACTCGGGAATTCGCAGACCGGCGTGTCGGTCGCGCTCTCGCAGTGCGTCGACGATCCCGTCAACGTGCTGCAGATCGTCTACTACCAAACCGGCGGCGCGACCGCGTCGTGCTGCCCCTATCCGATCATCCCCGACCCCGCGCTGGAGACGCTGTCCGCGAGCGACTGCGCGTTTCAGGACCTTCCCATCGCCGGCGTCACCAGTCACATGAACGCGGACGCGTCGTGCGCGTGCCTCGGCAACAGCGCGCCCTACGCGCCGTCGAATCCGTTCCCGCAAGACAATACTGCGGGGTCGAGCACGCGCCCGTTCATGAATTGGTACGCGGACGATGTCGACGGCAACCTGGTGGACTACGACATCTATATCGGCACCACGCCGTCGCCGCCCTTGGTCGCGTCGCACCTTTCGGAGCCGAACTACGTCCCGGCCGCGCTCGCGCCGTTCACCCAGCACTACTGGCGCGTGGTTGCGCGCGACGCGCTCGGACTCGAATCGTCGGGGCCGGTGTGGGCGTTTACCACGCGCGCGAGCAACACGCCGCCGTTTCCGCCCGAGAGCCCGCACCCGATCAGCGGTCAGAGCGGCGTCCAGCTGAACGCGACCCTCTTCTGGGGGGCGGGCGACATCGACAACGACGTGCTGACCTTTGACGTCTACCTCGGCACGTCGCCGAATCCGCCCTTGGTCGCGGAGGACGTCTTGCAGCCCGAGTACACGCCCGGCGTCCTCGCGCCCGACACGCCCTACTATTGGCGCGTCGTCGCCAGTGACGGGCTGGCGGAGACATCGGGGCCGACGTGGACGTTCACCACGCGCGAGGCCAACGGCCAGCCCGTGATTCCCTACAACCCCAATCCCGTCCACGGGGCCGACAACGTCTCGCTCGATCCCGGGCTGACGTGGTCGTGCTTCGACCCCGACGCCGACCCGCTCACCTTCGACGTGTATTTCGGCACGGATTCGAACCCGCCCCTGGCCGGCCCCGGGTTGACGACGCGTTCGTACGATCCCGGCACCCTGCTTCCCAACACGTCGTACTTCTGGCGCGTCATGGCGCGCGATCCGCTCGGCGCACAGAGCGACGGACCGGTGTGGACCTTCCGCACGCGCGCCAACAATTCTCCGCCCAACCCGGCCTTCAACCCGTCCCCGCCCAACGGCGGGATCGCGTTCCCGCTCTCCGTCTTGACCTGGTCGTCGACGGACCCCAACGGCGACCCGCTGACGCATGTCGTCTACTTCGGGACGACGACGTCGCCCCCCGCCGTCGCCGCCGATTGGCCGTCGCGCTCCTACGCCCCGGGCACGCTCACGGTGGGGATGCGGTACTACTGGCGCATCGACGTGTTCGACGGGGCCAACCTGACGATCGGCCCGTTGTGGTCGTTCACCGTGGTACCGGGCGGGACCGGCGACGGCGACGTCAACGGCGACGGATCGCTCACCGTCGACGACGCGCAGTGCGCGCTCCAGCTTGCCGTGGGCGCGGCGTGCGGGGGCACCGGGTCCGACCGGCGCGCCGACGTCGACTGTAATAGCATTGTGACGCCGCGCGACGCGCGCTGCATCCACAAGCAAGCGGTCGATGGGTCGTGCACGTTCTGCGGCGGGGCTGCCGCCGCGGCGCCGGCGAATCCGACCACGCCGACCGTGTTCGCGTACCCGACCTGGGCGGAAGGCGACACGCTCATCACCCAAGTGTTTGCGTCGGGAATTCCGTCGCTGCAATCGTTCGCGTTCACCGTGAGCACCGATCCCACCGTGTCGTTCATTCGGGCGTCGCGCATCGGTGCGACCCTCGGCTGGGAGGCACTCGCGGTTTACCCGGCGCCGATCCCGGTTCCGATTCCGATTCCGTGGTCGCGTCGTATCGGGGCCTACACGCTCTCGGGCGTGCCAGCCAACTTCGCCGTCGCGGTGCTCGAGCTTCGCTTCGTGCTGCCGCAGGGCACGCCGGGATACGCGCGCCTTTCGTATTTCGTCGACGATTTCGCCGGCGCCAACGACGTCGTGATTCCCGTCAACCGCGACGGCGGCCCGACCCCGGTCTTGATCACGCGCTTCGAAGCCGTGCGCGCGGGCTCCGCCGTCGAAGTGAGCTGGAACTTCTCGAGCGACGAACCCATGGCGACGTACACGCTGTACCGCCGCGACGCCGGCGCCGCGACGCCGGTCGTGGTGGCGCAAGGCCCCGCCGACGACACGCGCTCGTTCGTCGACCGCGGCGTAGAGCCCAGCACCACGTACCACTACGATCTGGTGGTGCGCACGCGCGAGGGGAGCGAGTACCGCTCGCCGACCGCGACCGTGACCACGGCTGCGCTCACGCTCGCGCTGGGACAGAACCACCCCAACCCGTTCAATCCGCAAACGACGATTCCGTTCGACGTCCCGGCGGCGTCGCGCGTGCGCCTGTTCGTGCTCGACACGTCGGGGCGCGTCGTGCGTACGCTGGTGGACCAGACCTTCCCGGCCGGGTCGCACGCCGCGGTGTGGGATGGAAAAGATCGCAACGGCGGATCGGTGTCGAGCGGCGTATACTTCTGCGTGCTCGACGTCGACGGTCAGCGGATGACGCGCAAGATGGTGTTGCTCAAGTAGTCCCTCTGCAGTGTGAGGTGCCCCCCATGCCGGTGACGTATTCCTTTCACGGGAACCTGCTCAAATTGGAATTGGTCGGGACGTACGAGCCCGACGACGTCATCAAGACGTTCGTCACGGCGATGAACGACCCGTTGTGTCCGAATCCGGTCGCGCTCATCGCCGACGTGCGTCGCTCGGAGACGCTCGCCACGGCGGCGGTCGCCGACATCCGTCGCGTCGCGGAGTACATCGGTCCGTACGGGGACCGGGTCGGCGGGCGCGCGGCGGTGGTGGCGTCGAGCGACGTGCACTTCGGGTTGAGCCGGCTGGGCTCGGTGTACAGCGGTGCTGTCGGCGTCGACGTGGAGGTCTTCCGCGACTTCGAGAGCGCGGTGGCGTGGTTGAGCGGGGGGTAGCCCGGCGAGCCCCCCTATAATGACGGGGGGATTTCGTAGCAAAACTATGCACGACTTCCCGGCGGGGTCGCCGCGCCCGGCTCGGGCGCGAAAAACTTTCTCAAAGATTTTCCCCCGATTGCCCGAAGTACATCCTAGGCTGTATCTTAATCGGGCCGCAGTCCGCACCGCCTCTTTCTGTCACCAAAGCGGTTCGTCGGGCCCACGAAGTATGGGTGCCCGCTTGCGCGGGCCGCTCGTTCTATTCTGATTCGAAATTCCGGTGTCGCCCTCCAAGCGATACTTCGATCCATGCCCTGGTAGGAGGGGCTTCTCGACATGCGAAAGCGATTCTTCATTTCGATTGGTATCCTGCTCGTGATCATCGCGGGGCTCGCATACGCCAAGTATCACCAGATCAAAGTGGCGATGAGCACGCCGTGGTCGCAGCCGCCAGAAGCGGTGACGACGGTGGTCGCGAAAGAGGAGAGCTGGCTCGCCAGCCACAACGCGATCGGCACCGTGGTCGCGGTGCAGGGCGTCACCCTGAGTGCCGACCTCCCCGGCGTCGTGACCGAGATCACGTTCGACTCCGGTCGCTGGGTGAAAGAAGGCGAAGTGCTGGTGCGCCTCGATACGAGCCAGGAGAAGGCGCAGCTTGCGGCCGCGGAAGCGCAGGCCGACCTCGCCAAGATGAACCTCGACCGCGCCAAGGAGCTGCGCGAGAAGGCGGTCATCTCGCAGGCCGAGTACGACAGCTGGGAAGCGGAGGCGAAGAAAGCCATCGCGACCGCGGAGTCGTACCGCGCCATCATCGCGCGCAAGACCATCCGCGCGCCGTTCACGGGGATTCTCGGCATTCGCCAGGTGAACCTGGGTCAGTACCTCGCGGGCGGCGACGCCATCGTGCCGCTGCAGTCGCTCGACCCCATCTACGTCAACTTCGGGGTGCCGCAGCAGGACGTCGCCATGCTCAAGGTCGGCGCCGACGTGCACGTGACCACCGACGGCATCGACGGCACCGCCGGCACCGGCAAGGTCACCGCGATCAATTCGCTGATTGACCCCGACACGCGCAACGTCGAAGTGCAGGCGTCGTTCCGCAATAACAACGGCAAGCTGCGCCCGGGCATGTTCGTCGAAGTGCAGGTGATGGGTAGCCAGCAAGACAGCGTCATCGCGCTACCGGTCTCGGCCATCAACTACGCGCCCTACGGCGACTCGGTGTTCATCGTCGAAGACGTGACGGGGCAAGACGGCAAGACCTACAAGGGCGTGCGCCAGCAGTTCGTGAAGCTCGGTAGCGGCCGCGGCGACCAGGTCGCGGTGCTCTCCGGCGTCAAGCCGGGCGAAGAGGTCGTGTCGTCGGGCGTGTTCAAGCTGCGCCCCGGCGCCGCGGTAGAAGTGAACAACTCGGTGACGCCGTCGAACGACCCCGCGCCCAAGCCCGAGGACAGCTAAATGAAGTTCACGGATCTCTTCATCCGACGACCCGTCCTCGCGATGGTCGTCAACCTGGTGATTCTGATCGCCGGGTTGCAGTCGATTCGCTCGCTGTCCGTGCGTCAGTACCCGCGCAGCGACATCGCGGTGATCAACGTCACCACGGCGTACATCGGCGCCAACGCCGACCTCGTGCGCGGCTTCATCACGACGCCGCTCGAGCGCGTGATCGCGAGCGCGGACGGCATCGACTACATCGAGTCGTCGAGCGCGCAGAGCATGAGCACCATCACGGTGCACCTCAAGCTCAACTACGACACCAACGCCGCGCTGACGCAAATCCAGTCCAAGGTGGCGCAGGTGCGCAACGACCTTCCGCCGGAGGCGGAAGCGCCCATCATCAACCTGGAGACGGCGGACAGCCAGTTCGCGTCGATGTACCTCGGGTTTTCGTCGACCGACTTGGACGAAAACCAGATCACCGACTACCTGACGCGCGTCGTGCAGCCCAAGCTCTCGTCGATCAGCGGCGTGCAGCGCGCCGACATCCTGGGCGGGCGCACCTTCGCGATGCGCGTGTGGCTCAAGCCCGACAAGATGGCGGCGCTCAACATTTCGCCCTCCGAGGTGCACGACGCGCTGGCCGCCAACAACTACCTGTCGGCGCTCGGCAGCACCAAGGGCACGATGACGTCGGTGAACTTGGTCGCCAACACCAACCTCAAGACCGTCGACGAGTTCAAGGAACTCGTGGTCAAGGAAGAGAACGGCGTGGTGGTGCGACTGGGCGAGATCGCCGACGTCGTGCTGGGCGCGGAGAACTACGAATCCGAGGTGCGCTTCAACGGCGAGGCCGCGACGTTCATCGGCATCTGGGTGCTGCCCACCGCCAACTCGCTCGAAGTCATCAAGCGCGTGCGCGACGCCATGCCGGAGATCGAGGCGCAGCTGCCGGCGGGCATGAAGGCGGGCATCCCGTACGACGCCACCGAGTACATCGACCACGCCATCCGCGAAGTGCTGAAGACCTTGAGCGAGACGCTCTTGATCGTCATCGCGGTGATCTTCATGTTCCTGGGCTCGATTCGCGCCATGATCATCCCGGTGATCGCGATTCCGATCTCGCTCATCGGCGCGGTGTTCATCATGGCGGTGGCGGGCTTCACCATCAACCTGTTGACCCTGCTCGCCATCGTGCTGTCGGTCGGTCTCGTGGTCGACGACGCCATCGTCATGGTGGAGAACGTCGAACGACACTTACACCTGGGCGAGAAACCGTTCGAAGCAGCCATCAAAGCCGCGCGCGAGCTGGTCGGTCCCATCATCGCCATGACCATCACGCTGGCGGCGGTGTACACGCCGGTCGCCATCCAGGGCGGTCTTACCGGCGCTCTCTTCCGCGAGTTCGCGTTCGCGCTTTCGGGCGCCGTGATCGTGTCGGGCGTGGTCGCGCTCACGCTCTCGCCCATGATGGGTTCGAAGATGCTGCGCGCGGGCGACACCGAGAAGGGCTTCGCCGGCATGATCAACCGGCACTTCGAGATCGTACGCCAGTTCTACATGCGCACGCTCGCCGGCGTCCTCAAGTACCGCGCCATCGTGTTCACCGTCTGGGCCATCGTGGTGCTCCTGATGGTGCCGTTCTACATGTTCTCGCAGCGCGAGCTCGCGCCCAACGAGGACCAGAGCGTGGTGTTCGGCATCGTGCAGGCGCCCGCCAACGCGACCCTCGACCAGACCAAGCTGTTCGCGGCCCAGGTGTACGACGTCTACCACTCGTTCCCCGAGACCAAGGCGACCTTCCAGATCACGTCGCCGACGGGAGGCTTCGGCGGCATGGTGGCCAAGCCGTGGAACGAGCGCAAGAAGACGTCGGCCCAGCTGCACATGGAATCGTCGGGCGCGCTCGCCAAGATCGCCGGCGTGCGCGTGATCCCGATCGTTCCGCCGGCGCTTCCTGGCGGCGGCGGGTTCCCGGTCGACTTCGTGATCATGGGCACCGGCGAGCCGCAGCAGCTGGTCGACTTCGCCAACCAGCTGGTAATGAAGTCGTACCAGAGCGGCTTGTTCATGTTCACCGACACCGATTTGAAATTCGACCAGCCGCAGGCGCAGGTCGTGTTCAACCGCGACAAGCTGCGTTCGGAAGGCGTCGACATGGCCGAAGTCGGCCGCGACCTTTCGACGCTCTTGAGCGGCAACTACGTCAACCGGTTCAGCATTCAAGGGCGCAGCTACAAGGTGATCCCGCAGATCAAGCGTGCCGACCGCCTGACGCCCGACCAGCTCGAACAGATCTATGTGACCGGTGGGAATGGAAGACTGGTGCCGCTGTCGACGTTCGCGACCCTTTCGACGTCGACCGAGCCGCGCGAGCTCAAGCGCTTCCAGCAGCTCAACGCGGTGCGGATCCAGGGCGTGCAGGCGTGGGGGACCTCGCTCGACAAGGCGCTCAAGTACTTCGAAGACGAGTCGCGCAAGATCCTGCCGCCCGGATACTCTATCGACTACGCGGGCGAATCGCGCCAGCTGCGCACCGAGGGCAGCAAGTTCATGGCCGTGTTCATGCTGTCGGCGATCCTCATCTACTTGGTGCTGGCCGCGCAGTTCGAGAGCTTCCGCGACCCCTTCGTCATTCTGTTCGGGTCGGTGCCGCTCGCGCTCTCGGGCGCGCTCACGTTCTCGTTCCTCGGGCTGACCACGCTCAACATCTACAGCCAGGTCGGTCTCATCACGCTGGTGGGCTTGGTGGCGAAGAACGGCATTCTGATCGTGGAGTTCGCGAACCATCTACAGGCCGAAGGCCGCGACAAGTTCACCGCGGTCATCGAAGCCGCCGGCACCCGACTGCGTCCCATCCTGATGACGACCGCCGCCACCGTCATGGGTCACTTGCCGCTCGTGTTCGCGAAGGGCCCCGGCGCCGGAGCGCGCAACTCGATCGGTATCATGCTGGTGAGCGGCATGATCATCGGCTCCGCCTTCACGCTGTTCTTCGTGCCCGCCATCTACACGCTCGTGGCGAAAACCCGCAAGCGTACGGCGCCGGCCGCCCGCGCGGTCGACGAGAACGGCGACGAGGTTCCCGCCGCCGCCGCCGTCTAGCTGCCGGCCGCGAGCGCGACACCGCATCCACCTTCGACCCTGGGCGGTAGACGTACCGCCCAGGGTTCGGCTACCATCGCCTTCGCTTCCCACCCAAGGTTTCGTGGCACGAACGAAAGGGATTCGATGAAAACACGCGTGTGGGTCGCGACGGCATTCGTCGCCTTCGTCCTCTCCGGGTGCTCGAAGGAGCCGGCCGTTTCGCCCGAGGCGGTGCGCAAGATCGCGAAAGAGGCGTACATCTACGGCTTCCCGATCGTCGACAACTATCGCGTTCTGTATTCCTATTTCATCGACACGACTGACCCCGAGTACAAAGGTCCGACGAATCAGGTGCTCAACGTCGCGCGCGTCTACACGCCCGCGGACAAGTCGATCCAAACTCCCAACGCCGACACGCCGTACTCGTTCGTGGGCGCCGACCTGCGCGCGGAGCCGTTGGTCTTCGTGGTCCCGCCGGTCGAAGAGGGACGCTACTACTCGCTGCAGTTCGTCGACCTGTACACATACAATTTCGCGTACGTCGGGAGTCGCTCGACGGGCAACGACGGCGGGACGTATATGCTCGCGGGTCCCAACTGGACCGGCGAAGCACCCCCCGACGTCAAACAGGTCTTTCGCTGCGAGACCGAGATCGCGTTGGTGGGGTATCGCACGCAGCTCCTCGGCGAAAAAGACCTGCACAACGTCGAAGAGATCCAGAACCGTTACAAGGTGTACACGCTCTCGCAGTACTTGAGGACGAGCGACGGGTCGATCCCGAGCACCGCCGACTTCATGAAACCGCTCTCCGCCAAGGACGAGCGAACGTCGCTCGAGTTCTTCAACGTGCTGAACTTCCTGCTCAAGTTTTGCCCCACGCATCCCACCGAGCAGGCGAAGATGGCACGCTTCGCCACCATCGGCGTGGGCGCGGGCTTGACGTTCGACGCCACCAAGCTCGCGCCGGAGATCGCAAAGGCGATCGAAGACGGGCGCGCCGACGCGTGGGCGGCCTACGACTCGCTGGAGAAGGAGCTCGCGGCGGGCCGCATTACCAGCGCCGACATCTTCGGTACGCGCGAGTATCTCGGAAGCCACTACCTCTATCGTATGGCGGCCGCCGTCGACGGTATCTACGGCAATTCCAAAGAAGAGGCGATCTATCCCGCCTACGTGATCGATTCCGACGGTCAGAAGCTGGACGCGAACGGCAACAAGTACACGCTACGTTTCGCGCCCGGGCAGTTGCCCCCCGTCAACGCGTTCTGGTCACTCACCATGTACGACGCCAAGACGCGACTCTTGATCACGAATCCCATCGAACGGTACCTCATCAACTCGCCGATGGTACCGAAGCTCAAGAAGGACAAGGACGGCGGCATCACGCTGTACATTCAGTACGCCTCGCCCGGCCCGGGCAAGCAGGCGAACTGGCTGCCCGCGCCCAACGGTCCCTTCTTCGTGGCGATGCGCCTGTACTGGCCGAAGCCGGAGGCGTTCGACGGAACATGGAAGAAGCCGGCGCTCGATAGAGTGAAGAGCCCGTAGCCAAGGGGCCGCTCATGATCATCGCGCTGGCATCGCCGCGGGTGGCGTCGTCGTTGGACGACGGACTGGATCGCATCAAGCGACTCATGTCGCAAGCGGCGTCGCAGGGCGCGCGCATCGTCTGCTTTCCGGAAGCGTACCTGCCGGGGCTGCGCGGGCAGGATTTCGACGTCTTCGCCTTCGACGACAAGGGAGAAGAGCGCGCGCTCAAGGCGGTGTCGGAATGGGCGCGTGCCTACTCCCTGACCACCATTCTGTGCATGGAGCGATCGACCAGCGCGGGCGCGCAGATCGCGGCCTTCGTCATCGGCGCCGACGGCGCGCTGCAAGGCGTGCAGACCAAGAACCAGCTCGACCCCAGCGAGGACCGCTTCTACGTGCCCGGCAACACACGCCACTTGTTTCGTCTCAACGGCCTCGCGTTCGGGATCGCCATCTGCCACGAAGGCTGGCGCTACCCGGAGACGGTGCGCTGGGCGGCGGCGCGCGGCGCGCACATCGTCTTTCAACCGCAGCACACCGGCTTCGAGCGCAAGGGCCCGCGCCTCTCGACGTGGGGCGCGCGCGAGAATCCGTACTACGAGCAGGCGATGGCGATGCGCGCGCGCGAGAACACGATCTATTTCGCGAGCGTGAACTACGCGCTCAAGTATCCCGAGTCGGCGACGAGCCTCGTCGACCCGACCGGCGCGTGTCAGGCGTACCTGGCGTACGGCGAGGAAGGCGTCCTGGTGCAGTCGATCGACCCCGCCAAGGCGACCGGCCTCTTGGCCCGCCGCTTCGCGCCGGAACGATACCGAGAGGACTGACCCGCCGACGCAACCTCGCCGGCGAGGGCTTCGTACACACTTTCGTTTCCCGACACGAGCCATAGCACCCGCCAACGAGGAGGTCCCCACGTGCTCTCCGCTCGCGCGCTCACCAAGATTTATCCCGGTCCCGTCACCGCCTTGAACGGCGTCGACCTCGATGTCGCGCCCGGTATGTTCGGCCTCCTGGGCCCAAACGGCGCCGGCAAGTCGACCTTCATGAAGATTCTCGCGGGCCTCCTCGAGCCGACCTCGGGCACCGTCACGCTCGACGGCGTCGACATTCTCGCGCACCCCGAACGCTTGTGGCCGCGGCTCGGCTACCTCCCGCAGGAGTTCGGGTTCTACCCGCACCTTTCGGGCGAAGCGATGCTGACGCACCTCTTGACGCTCAAAGGCGTCGACGGACCGCACGGGCGCAAGCAGCTGGTGGCGGCGCTGCTCGATCGCGTCAACCTCACGTTCGCCGCCAAGCGCGCGGTCAAGGGCTACTCGGGCGGCATGCGCCAGCGCCTCGGGATCGCGCAAGCGATCGCGGGCGACCCGCGCCTGATCATCGTCGACGAGCCCACCGCGGGCCTCGACCCGGAGGAACGCCTGCGCTTCTACCAATTGTTGTCGGAGCTCGCGGCCGACCGCATCGTGCTGCTCTCGACCCACATCGTCGAAGACGTCGCGGTGCTGTGCCCGCGCTTCGCGGTGATTCGCGAAGGGCGCCTGCTCGCGCTCACCACCCCGAGCGAAGCGCGCGCCGCCATCGACGGGCACATCTACGAAGGCGTTGTCGACGTCGCCGAACTGCCCAAGCTGCGCGGCGAGCGCACGGTGACGCAAGCGCTCCTCTTCGAAGGGCGCAACCGCGCGCGCATCTACGAACCCAAGGGCAATCCGCCGGCCGGCTTCGCGCGCGTGCCGGTCACGCTCGAGGACGCGTACCTCGTGCTCATGCGCCTCGGCGAGCTGCGGGGCGTCGACGCCAACGGGATCGCCGCGGGTGCCGCGCGATGAACTTCAAGCGGTCCTACGCCTCCTTCAGCGTCGAGTTCTTCCACTCGTTCCGGCGCCCGCTGTTCTTCATGCTGGCGGTGGTGATCATCCTCACCGCCTTCGGGCTCGCGAGCGGGCACATGCAGATTTCGTCGGGCGAGACGTCGGTGGGCGGCAAGAAGGCCTGGATCACGTCCGAGTTTGCGCAGACGCAAACCATGACGTACCTGGTGCTGCTCTACTATGCGTTCTTCATCGCGGTCGCGGCGGGCTTGACGCTCCTGCGCGACCGCGAAGTCAAAGTCGACGTGCTCCTGCACTCGACGCCGCTCACCCCCGCGGAGTACGTGTGGGGCCGCTTCTGGGCGGTGATCGGGAGCTTCGTCGCCTTGATGGGCGTGCAAATCGCGGCCACCGCGTTCTTCAACCACGCCATCCCCAACGCCAACGCGCAAGAGATGCGCGGCCCCTTCAACCCGATGAACTACATCGTCCCGGTGGTGACGATCGGGCTTCCGTTCCTCATCTTCTTCACCGGCATGTCGATGATGGTGGGCGAGCGCACGCGCAGCGCGGTGCTCGTGTTCGTGCTGCCGGTGGCGGCGCTCCTCGTGTCCGGCTTCTTCTTGTGGACGTGGTCGCCGTCGTGGCTCTCGCTGCGCGTGAACCAGATCCTGCAGGTGCTCGAACCCTCCGGGTACCGCTGGCTCAACGAGACCCACCTCAAGGTCGACCGCGGCGTCGAGTTCTACAACACGCAGCGCGTGCCGTACGACGGACTGTTCTGGCTGAATCGATTGTGGCTGGTGCTGCTCGGCTTGGGCGCGGTGTGGTTGACGGTTCGCTCCGTCGAGCAGTCGGTGCGCGGCGCGGTAGCCCCCAAGCGCGCGTGGCGAAGGAAGCGCAAGGCCGCCGAAGCGGGCGAGTGGGCGGAGGCGCAGGCGGGCGCGCTGCGCGCGCTGGACATGAAGAGCGGCGCGCCGTCGTTCGTCGCCACCGTGAAGCACGTGGCGGGCGCGGAGCTGCGCGAGCTGCGCCGGCAAGCGGGGCTCTACATCTTCGTCCCGCTCATTCTCATCCAAGTCTTCGGTAACGTGATGCTCGCGGTAGGCGCCTTCGACACGCCGCTCCTGCTCACCCCCGGCACCACGGCGGCCGCGGTGGTCAGCCAATCGGCGACGCTGGTGTGCTTGCTGCTGCTCTTCTACACCGTCGAAGCGCTCGAGCGCGAGCGCACAACCGGATTCGCCAACGTTCTCTACGCCACGCCCATGCGTACGGCGGCGTTCCTGACCGGCAAGGCGCTCGCGAACGGCGCCATCGCGGGCGTGGTCATGATCGCGACGCTGCTCGCGTGCGCGGTGGCACTGCTCGTTCAGGGCACGGTGCCGTTTTCGCTGACGCCGTACCTCTTGCTGTGGGGCGTCGCGCTGGTCCCCACCTTCCTCGGCTGGACCGCGTTCGTGATGGCGGTGTACGCGGCGGTGGGGAATCGCTACGCGGCGTACGCGCTCTCCCTCGCGCTCCTCATCTTCACCGGCTACCGCGCCCTCGTCGACAAGATGAGCTGGGCCGGTAACTGGATGTTGTGGGGCGCTGTGCGTTGGAGCGACCTCGGTTTCTTCGAGACCGACCGCGCGGCGCTGTTCTGGAATCGCCTGATGGTGCTGGGGTGCGCGGTGTTCTTCACCGTGGTGGCCGTGAAACTCTTCGGGCGCCGCGGCGGCGACGCCGTGCGCACCATGCACGCCCTCGCGCCGCGCCGCGTCGCGCGCACCGCCGTGCGCCATGCGCCTTACGCGGCGGTGCCGATCGGGTCCGCGGTGGTGCTGATGTATCTCGTGAGCCAGGGCATCGGCGGCGGCGCGGTCAAGAAAGCGAACAAGAACTACTGGGGCAAGAATCTCAAGACCTGGATCGACGCGCCGCTTCCCGACATCGCGCGCGTCGACGTCGCGGTATCACTCGACCCCGCGCGCCACGGAATCGTGAGCGAAGGCACGCTGACGCTCGTCAATCCTCTCGACTCCGCGCTCGCGAAGATACCGCTCACGGGCGGGCTGCACTGGAAGCACCTCTCGTGGACCATGGACGGCGCCGACTACACCCCCGACGACAGCCAGCACCTCTACGTCTTCACGCCGGCGCGTCCGCTCGCGAAGGGCGACAGCGTCGTGATCGGCTGGAAGTTCGACGGCCGCTTCCCCGACGGCATCACGCGCAAGGGCGAGAACACCTCGGAGTTCATTCTGCCGTCGGGCATCGTGCTGACCGGTTTCACGCCCAGCTTCATGCCCGTGATCGGCTACCGCGAAGAGGTCGGCATGGATCGCGAGAACCAGATGGACCCGCGCGTGTACCCGCGCGACTACTGGAAGGGCATCACACGCGCCGGCTACGGAGCCACGTCGTGGTTCCCGGCGCGCATCTCGGTGACGGGCCCGGAAGCGTACACGCTGAACTCGGTCGGCGTGTGCACCAGCAACACCGTCGCCGACGGCCGCCGCACGCAAGTGTGGGAGACCGATCATCCCGTCAAGATCCTCAACATTGTGGGCGGCCGCTGGAAGGTGAAGGAAGGAAAAGAGAACACGGCGGTGTACTACTACGCGGGGCATCCCTACAACGTCGACGAGATGTCGAAGGCGCTCGACGACTCGCGGCGGTGGTTCTCGCAGTGGTTCCTCCCGTATCCGTGGCGCGAGCTCAAGCTCTCTGAGTTTCCCGGCTACGCCGGCTACGCGCAAGGCTTCGGCACCAACATCACGTTCAGCGAGAACATCGGTTTCTTGACCAAGAACGACGCCAAGACCGACGCCACCTACCTCGTGACCGCGCACGAAGCCGCGCACCAGTGGTGGGGCAACATCCTCACGCCCGCCAACGGACCGAGCGGCGATTTTCTCTCCGAGGGCGCCGCGCACTTCTCGGTGCTGCTCTTGTTCGAGGAGGTCAAGGGGCCGCGCGGGCGCATGGAATTCGCGAAAGGAATCGAGGAGCGCTACAACAACCGCCGCCGCGCCGACGACGAGCGCCCCATGTACGACGTCGACGGCAAGCGCGACTCCGACAACACGATTATCTACGATCGCGGCGGCTGGGTGTTCTGGATGCTGTACGACTTCATGGGCGCCGAGCGCGCGCAGGCCGCGTATCGCAACTTCTTCCAGACCTGGAGTGCGAGCCGCGACCACCCCGCGCTGCAGGACTTCGTCGCCGCGCTGCGACCGTATGCGCAAGACGCGGCCGCCTACGACGCTTTCACCAAGCAGTGGTTCGAAGACAAAGTGGTTCCGCAGTACCGCGTGACGTCGGCGGAGAAGACCACGAACGGCGACGGCTTCGACGTGGCGGTCACGGTGGAGAACATCGGCACCGGCGTCATGCCGGTCGAAGTCGCGGCGACCAAGGGTGAGCGCTGGAACAAACCCGACTCCACCGGCGCCGACTACACCGCGAACCCCGACTACCAAGACGCGCGCGGCGTCGTCACACTCGGCGCGGGCGAGTCGAAGACGCTCACCATCCACTGCGCCTTCGACCCCGAAAAGGTGGTGGTGGATCCCGACGTGCGCGTCCTGCAACTCAAGCGCAAGCACGCGGTTACCGACTTCTAGCAAGGCGGGTCGACAAAAGAAGATCGTTCGTCTAGTATTCCTCCCGATCTCGCTTCTGTGTCCCACCAATCCGGGAGGAGTCGTCATGAAGTCCGTCCTTTGCGCCGTCGCGGCGTCGCTTTTCGTCGTCACGATCGGCGCGCCGAGCGTTCGCGCCCAGCAATCGAAGCCCAACATCCTCGTCATCTTCGGCGACGACATCGGCGTCGCCGACGTCAGCGCGTACAGCGACGGCTTGATGGGTTTCGAAACACCCAACATCGATCGCATCGGCAACGAAGGCATTCGCTTTCTCCATTACTACGGAGAACAGTCGTGTACCGCGGGACGCTCGGCGTTCTTGACCGGTCAGCACATCATTCGAACCGGATTGAGCAAGGTCGGTTTTCCCGGGGCACCCATGGGTCTGAGCCAGCTCGACCCGACCATCGGCGGGCTGCTCAAGAATCTCGGCTATACAACGGGACAATTCGGCAAGAACCATGTCGGCGACCGCAACGAGACCCTGCCGACGGTCAACGGCTTCGACGAGTTCTTCGGCAATCTGTATCACTTGAACGCGGAAGAAGAGCCCGAACTGCCGGATTACCCGAAGGACCCGGCCTTCAAGGCGCAGTGGGGCCCGCGTGGCGTGCTGCGCTGCAAGGCGTCGACTAAAGACGACCCGACCGTCGATCCGCGTTTCGGCAAAGTCGGCAAGCAGACCATCGAAGACACCGGCCCGCTGACCAAGAAGCGCATGGAGACGATCGACGACGAAACCTCGGCGGCCGCGATCGACTTCATGAAGCGCCAGCACGACGACGGCAAGACATTCTTCTGTTGGTTCAACTCGACGCGCATGCACTTGCGCACCCACGTGCGCGCCGAGCACCGCGGCCGCTACGAACACGGTGACAGCGAGTACCTCGACGGGATGATCGAGCACGACGCCACCATCGGCGCGTTGCTGAAAGCGCTGGACGACATGGGCATCGCGGATAACACCATCGTGGTCTACACGAGCGACAACGGCCCGCACATGAACACGTGGCCCGACGGTGCTATGACCTGGTTCCGTTCCGAGAAGAACACCAACTGGGAGGGTGCCTTCCGCGTGCCGTGCCTGGTGCGCTGGCCCGGACACATCAAGGCTGGTACCATCACCAATCAGCTCATGAGCCACAACGATTGGGTTCCCACACTGTGCGCGATCGCGGGCGAACCGGACGTGGTGGGGAAGTGTCTGAAGGGGTACAAGGCCAACGGCAAGACGTACCAAGTGCACCTCGATGGTTATGACCAGAGCAAGTTCCTGACCTCGATTGAAGGAACCGCGGGGCGCAACAATGGTGTGAAGAGCGCGCGCAATTCGTTCTACTACTCCGATGACGACGGCATGTTGGTCGGGCTGCGCATGGGGGACTACAAGATGAGTTTCGCCGAGCAGCGTTCGCCCGGCACGATGGAGGTCTGGGCCGAACCGTTCACCATGTTGCGCATGACCAAACTCTACAACCTGATGCAGGATCCCTTCGAGCGCGCCGACATTACGTCGAACACGTATTGGGATTGGATCATGAACCACGTGCCGCAGGTCTACCTGGGCATGGGTGGGGTCGTGGAATTCATGGAGACGTTCAAGGAATTCCCGCCGCGATCGTCACCCCAGAGTTTCAACCCCGCGACCATGCTGGAATCCGAGCTGAAGATGATCAAGGCTATGAACAAGCTAGAGGCGGCGTACCCAATGCTCGACACCAAGAAGAAAGGCAAAAAGTAACCGATTTCAGCGGGAGCTCGTGGGGTCGAACAGACCTCGCGAGCTCCCCCTCGCGCGAAGGGATCCCATGCGTCGAATCGCCCTATTGGTCACGGTAGCGGTGTTGAGTGCCTGCCAGCGCGCGCCCGAGGTGGTGCACGAACCGGCCGTCGACCCGCTGCCGTCGTGGAACGAGGGCGCGGCGAAAGCGTCCATCGTCGACTTCGTCGTGCGCGTGACGCAAGTCGGCAGCGCCGACTTCGTCCCCGTCGAGGAGCGCATTGCAGTGTTCGACAACGACGGTACGTTGTGGGCGGAGCAACCGATGTACTTCCAACTCGCGTTCGCGCTCGACCGCGTGAAGGCGATGGCGCCGCAGCATCCCGAGTGGTCGAAGCAAGAGCCGTTCGCGTCGCTCCTGCAGGGCGACGCGGCGGGCGCGCTCGCGGGGGGAGAGAAAGCGATCCTCGCCATCGTGATGGCGTCGCACGCGGGGATGACGACCGAGGAATTCGCGCGGTCGGTCTCCGACTGGGTTGCGACCGCCAAGCACCCGACGACTGGGCGCTCCTACACCGACATGGTGTACCAGCCCATGCTCGAGCTGCTCACGTACCTGCGCGCGAACGACTTCAAAACCTTCATCGTGTCGGGCGGCGGAATCGAATTCATGCGCGCGTGGAGCGAGGGCGTGTACGGGATCCCGCCCGAACAAGTCGTGGGAAGCCGCGGCAAGTTGAAGTGGGAGATGCGCGACACCGGCCCCGTGCTGGTGAAGGTCGCCGACATCGACTTCGTCGACGACGGACCCGGCAAGCCCGTCGGTATCCAACAGCACATTGGTCGCCGGCCCATCTTCGTCTTCGGCAACTCCGACGGCGACCAGCAGATGCTGGAGTGGACCGCGGCCGGCGCCGGCGCGCGCTTCATGGGGCTCGTCCACCATACCGACGCCGAGCGCGAGTGGGCGTACGATCGCGAGAGCCATATCGGGATGCTCGACAAGGCGTGGGACGAAGCGACCGCCAAGGGGTGGACCGTGGTCGATATGAAGAACGATTGGAAGACGATATACCCCGCAGTCGAGTAACCGCCTCCGCCGCCGCGATCGCGCGGTCCCACGGCGGGGTTTCGATTCGGCCCGTGCGTCTTTCACGACGCGCGGGCCGATGCTATTATCCGGAGCATGCCGCTCTCCAAGGGAACGTCGTTGGGTCCGTACGTCGTGCTCGAGCCGCTGGGTTCGGGCGGCATGGGCGACGTGTACCGCGCGCAGGACCCTCGCCTGGGGCGTGAGGTGGCCATCAAGGTGCTCAAGATGGCGCCGGATGCAGATCGTCTGGCGCGCTTCGAGCGGGAAGCGCGCGCGACCGCTTTGCTCGCGCACTCCAACATTCTGACCATCTTCGACGTCGGCACCCACGACGGTGCGCCGTTCCTGGTGTGCGAGCTATTGGACGGGGAGACGGTGCGCGATCGCCTGAAGTCGGGGCCGCTCGACTCCGGCGTGGTTCTCGATCTCGCCCTGCAGCTCGCGCGCGGCGTGGCGGCGGCGCACTCGCTGCGCGTGATTCACCGCGACCTCAAACCCGAGAATTTGCTGGTCACCCGCAGCGGGACGCTCAAGGTGCTGGACTTCGGGCTGGCCAAGCTGCACGACAGCAGCGTCGTTGATGTGGATTCCGACACGGTGGGGTTGTCGAGCCCCGGCATGTTGGTGGGCACGCCCGGCTACATGTCCCCCGAGCAAGTACGCGGCGCGGTCGTCGACGAGCGCTCGGATATCTTCTCGATCGGCACCATCATTTACGAGATGCTCGCCGGCTTCAATCCGTTCGCGCGCAAGTCGCCGACCGAGACCCTGGCGGCGATTCTGCACGAATCGCCTTCGCCGCTCGGCGGTGACATTTCTGGTGTGCTTGGCGACGTGGTGGAGCGCTGCCTGCGCCGCACGCCCGAGGAGCGCTTCCAAAACGCGAGCGAGTTGGCGGGGGCGCTGGACGCCGCGCGCGCCGTCGACGTCCGCAAGGTGGTCAAGGCGGCGCGACGCGCCGGGAGCACGTCCATCGCGGTACTGCCGTTTCTCGACATGAGCTCGGCGCGCGACCAAGGCTATCTGTGCGACGGCATCGCGGAAGAGTTGATCAATGCACTCTCGCACGTCGACGGTCTGCGGGTGGCGGCGCGCAGCTCGTCGTTTCAGTTCAAGGCGGCCGGCGCCGATTCCCGCGCCGTGGGCGCGCGCCTCGGCGTCGACAGCGTACTCGAAGGCGGTGTGCGCAAGTCGGGCGAGAGACTGCGCATCACCGTGCACCTGGTCGACGTCGCCGACGGCTACCAGCGGTGGTCGCACCGTTTCGACGGCACCATCGAGGATGTATTCGATATCCAGGATCAGATTGCAGAGAGCGTTGCGACCACGCTGCGCGGTATTCTCACCGGCCGCGAGAAGGACGCGATGCGCCGGCCCGGGACCGAAATGGAGGCCTACGAGCACTACCTCCGCGGCCGCCAGCAGATCCACACGCTGTCGCGCACCAACGCCAAGACGGCGAAGGAAATGTTCGAGCGTGCGATTGAGATCGATCCCAACTACGCGCCTGCGTACGCAGGACTCGCGGAACTGCACGCGTGGGACACCGAGTGGTGGGGCGGGGGCGAATCATCGGCGCGCGCCGCCGACGATGCCAGCCGGAAGGCGCTTGAATTGGCTCCGCAGATGTCGGAGTCGCATACCGCGCGCGCGGTCGCGCTCGCCCAGCGCGGTCGCTACGACGAAGCTGCGCGCGAGTTCGAAGAAGCGCTGCGCCTCAATCCCAACTCATTCGAGGCGTATTACTACTATGGACGCGCTGCGTTCGCGAGCGGTCAAATCGAAAAATCCGCGGAGTTGTTCAAGCGCGGCGGCGAAGTTCGTCCCGAGGATTTCCAGTGTCCGGTGCTGCGGGCCCAATCGTTATGGATGCTCAAGCGCGACGACGAGGCGCGCGAGTCCAATCGCGAGGGGATCCGCCGCGCCGAACGCTTGCTCGAACTCGACCCCAACAACTTGCGTGCGTTGGCATTGGGCGGTTCATCGATGGTCTACGACGGCCAGCCCGAGCGCGCGTTCCAGTGGATCGGCCGCGCGCTGGCCACCGCGCCGGAAGACCCGAGCATCTACTTCAACGCAGCGTGCATGTACGCCAAGTTGGGGAAGAAGGAAGAGGCGCTCGAATGCCTGGAGCAGACCTTCGCGCGTGGCTTCGGCAAGCGCGACTGGATCGAGCACGACCCCGACTACGACTCGCTACGCGATGACCCACGCTTCCAAGCGATGATGAAAAAGCTCAAGTAGATCGGCGGGCCGCACGCGTCCCCTAGTTTTCGTTTGGGTCTAAACGGGAACTGTTACTTTCTTTGTGACGTATTTGCTAAAACGGTGTCTCAAGACGGTAGCCAACACGCGGGAGCCGTCACGGCCCGCAACCATCGATTCAGGAGGAAAACCATGTCACTGCAAATCGGCGATATCGCGCCGGATTTCGAAGCCCAAACCACGGAAGGGCGGCTCAAGTTCCACGAATGGCTCGGGAGTTCGTGGGGCGTGCTCTTCTCGCACCCCAAAGACTTCACCCCCGTGTGCACGACGGAGCTCGGCTACATGGCCAAGATCAAGCCCGAGTTCGACAAGCGCAACGTGAAGATCATGGGCATCTCGGTCGACTCCGTCGACGACCACCAGCGCTGGAAGAACGACATCAAGGAGACGTCGGGTGCCGCCGTCACCTATCCGATGATCGGCGACAGCGACATGTCGGTGGCCAAACTGTATGGGATGATCCACCCCAACGCGACCGGCGCCGCGTCGACGCGCACCGCGGCCGACATCGCCACCGTGCGCACCGTGTTCGTGGTCGGCCCCGACAAGAAGATCAAGCTCATGCTCACCTATCCCATGAGCACCGGCCGCAACTTCGACGAAGTGCTGCGCGTGATCGACTCCATGCAGCTCACCTCGAAGTACTCCGTCGCGACTCCCGTCAACTGGAAGAACGGCGACGAAGTGATCATCCTGGCGTCGGTGTCGAACGAGGACGCGCAGAAGAAGTTCCCGGGCGGCTGGAAGTCGCCCAAGCCATACCTGCGCATCGTTCCGCAGCCGGAAGATCGCAAATAACTTTCAGCCGCGAAGCCAACGATCCACGTCGTCGCCGCACTGCGCGAGCGGTCGCGGCGGCGACGGCTTCGATAGAAGCGGAGCTAGACGCTTCTGCCACCAACCCGAGTCGTGCCACGCGCCCAGCTTGAATCCGATTTGCTTTAGGTGCGAAATCTTCTCGAAGCCGAGTGATTCGTGCAGCGCGATGCTAGCGTCGTTGGGGAGCGCGATGATGCCGATCGCGTTGACGAAGCCCTGGCCCGCGAGCACGCGGAACAGCGCCGCGTAAAGCGCGCGCCCCACGCCGCGACCGCGCATGTCGGCCGCGACGTAGATCGCGACTTCCACGCTCCATTGGTACGCGATGCGGTCCTTGATGGGCGACGCGTACGCGTAGCCCACGACGCGCCCGTCTTCTTCCGCGACGATCCATGGCCGCGCCGCGAGCGTCGACGAAATGCGGCGCGCGAACTCGTCGAGCGACGGGACTTCGGTCTCGAAGGTGGTGTGGGACGACTCGACGAAGGGGCGGTAGATGGAAAGGCACGCGGCGGCGTCGGCGGGGGTCGCGAGTCGAAGTCGGGGAGGCATGGGAGAGACTACGACGGGAGACGTCGGCGCGTCCATCATGTGCTCTCGTCAAGTCCGATCATTATGATTAACTCGCTCGCAGAGCGGCACTTGTGCGACAGCGCGGGAGCGCGAGTCGGTAGTGGGGCTACCTTGGTAGCATTCAGAAAGCCCCTGCTACCCGATCCTGAGGAGGCCCACGCCATGTGGTTGAATCACCCTCGAGTAGCCCCGCCGTTCCTGCTTCTCGCCGCGATGCTTCCCTTCTCCGCCACGGTCGCGCAGGCGCAATCGCGGCTCACCGCGGGTGAACGCGTTCGCGTGGCGCGCGGTTGGGGAGAGAGCTATGAAGCCGGCCATCTGGTTTCGCTCTCGAAGGATTCGCTCGTAGTCGCCACCCAGGACGAGACCATCGCGCTGCGAATCGATTCCTCCGTGCGCATGCAGCGCGTCGTGGGGGAGACGAATCACATCACCGCGGGTGGACTGGTCGGACTGGGGGTCGGTGCGATGGTCGGCTACGTGGGCGCAAAGAACGACGAAGGGCAGGACCCCGACGTCAACACGTCGACCGGTGGCTACATGCTGCTCTTCGGCGCCGTCGGCACCGCTTTGGGAATGTTGGTCGGAAGCCTAGTCCACTCGCCGACCTGGGAGGACGTCCCGCAGCCGTGGACGATGACCGACGCGTCGCTGCAATGGGAAGAGAACCGCGTGGTGCTGTCGGTACCGCTCGACGGACGCGCGCGCGAGCGCTGAGCGCGCAAGGGCCTCGACACGGCGGACCGTCTGTGGTATCTGTTTACAGTACAGTAATCCACAAGGAGGTTCGTATGCGAACCAATGCGATCGTGCTTTGTATCGTTCTCGCCGCCGGCATCCTACCCGCGTCCGCGCGCGCTGACCTCATCATCACCGAGTTGTGGAACGTGGATCCCGGCTGGGAAGCGGGAGGCTATTGGGAGTTCACCGTCACCAACGCGACCGGGGCCGGCGTCTACATGATCGCGGTCGGGAACAACGGCGCGACCCTCACGGTCGTGCGTTACCCCGACCTGGTCGACGTGTGGGAGCCGACGCGCGTCGGCCCCGACGAATGGGATGTGAATGACTGGGGAAGACGTCCGACCGATTGGCCGTTTCCCGACACGTCGCTTTATCCCTTCGCCACCGAGTTTCCCGGCTACGAGCAAGTCATCGTTTACTATGTGTTGGGATCGAACCCGCCCCTCGCGGACGGGGCGGTACTCGACGGTCTCTACTTCAACTATCCGCAGGAACGCGCGACGGCGTCGCGCGTGATGGCCGCTTCGGGGTCGCCGTACCTCGTCTTCGGGGGCAACGGCGAAGTGGTGGCGCGCGGGCAGACCGCGGGAACGCCCTTGCCGGTGCAGCCCTCGACGTGGGGCGCCGTCAAGGCCCTGTACCGATAAGGATCGACTACCGGGGGGCGGTTGCCCACGCCCCCCGGTTTTGTTACCTTTGCGGCGACCCGCGATGAAACCGAAGCACCTCGTCGTCCGGGGCGCCCGCGAACACAATCTCAAGTCCATAAATGTGACGATCCCGCGTAACCAGCTGGTCGTCGTGACCGGCTTGAGCGGCTCCGGGAAGTCCTCGCTCGCCTTCGACACCATCTACGCCGAAGGGCATCGTCGTTACGTGGAGTCGTTGTCCGCGTACGCGCGCCAGTTCCTGGGGCAGATGGAAAAGCCCGACGTCGACCGCATCGAAGGGCTCTCGCCCGCCATCTCCATCGAGCAGAAGACCACGGGGCGCAACCCGCGCTCGACCGTCGGCACCATGACGGAGATCTACGACTACCTGCGCTTGTTGTTCGCGCGCACGGGTACGCCGCACTGTCCTACGTGCGGGCGCGTGATCGCGCAGCAATCAATCCAGCAAATGCAGGAGCGTATCCTCGCGCTGCCCGCGGGGACGCGGGTGGCCATCCTGGCGCCGCTCGTCAAGGGGCGCAAGGGCGAGCACAAGAAGGTGCTCGAGACCATCGAGTCGCAGGGCTACGTGCGCGCGCGCGTCGACGGCGAGACCTACGAGATCGAGAACGTGCCCGCGCTCCACAAGCAGAAGAAGCACGACATCGACGCCGTGGTCGACCGCCTGGTGGTGGACGCGAAGAACGCGCGCCGCATCGCCGACTCGCTGGAAGCGGCGGTGAAGCTCTCGGGCGGTACCGTCACCGTGGTGGCGGGCGGCGAGGAGCACGTGTTCTCGCAACAGTTCGCGTGCGCGCACTGCGGGACGAGCTTCGGCGAACTCTCGCCGCGCTTGTTTTCGTTCAACTCGCCGTACGGCGCGTGCACCGAGTGCAGCGGCCTGGGCTCGCGCATGGACTTCAACGAAGCGTTGGTGGTGCCGAACGGCGATCTCTCCCTCGACGCGGGCGCACTGGCGCCGATGGGGAAGCTCAAGGGTGACTGGGGGCGTTCGCAACTCGACGCGCTCGGTGAACACGTGGGATTCAAACTCGACACGCCGTGGTCGAAGCTCGCGAAGCGCGCGCGCGACGCCATCCTCTACGGCATCGACGACGAGATCTCGGTGAAGATGGACTTCGCGAAGGTCGAGGGCGAATACCGCACCACCTACGAAGGCCTGATCCCGTGGCTGCGCCGGCGCTACAAGAACACGTCGTCGGAGAGCATTCGCAAGTGGGTCGAGACCTTCATGACCATCGAGCCGTGCGCGGCCTGCGGCGGCGCGCGCTTGAAGCCGGAAGCGCTCGCGGTGCGCGTGGGCCCGCATACCATCGCCGACGTGGTACGCATGAGCGTGTCGCGCGGGCTGTTCGAGATGAACGCGCTCAAGTTGGAAGGCAACGCCGCGGTGATCGGAGCGCCCATTCTGCACGAGATCGTATCGCGCATGCGCTTCTTGTCCGACGTGGGCCTCGGATACCTCTCGCTCGACCGCAGCTCGGCGACGCTCGCGGGCGGCGAAGCCCAGCGTCTGCGCCTGGCGACGCAGATCGGGTCGAAGCTGATGGGCGTCCTTTATATACTGGACGAGCCCTCGATCGGACTCCACCACCGCGACAACGCGCGCCTCATCAAGACGCTCAAGGACCTGCGCGACATCGGCAACACCGTGCTGGTGATCGAGCACGACCGCGACACCATCCTCGCGGCCGACTACGTGGTCGACTTGGGTCCCGGCGCCGGCATCCACGGCGGCGAAGTGGTGGCGGTGGGGACGCCGGAAGAAATTCGCCGCGTGCCCGAGAGCTTGACCGGCAAGTACCTGCGCGACGACCGTCCGCCCATCACCCGCGGCGCGCGCGGCCACTTGATCAAGGACGCCATCACCGTGCGCGGCGCGCGCGAGAACAACTTGAAGAACATCGACGTCGAGTTTCCGCTCGGCGTGTTCACGTGCGTGACGGGTGTGAGCGGATCGGGGAAGAGCACGTTGGTAAATGACATTCTCTTTCGTGCCTTGCACCGAATCCACTACGGTGGAAACGTGCTCCCCGGAGCGCATGACGCCCTATCGGGCGTCGACAAGATCGACAAAGTAATCGAGATCGACCAGTCGCCCATCGGGCGCACGCCGCGCTCGAACCCGGCCACCTACACCGGCGTGTTCACGCCCATCCGCGACCTGTTCGCCCAATTGCCCGACGCGCGCGCGCGCGGCTACAAGGTGGGGCGCTTCAGCTTCAACGTCGCGGGCGGTCGCTGCGAGAAGTGCGAAGGCGACGGCGTCATCAAGATCGAGATGCATTTCCTGCCCGACGTCTACGTCACCTGCGAAGCGTGCAAGGGACGTCGCTACAACCACGAGACCCTGCAAGTGACGTACAAGGGTCGCAGCATCGCGGATGTACTGGACATGAGCGTCGAGGAAGCGGCGGAGGTCTTCGCGACCTTTCCGCTCATCAAGCGCGTGTGCGAGACGCTGCACTCGGTGGGACTCGGGTACATCAAGCTCGGCCAGCAAGCGACGACGCTCTCGGGCGGGGAGGCGCAGCGCGTCAAGCTCGCGGCGGAGCTCTCGAAGCGCGGCACCGGCAACACGCTCTACATCCTCGACGAGCCCACCACGGGGCTCCACCACGAGGACGTCCGCATGCTGCTCCAGGTTCTGGACCGGCTTGTCGACAAAGGAAATACAGTGATTGTGATCGAGCACAACCCCGATGTAATATTGGCTGCCGATCACATCATCGATCTTGGGCCGGAAGGCGGTGACGCGGGAGGCGAGGTGGTGGCGACCGGTTCTCCGTACGACATCATGCAGTGCGCGGAGTCGCACACGGGGGCCATGCTGCGCGAGATGGCGGGGGCGCGAGCCCCGCTCGTGGCGCGACCGCCCCGCGACGAGACCGTCGCCTAGCGCCGAAATCAAAAATGCTCAAACGCACTCCATTATATGACGCGCACGTCGCGGCCGGCGGCAAGATGGTGCCGTTCGCGGGCTTCGAGATGCCGGTGAGCTACGCGGGCGGCATCGAAGAGCACACCGCCGTGCGCGAGCGCGCGGGGTTGTTCGACGTGAGCCACATGGGTGAGTTCATCGTGTCGGGCCCCGACACCTGGAAGTACCTCGACCACGTCGTCACCAACGACTGCTCGAAGCTCCCGCCCGACGGCGTCCTCTACACCGCCATGTGCCACGAGAACGGCGGCGTGGTCGACGACCTCCTGGTAACCAAGATCGCCGATGACCGCGCGCTCGTCGTCGTGAACGCGTCCAACATCGACAAGGATTTCGGCCACATGAAGTGGGCGGCGTCGAACCTGTCGCGCAGCCGCGTCGAGCTGCACGACGCGAGCGACGAGTGGGCGCTCATCGCGGTGCAGGGGCCGCGCGCCTTCGACGTCGTCAAGGCGACGCCGATGCTCGCACCCGTGCGCGACCAGATCGACTCGGTGTCGTACTACCGCTGGCGCTCGTTCGAGTCGGCCGGCGGCCGCATCATCGTGTCGCGCACCGGCTACACCGGCGAGAAGGGCGTCGAGGTCTTCGTGCCGCCCGCGCGCGCGGCCGAATTGTGGCAGCAATTGATGGCCGCGGGGGCGCCGTTCGGCGTCGTGCCCGCGGGCCTGGGTGCGCGCGACACGCTGCGCTTCGAGGCGGCGCTGTGCCTGTACGGTCACGAGCTCGACGACGAGACCACGCCGCTCGAAGCGGGCCTGTCGTGGCTGGTCAAGCTCGACAAGCCCGAGTTCGTCGGACGCGCCGCGCTGGTGAAGGAGCGCGAGCGCGGTTCCAAGAAGAAGCTCGTCGGACTCGAATTGGACGGGCGCAACATCGCGCGCCAGGGTTACGCCGTCATGCGCGGCGACGCCGTCGTCGGCAAGGTGACGAGCGGAACCCACGCGCCCACCTTGAAAAAGAGTTTGTGCATGGCCTACGTCGACGCCGACAGCATCGACGCCGCGTTGACCGTGCAAGTGCGCGCGCACACCGTCCCGGTGAAACGCGTGCCGCTTCCGTTCTACAAGAGCCGGGCCCGAGATTGAAACACAGGAGCTAGCATGGATCAGAAGAATCTCAAGTTCACCAAAGAGCACGAATGGATTCGCGTCGACGGCGACGAAGCCACCATCGGCATCACCGACTTCGCGGCGGGCGAGCTCGGCGACATCGTGTACGTCGAACTGCCCAAGGTCGGCGCCAGCGTCACCGCCATGCAGTCGATGGGCACCATCGAAGCGGTCAAGACCGTCGCCGACTTGTTCGCGCCCGTGTCGGGCGTGGTCGCCGCCATCAACGGCGCGCTCGAGCACGGCCCCGACCTCGTCAACAAGGACCCCTACGGCGACGGGTGGTTCGTGCGCGTGAAGATGTCGAACAAGAAAGAGCTCGATTCGCTAATGGACCAGGCCGCGTATAAGACCATGATCGGAAAGTAGCCATGCCGTACACGTATCACACCGACGACGACCGCCGGGCCATGCTCGACGTCCTCGGCGCCGCCTCCGAGGACGAACTCGTCGACGTCATTCCGGAAAAATACCGCCTGCGCGGCCTGCTTCCCATCGAGCGCGGGAAGACCGAACCCGAGACGCTGCGCCTGTTGTCGCGGCTGGCGGCGCGCAACGCGCCCGCCGCGCACCTCGTGAGCTTCTTGGGCGGCGGCATCTACGAACACACGGTGCCTTCGGCGGTGAAGAACATCACCAGCCGACCCGAGTTCGCGACCGCGTACACGCCGTACCAGCCCGAGGCGAGCCAGGGCACGCTGCAGGTCATCTTCGAATTCCAGACCCACATCTCGCGCCTGACGCGACTCCCGGTCGCCAACGCGTCGATGTACGACGGCGCCTCCGCGCTCGCGGAAGCGTGCCTGATGGCGTCGAAGATCACGCGCCGCGACTTGATTTTGATCCCGCACGCGCTCAACCCGCGCTACGCGCGCGTGGTGCGCTCGTACGTGTCGGGGCAGAAGATCGAGCTCAAGACCATTCCGACCTCCGAGAACGGCGACGTCGACGCGGCCGCGCTCAAGCGCGAGCTCGGCGAGCGCGTGGCCGCGGTGGTGGTGCAGACGCCCAACTATTTCGGCGCGCTCGAGCGCCCGTGGGACTTCGCCAAGGACGTGCACGCGGCGGGCGCGCTGGTGGTCGCTTCGGTCGACCCGGTGTCGCTGTCGCTCTTGAAGCCGCCCGGCGAGTGGGACGCCGACATCGCGGTGGGCGAGTGCCAACCGCTCGGCAACGACATGAGCTTCGGCGGTCCGCTGGTCGGATTCATGGCGTGCAAGCAGGAGTACATCCGCCAGATGCCCGGGCGCTTGGTGAGTGCCACCAAGGACGTCGACGGGCGCGACGCCTTCGTGCTGACCTTGCAGACGCGCGAGCAGCACATCCGTCGCGAGAAGGCGACGTCGAACATCTGCACCAACCAGGGACTCTTGGCGACGCGCGCCACCGTGTACGTGAGCCTGTTGGGCGAGCACGGCTTCACCGAGCTCGGGCGCGTGTGCCACGAGCGCGCGCACAAGCTCGCGGGGATGATCGCCGCGCTCGACGGCTATGCGCTGCGCTACCGCGCGCCGTTCTTCCGCGAATTCGTGGTGGCGTGCCCGACCGACGCCGACGCCGTGATGGAGGCCGTGCGCAAGCACGGCATCTTGGCGGGCATTCCTTTGTCACGCTATTTCGGACCGAGCGCCCGCAACCTCTTGCTGGTGACGGCGACGGACCGGCATTCCGACGAAGAGTTCGAGCTACTGTGCGGCGCGCTGTCGCGCGCGGCCATGGTGAAGGTGGGATAGGGAATGGAGCACAAGGATTTTTCGCAGACCATCTACGGCAAGAGCCGCCGCGGTCGCCACGGCTACCGCATCTCGTCGCGCGCCGCCGACGCGCCGCGCGACATCCCGCGCGAGTACTTGCGCGAGGGACGCATCGGATTGCCGGAGGTGTCGGAACCGCAAGTGATGCGGCACTACGTCGACTTGTCGACCAAGAATCACCACGTCGACAAGGACCTGTTCCCGCTCGGCAGCTGCACCATGAAGTACAACCCCAAGGTGAACGAAGAGGTCGCGGCCATGCCGGGCTTCGCGGGGCTTCACCCCGAGCAGAGCGACGCCGACGTGCAAGGCGCGCTCGCGGTAATGCACGCGCTCGAGCAGGCGCTGGTCGCCGTGTCGGGCATGGACGCGGTGAGCGCGCAGCCCGCGGCGGGCGCGCAAGGCGAGATGCTGGGGCTGCTGCTCGCGCGCGCGTACTTCGCCGATCGCAAGGAATCGCGCCACAAAGTGCTCGTCCCCGACACCGCGCACGGCACCAACCCCGCCACCGCGACGGTGGTCGGATTCGAGACCAAGACCTTCGCGTCGGGTAAGGACGGGCGCGTCGACTTGGACGTGCTGCGCGCCGCGCTCGACGACGACGTCGCCGTGCTGATGCTGACCGTGCCCAACACGCTGGGGTTGTTCGAGACGCGCATCGGCGACATCGTCGACCTCGTGCACAAGCACGGCGGGTTGTGCTACATGGACGGCGCCAACATGAACGCGCTCATGGGGCAGGCGCGCCCCGGCGACTTCGGCTTCGACATGATGCACTTCAACCTGCACAAGACGTTTTCGACGCCGCACGGCGGCGGCGGCCCCGGGTCGGGTCCGGTGGCGGTGCGCTCGCACTTGGAGCCGTTCCTGCCCACGCCGCGCGTGGTGCAGAAGGACGGCGTGCTGCGCCTCGAGTACAACCGCCCGAAGAGCGTCGGCGCGCTGCACTCGTTCTTCGGTAATTTCGGCATCTACCTGCGCGCCTACACCTACATCACGCGCCTGGGCTCCGACGGCGTTCGCCGCGCGAGCGCGACCGCGATTCTGAACGCGAACTACCTCGCCAAGCGCGTCTCCTCGCACTACCCGGTTCCGTACGGCGAGCGCTGCATGCACGAATTCGTCGCCACCGGCGAGCCCTTGAAGAAGTACGGCGTGAAGACGCTCGACGTCGCCAAGCGGCTGCTCGATTTCGGATTCTACGCGCCCACCATCTATTTCCCGCTCGTGGTTCCCGAGGCGCTCATGGTGGAGCCGACCGAGACGGAAGGGAAGGAAGCGCTCGACCGTTTCGCCGACGCGATGATTCAGATCGCGAAGGAAGCGGCCGCGACGCCCGACGTGCTCACGTCGGCGCCGACGCGCACGCCGGTGCGGCGCGTCGACGAAGCCAGCGCCAACCGCAACCCGGTTCTCACGGTGCCGATGGATTCGTAGGAGGACATGGGCTCGTTTCTCGCTCGCCGCGCCCTGCAAGCCGTTGTCCTCGTCGCGATCACGCTGACGCTCACCTTCGTTCTGCTCCACCTCGCCCCCGGCGACCCGCTCGCGCGCTACGTCGACGCCGGCGTCGACCTCGCCGACGTCGAGCGCATCCGCCATTCGCTCGGACTCGACCGGCCGCTCCTCGTGCAATTCGCGCGCTGGGCGAAGGCGTTCCTGGTGGGCGACTTCGGCGTGAGCCTCGCGAGCCACCGCCCGGTGCGCGACGTCGTCGCGGAGACGATTCCGCGCACGCTCCTGCTCACGTCGATCGCGCTCGCGCTCCAACTCACCATCGGTGTCGTGGCCGGCACCATCGCCGCACGCTACCGGCGCCGCGCCGTCGACCGCGTGCTCTCCTTTTCGGTAATCGTGCTGTACGCGATCCCGTCTTTCTATCTCGCCTATCTCCTGATCGACGCGTTCGCGGTCACGCGCTCGTGGCTGCCGACCTCCGGCATCGCGACCCCCGGCCTCGACGTCGCCGGCGCGGCGTCCTTCGTCGATCGCGCGCGTCACCTCGTGCTCCCGTCGATCGTGCTCGGCGTCGCGAGCGCCGCCGGCTTCGCGCGCTTCACGCGCGGCAGCATGGTCGACGCGCTCGCGGAGGACTTCGTGCGCACCGCGCGCGCGAAGGGACTCCCGGAGTCGCGCGTGGTGTGGCGGCACGCATTTCGAAACGCGCTCGGCGTGTTGATCACGCTGGCCGGGCTGAGCGCGCCGTTTCTCCTCGGCGGGGCGGTGGTGGTGGAGACGGTGTTCGCGTGGCCCGGGATGGGGTCGCTCATGGTGGAGTCGATCTACGCCCGCGACTACCCGGTGGTGCTGGCGGTCAACTTCGTGGCCGCGTGCCTCGTGATCGGCGGAAATTTCCTAGCGGACGCGGCCACGCTGCGCGCCGACCCGCGCACCGCGGAACCGGGAGGCGAGTCGTGACGGCGCAGAGACCGGCCTGGCTGCCCTTTGCCACCCCGGCGGCACGGCGAGGCGTTGGCGCCGTTCTTGCAGCGGGCTCGTGCGCGTACACCGTCATCGCCGTGGCGCGGTTCGCCGCGTGGCGCGGGCTTCCCGCCGACGAGCGCGTGGTTGTGCTCGCCGGGTGGGTGATGTTGGTCGCCGCGATGGTGTGGGGCGCGCGAGCGCGCGGCCGCATGCGCCGGCGCTTCGACGACGACGCCATGGCCACCGCGGCGCTCGCGGTGTTGGTGATCATGGTGGCGGCGTCGATCCTGGCGCCGCTCGTGGTGGGTGCGCACCCGGCCGACGTCGCGCCGGACACGCGCTACCGGGCGCCCGCCGCGATCCACCCCATGGGGACGGATCGCTTCGGCCGCGACGTGTGGTCGCGGGTGGCGTACGGCGGGCGCGCATCGTTCGGAGTGTGCGCGCTGTCGGTCGCGCTGGCGGCGGCGATGGGGACGTTGTTCGGGGCGCTGTCGGGGGTCGCACCGCGTCGCGTCGACGACGCCATGATGCGGACCGTCGACGGGCTCCTGTCGTTCCCGCGGCTCTTGCTCTTGCTGACGGTGGTGGCGCTGGTGCCGCCCGGCGCGGGGACGCTCGCGGTGTTCATCGCGGCCACCGGGTGGATGGGGATGGCGCGCATCGTGCGCGGGGAAGTGAGGCGCCTGCGCTCGCGCGAATTCGTCGACGCCGCGGTGGCGTCGGGAGTGGGGACGCCGCGACTGGTCGCGCGCCACCTGCTTCCCAACGCGCTCGGCGCGCTCGTCGTCGCGGCGACGTTGAACGCGGGGACCGTGATCTTGCTCGAGTCGTCGCTGTCGTTTCTGGGGTTGGGCCTCACGCCGCCGACGCCGAGCTGGGGCGGAATGGTATTCGAAGGACGCGACGCCCTCGCGACCGCGTGGTGGGTGAGCGCGTTCCCCGCGCTCGCGATCACGGTCGCGGTCACGGCGCTCAACTTGGTGGGAGACGGCATCCGCGACGCGCTGGATGCTCGATAGAATGGATTGCTGGAAACGATGAATCGGCGATACGATCAAACCACGATGGAGCCCAAAGCCACCGACCCGCGCGCGACTGCGATGGAAGCCGTCGACACGCTGTTGGAGATCCGCGACCTGTCGGTTTCGTTCGACACGCCCGACGGACGCGCGCGCGCCGTGGACCACGTGAGCTTCTCCGTACGCGCGGGGGAGACGCTGGGCTTGGTGGGCGAGAGCGGGTGCGGCAAGACCGTGTCCGCGCTCGCGCTCATGCGTTTGATCCAGACCCCGCCGGGCCGCATCGACGGCGGCGAGATCTTCTTCAAGGGCCGCGACATCCTCTCCATCTCCGAGCGCGAGATGCGCAAGATTCGCGGCAACGAGATCTCGATGGTCTTCCAAGAGCCGATGACGAGCTTGAACCCCGTGTTCACGTGCGGCTACCAAGTCGAAGAGGCGGTCGTGCTGCACCAGAAGGTCAGCAAGCGCGAAGCGATGGAGCGCACGCTCGAGATGCTCGCGCTGGTCAAGATTCCCGACCCCAAGCGCGTCGCCAAGTCGTACCCGCACCAGCTCTCGGGCGGCATGCGCCAGCGCGTCATGATCGCGATGGCGCTCTCGTGCAGCCCGAGCCTGCTCATCGCCGACGAGCCCACCACCGCGCTCGACGTTACCATCCAAGCGCAGATACTCGAACTGCTGCAGGGACTGCAGCAGACCTTCGGCATGGCCATCCTCATGATCACCCACGACCTCGGCGTCATCGCGGAAACGTGCCGGCGCGTGATCGTGATGTACGCGGGCAAGGTGATGGAGGTCGCGAGCGTCAACGACTTGTTTCACGACCCGCGTCACCCGTACACGCGCGGCCTGCGCGAATCGATCCCGCGCATCGCGCACAAAGGCGAACGCCTCAAGGTGATCCCCGGCAAGGTGCCGGACCCGCTCGACCTGCCGAAGGGGTGCCGTTTCTCGGACCGCTGCAAGTACGCCGAGTACCGCTGCGACAACGAAGAAATCCAGCTGCGCGACGTCAAGCCGGGGCATCTAATTCGCTGCTGGAAGGACGTGCAAGGTGGCTAGCACCGAAGTCGACGTGCAGAGCGAGCGCAAGAGCGCGCGGCGCGGCGAAATGCTGCTCAAGGTCGAAGACCTGTGCAAGCACTTCCCGATTCGTCGCGGCGTGCTTTCGCGCGTGGTGGGCTGGGTGCGCGCCGTCGACGGCGTCAGCTTCGAGATCTACCGCGGCGAGACGCTGGGCCTGGTGGGGGAGAGCGGCTGCGGCAAGACTACACTCGCGCGCGCGATCCTGCGCCTGACCGATATCACGTCTGGCAAGGTCACCTTCGACGGCATCTCCGTCTTCGACCAGAGCGCGGCCGACATGCGCAAGCTCAGGAAGCGCATGCAAATCGTCTTCCAGGACCCGTACGGATCGCTCAACCCGCGCCTCACGGTGGGCAGCATGATCGCGGAAGCGATCAAGATCCACAAGCTCGCGGTCGGCGAGGCGGTCAATCAGCGCGTCGCGGAGTTGCTCGATCGCGTCGGCATTCCCGCCGAGTACATGAACCGCTACCCGCACGAGTTCTCGGGCGGACAGCGCCAGCGCATCGGCATCGCGCGCGCGCTCGCGGTCAACCCCGATCTCTTCATCGACGACGAACCGGTGAGCTCGCTCGACGAGTCGATTCAGGCGCAGATCATCAACCTGCTCAAAGATCTCCAGGAAGCGCTCGACCTGACGTACCTCTTCATCGCGCACGACCTGGGCGTCGTCGAGTACATTAGCGACCGCGTCGCGGTGATGTACCTCGGCCGCGTGGTCGAGCTCGCGCCCGCGACCAAGTTGTATCGCGACCCCAAGCACCCGTACACGCAGGCACTCTTGAGCGCGGTGCCGAGCCTGGAGCCGGGTGTGAAGCGCCAGCGCATCATCTTGCCCGGCGACATTCCGAGCCCGGCGCAGGCGCCGCGCGGGTGCGCGTTCCACACCCGCTGCCCGCACGCGATGTCGATCTGCCGCGAGCAGACTCCGCCCGACAAAGAGCTCGAGCCGGGCCATCGAACCGCCTGCTGGCTGTACGAAAAGTAGAATCTTGCGCCGGCCGGGTTGACGGTCGCGCGCGACGAAGACATAATGAGTGTGCATCCACTGCTGGAGCACCCTCCCCCAAGTTCCCCACGGGCCGTCACCCCGCCTCACGGCCCTCGATCGGTGAATGCTAATTGGTTCAAGAGCTTGAGGTTTGACCGCTGCTTAGAACCCGGAGATGCCCGACAGATGACTAATATTGACAACCATCGCCGGGGCGGTCTATATTGGCGTCGAAGTCAGTGATATTGCTAGTATTGCAGCGGACGGCTGTGATAGAGTGACCCCACCTGTTCGAAGCCGCCGCGTCGGCTGGGACCGCCGCGACGGGATCGTCCCCACCACAACATAGTAATCGGCTTGTGAACACATCCCCGGAGGTCCGGGCTTTGTGTCGGAAGGCGAAAGGGGTTTCGCGAATGCTTCCACGGGACGGACGCGGAACGATGATCGGTGCGATCGTCGTCGCGCTGTTGGGATTGGCGTCGTCGTTGGCGATGGCGCAAACCGGTTCCATCACCGGAACCGTCGTGTCCGAAAAAGACGGTAAGCCCCTCCCTTACGCAAACGTCATGGTCGTCGGCACCACCATGGGTGCCATGAGCCTCACCGACGGCAAGTTCGAGATCAAAGGCGTGCCCATCGGCACGTACACCGTCAAAGCGATGATGATGGGTTTCGAGGCGGTCGAAAAGGCCGGCGTGGTCGTGAACGTCGGAGCCGCCGCGACGACGTCGTTTCGCCTCAAAGAAAAAGTGGTCGCGCAGATCCAAGAGATCGTCGTGACGGCGGAAAAAGCGATGGTCGAGGTGACCGAGACCAAGGTCACCGGTAACGTCACCGAGCAACAGCTGGGAGAAATGCCGGTCGACGACATCATCGAAGCGGTCGGCCTCAAGGCCGGCATCGTGAAGACCGGCGACGACATGCACGTGCGCGGCGGCCGCAGCAACGAAGTCCAAATCCAGATCGACGGCGTCCCCGTGTCCGACCCGCTCGGCGGCGGCTCGGTCGACGTCGGCATGCTCGGCACTTCGGGCTCCGAAATCGTGTCGGGCGGTATGGACGCCGAATACGGCGACGCGCAGTCGGCCGTCATCAATATCGCGACCAAGGAAGGCGGCGCGACCTTCGGCGGCGAAGTGCGCTACTTCACCGACGACTTCGGCCGCTCCGACAAGACCTACACCAACTTCGACCGCTTGAGCTTGGGCTTCGGCGGTCCCACCTGGTGGAAGAACCTGCGCTACTACATGTCGGGCGAAGCGACCTGGAGCGACACCGAGAACACCACCATCGAGCCGCGCGAAGAGCACAAGATCACCGACTGGCTCAAGTTCCGGCAGCGACAGACCTCGGCGTACAACCTGCAGGGCAAGCTCACCTACAAGATGGCGCGCATGAAGCTCGACGGCGAAGCCATCTACTCCGAGTCGCGCGGCGACGACTACATCAACAACTGGAACATCTCGGGCTACGTGTCGAAGGTGTGGTACTTCCAGGGCCTCGACGTGGCCGGCCCGCCCGTCAACGGGCGCGAGCAATTCCAGTTCGGCCGTTTGCGCGCGATCAATCACGGGCCGTGGGCGGAAATCACGGATCCGGCGAAGCAAGCCGCGCAGCTCAACGTGCGACCGGTCGACGTGATCGACCTGGTGCGCAATCCCGACGGCACCCAGTACGTCGTCACCTACACCGATTTTCGCGCCGCCGACTTCCGCATCGGCAACAACGTCGTGACGGTGGTGTGGGACGAGGCGCAGCAGGCGCCCGACGGTTCCGTCGGCTACAAGCCGTGGGCGTTGTTCGAAGGCTTCCAGCGCGGCGCGAGCGACTTCAAGCCGTACCTGACCGCGCCGCAAGGGGCCGACTCGTCGTTCGTGCCCTTCAACTCGGCCACCACGACGCCGCAGACACTCGCGGAGAACTTGCAGCTCAAGCTCGGCTTCAGCCACAACATCACGCCGAAGCTGCTCTACACGCTGAAGGTGAGCCGCCTCGACCTCAAGACCTCGAGCACCGTGCTCGACGACCTCGGCAATCCGAAGGCACCCGCCGAATTCTCGACCGCGGGCCTGCCGGTCACGCTGCCCGACGGCACCTACCTGAACGCGGGCGTGTCGAACGCTGTCTGGTACACCGACGACGACTTTCCGTATTTCGTCACCGCGTACGACTATCCGTTCTATTCGGACCAGGAGTCGATCCAGTACCTCTTCAAGGGCGACGTGGTGTCGGACCAGTTCAAGGGGCACCGCATCAAGACCGGTATTCAGCTCCTTTATAACGATCTCAACGACGACGAGCGCGTCAACCCGGCGCAGACCCGCATCGACGAGAACGGGATGATCCAGCAGGGTCTAAACGTCAATATCTACGAGAACTTCAACGCCGAAGGCGCCGTCTACGTGCAGGACAAGTGGGACTACGAGGGCATGGTCGTCAACGGCGGCCTTCGCTACGAATGGTTCACGGTCGGCAACAACAGCGCGATCGACATCGCGAGCTCGGAGATCGACCAGTCGGTCGACGAGTTCAAGTGGAACCTGTCGCCGCGCTTGGGCGTCGCGTTCCCGATCACCGACCGCGACAAGTTCTTCTTCCACTACGGCCGCTTCACGCAGTGGCCGAGCCGCGTGTACTTGTTCCGCACCCAGGACCCGGTCGGTTCGACGGGGACGCTCGGCAACCCGAACCTGGAGCCCGAGCTCACGGTGTCGTACCAAGCCGGCATCTCGCACCAGTTCACCGACGACATCGCGGGCAACTTCGTCGTGTTCAACAAGGACATCTACGGCCTGATTTCGTCGACGCGCGTCACCGACGACTCGACCGGCGTGCAGGCGTTCCGCTTCATCAATAGAACGTACGCGAGCTCGCGCGGCGTCGAACTGTCGCTCGAGAAGCGGCTCACGCGCCGTCTCGGCTTCGAGGTTTACTACACCTACTCGTTCGCCGACGGTGTGGCCAGCGACGCCGACTTCGGGCGCTCGGCCGAGGGTTTGACCCACTTGCCGACCGAGGAATACCCGCTCGACTGGGACCAGCGAAACACCTTCAACGTGACGCTGCGCTTGCAGGACCGCAACAAGTGGGGCGCGACGATGATCTACCAGTACGGCTCGGGCCTCCCGTGGACGCCGGTCGACCGCTTCGCGCGCTTGAACGACCCCACCTGGGAGAACTCCCGCCGCCTGGAGCCGACCCACAAGCTGAGCATCCAGGGCAGAAAGCTCTTCAACGTGTATGGTCGTGAGTTGACACTGTTCTTCGAGGGCCGCAATTTGTTGGATGAGGACGTGCTCCTGCCGGGCGGCGACGCCCCGGGCGCGTTCCCCGGACTGGTAGCGGCCACCATGGACAACGGTTCTTATTTGACGGAGACGGGGGAATACGGCGGCGCGTACCTCCAAGACCAGAACGCCGACGGCCGGGACGATTTCAACCCGGTGTTCGACCCGACGATTTGGGAAACCCACCGCTTGTGGCGCCTGGGTCTCGGGTTCGAGTTCTAGATCCGGCCGGGCCGGTTTCCTTCCAGGAGGTTGGAAAAAGTGAGATCGAGGATCAAACAGAGTGTCGTTGCAGCGCTGATCGTGGCGGCGTTGCCGGCGCAGTCGTTTGCCACCGAGCCGTTCGCGAAGGTGGGAACGTACGCCCTCCAATTCCTGAAGATCGGCGTTTCGGCGCGCGGTTCCGGGATGGGCGGCGCGTTCACCGCCATCTCGAACGATGCTACCGCCACGTACTGGAATCCGGCCGGCATGGTCGACATCACGCGCACCGACGTGTCGCTTTCGTACACGTGGTGGCCCGCGGACATCAAGCTCAACTACGCGGCGGGCGCGTTCACGCTGCCGTTCGTCCCCGGCACCTGGGGTGTAAGCGCGCGCGCTCTCACCATGGATCCGCAGGTCGTGCGCACCGTCTTCTTGCCGCAGGGCACGGGCGAAGAGTTCGACGCCGGCGACATGTCGTTCGGCTTGTCGTACGCGAAGTTCTTCACCGACAAGTTCTCGTCGGGCGCGACCGTGCATTTCATCCACTCGGGTCTCGCGGAGAAGAGCGTCAACACGTTTGCGTTCGACTTCGGCTTGATCTATCGCATTGGCCTGTGGGGCATGCGCCTCGGCATGATGATCCAGAGCTTGGGCGGCGAGGTCGACTACGACGACCGCAGCTCCAAGATGCCGACGCAGTTCAAGGTCGCGATGGCGGCGACACCGTACTCGCAGGGCGTGAACAGCCTGCAGGGCGTATTCGAGTTCACGCACCCGTCGGACAACCAGGAGCGCATCAACCTGGGCGCCGAATACGGGTTCAACCAGTTCTTCTTCCTGCGCGGCGGCTACAACTTCAACACCGACAGCGAGGGACTCTCGGCGGGCATGGGCCTGCGCATCGACACCAGTCAGACCTCGGACCTCACGTTCGACTACGCGTGGAACGACTATGACTTCTTGGGCGATGTCCACCGCATTTCTCTCGGCTTCACGTACTAGAGATATGACGTTCGTGCGGAAGATTTCCGCGAGCATGGGCGCCCCTCGGGGCGCCCATCTTTTCTTGGGCGCGGCGCTGCTTGTGGCCGGCGTGCTGCCCGCATTCGCGCAGCACCCGGGGCGCGGCGACTTCGACTTCCATCTCGACACCGCCACCTTCCGCGGCCGCGACCACAAGGTGATGGCCGACGTCGTCGTGCGCATTCCCAACACGTCGCTGCGCTTCAAGGACGCGGGCAAGGCGGGGTGGAAGACGCGCGTCGCCTTCAGCTGGCTCCTCACCGACGACACCGGCAAGGAAGTCGTCAAGCAGAAGGAGACCATGACCTTCGCGGAGACCGACCCGTCGCGCGTCGAGACCTCGCTCGCGTTCCAGACCGTCGTCAAGCAAATGCACCTCGCTGCCGGCGGCTACTGGCTCTCGGTGTCGCTCGAGAACCTCGACGCGCCCAAGGTGAGCATCGTCGGGCTGATCAAGAACCAGAACAAGACTTCCTCGGTGCGACGCGTTCGCCTCAACCTCCCCGAAATCCCCGACGACGAAGCGTCGTTCAGCACGCCGCTGTTCGTGTGGTCGGTGGACCCGCGCGAGCAGGGGATTCGCAAGTACCAGCCCAACGCCGCGCGCATGTACGGGCTGTACAAGGACACGCTCGAAGTGTACGTCGAGCTGTATCTCCCCGATTCGCTGGCGCAGGCGCCGACCTTCGACTTCCGCACCGAGATCGTGAACGCGACCGGCGAGACCGTGCGCGAGACCAAGCGCACGCTCCCCAACCCGACGCCGGAAGGCGCCGCGCTGCGCACGTACCCCGTGTTCCTGAGCGAAGACCTCACCACGGTGCCGGCGGGCACGTACACGCTCTACTTGTCGTTCGGACTCGCGGGGCAGTCGATCGCGCGCGTGAAGAGCGGCGATTTCTCGGTGGCGTGGGATCTGCGCACGTGGGAAGTCCCGCGCCGCGAGTACCTCGCGGAAGCGCGCTTCCTCCTCGGCGACGACGAATTCAAGGCCTTCCAGCAGAAGTCGCCAGGCGAGCAAGAGCAAGTCCTCGACGCCCTGTGGAAGAGCTTCGACCCCACGCCCGACAGCGGCAGCAACGAAGCGTACGACACCTTCGTGGAACGCATGGACTACATCAATGCGCACTTCGGCGATCGCGGCGCCGCCATCACCAGCCCGCGCGGGGATATCTACCTGCGCTACGGGCCGCCCGACGAGTTGATCCAGGACGTCATCCCGCTCAACTACGAAACCCTGCTCGAAGCCGAGGCGATGGTGGAAGACCCGTACCATCCGATGAACTTCAGCTCGGTGGGGTCGAAGCAATACACGCTGCCCACGATTCGCAACACCCTTTCGGGCGGGTCGCCCAACGCGCGCAATCGCCCCGAGGACAACACCGGCGTACCCTACGAATTGTGGATCTACGTCGCCGGCGGCGACCCCATGCTGAAGCGCGACCAGGTGCAGGAGCAGGACATCGGCATGCGATTCCTATTCGTGGACCGGGACGGTCACGGCTCCTATGTCCTCGAGCGCAGCTCGACCGTGTCCGACAAGTAGCGCGTTGACAGATGGACCCCGCCGCGGCTATGGTCGCGCACGGCGCGCGCGTTCGGCGCGCACCACGAGTGATCCGATGACCGTGTCGCGACTCATTCTGCTGCTCGTCATGTTCGCGCTCGTGCCGGCCACGGTGTCGGCGCAAGGCGGCATTCCGCAGACCCAGGGGGTCGTCGCGACCTCCGACTCCGACAGCGTCCTCTCCGTCGCTCCCGTCACCACCACCGCCCACCAGGGCTTCTTCGACCGCATCGGCCACAGCGCCCTCGGCACGTTGTACGCGAAGGGAGGCGTGTGCATGCACCCGCTCTTGTTGTGCGCGATCCTCGGCCTGGTGTTGATCATCGAGCGCATGTGGACGCTGTCGCGCGCGCGCGTCAACACGCGCAAGCTCATGGTCGAGGTGACGACGGCGCTGCGCACCGAGGGCCCCGACGCCGCGCTCGCGTTGTGCCAGCGCACGCGCGGGCCCATCGCGGCCATCATGCACGCGGGACTGTTGCGCGCGAACCGCGGGCCGGAAGCGGTGGAGAAAGCCATCGCGTCGGCGGGCGCAATCGAAATGGCGCACCTGGAGCGCGGGCTGCTCGCGCTGGCGTCGGTCTCCAACGTCGCGCCGCTGCTCGGCTTCCTGGGCACCGTGACGGGGATGATCGCCGCCTTCGCGGCCATCGCCGCCGCCGAGCAGGTGTCGGCCAAGCTGGTCGCGAAGGGCATCGAGGAGGCGCTCATCACCACCGCGGCCGGCCTCATGATCGCGGTGCCGGTGTCCGCGTTCTACTCGTACTTCGTCCTGCAGATCGACCGCTTCGTGCTCGAGATGGAAGAAGCGAGCGCCGACTTGGTCGACGAGCTCATCGACCTCGAGCACCCCAAGGGCCCCGAACGCAAGCCGCCGCTCACGCGCAGCTAGCCATGCACTTCATGCAGCGCCGCAAGACCCGCTTTCGTTTCGGGGCGTGCGAATTTCAAGCCGCGTCGATGTCGGACCTCGCGTTCCTCTTGCTCGTGTTCTTCGTGGTGACGACTACCTTCGCGGTCGAAGAAGGCATCCCGTTGGTGCTGCCGGGCAAGGCCGTGACAGCGACGCGCGTCGACGCCAAGGACGTGCTCGAGATTCGCGCGCTGGCGGGCGGGCACGTCGAGGCGCAGGGACAGGCGATCGCGCCCGCGAACGTGCGCGCGCTGGTCGAACAGCGCCTGGCTGCCAACCCGCAATTGGTGGTGCTGCTCACCATCCATCGCGACGCCGAGTACGGCCTCATGGTCGATCTTCTGGACGAGATCAAGCTCGCCAACTGCCGGCGCATCTCGCTCAAGACGGTGAAGTGACATGCGCCCGGGACGATTTCCGCGCCAGAATCGCGTCTCTAATACCATCCCGACCGTGTCGATGGGCGACATCGCGTTCTTGCTGCTCATCTTCTTCATGGCCACCACCATCTTTCGGCTCGACCGCGGGCTGCAGATCGTTCTCCCCAGCGCAGAGGCGACCGAGAAGCCCGGGCGCGAGCACGTCGCGGATATTTGGATCGACAAGGACGGGCGCATTTCGATCGACAACCGGCTGGTGGTGGCCTCCGACGTGGAGGGAATCATCACGGGCACCCTGCTCGAGGCGCCCGACGCGGTGGTGGCGCTCAACGCCGATGAGCACGCGCCCTACGGCGTCGTTTCGGACGTGATCGACGAGCTCAAAGAGGCGAGCGCGTCCCGGCTCTCCTTTACCAGCGAGCGCGAAGAACCGGCCGTCCCCACTCGGCGGTCGCCCTGAGCGAGGGGCGTCTTTTTTTTTGCCCCTTCCGACCCGCCCTCGCGGCTATAATGTCGGAACATTCGAACCCCCCCCGCCGTACTACGTTCGTCTTTTGCTCGCGAACGTGCAGGCGGCGGTGGCCGCATCTTGTTTTTTGCCAATGGGAAGGTGACCAGATGAGTTTTCGCCGGGCGATCGTTGCCCAGATGCTATTCCTCTGCGCGCTCGCGCCGATTGCGCGCGCCCAGAGCGAACAGACCCAGCAGACCGACCAGACCCAGCAGGCCCAGCCGCCGACGTCGGGCGATCGCTACGACCTCGAGCGCTGCCTCGCGCTCGCCATCGACGCGTCCACCAACGTCGGCGTTTCAAGCGAGCAATTGAGGTCGGCTCGCAGCGACGTGCTGCGCAGCTACGGCGCACTCATGCCGAACTTCAATCTGGGGGCGTACGGCGGGCACTCGTGGGCGGGTCCGACCACGGGCATCGTCGTCGACAGCCAAGGCCGGCCCATCCGGCCCGCGGGCTTCGACTACGAGCAGTATTCGTTTTCGCTCTCGAGCCAGATGAGCGTGTTCAATTGGGGCGCGAACTACAACGCCATCACGCAGTCGAAGGGTAACGCGGGCGCGGCGGCATACAACCTCGAGTACACGCGCGACCTCGTGCGCGCGCTCACCATCCGCGAGTACTACGAGCTGGTGCGGCAGCGCCGCCTCGACCAGGTGCAGGTCGCCAACCTGGAAGCCAAGCGCCGCAACCTCGAACAAATCGAAGCCTTCTACAAGATCGGTTCGCGCACCAAGGCCGACTATCTGCAGGCACGCGTCGACTATTCGAACGCCGAACTCTTGCTGTTGAACGTGCGCAACGCCGAAGCCCTCGCGGAAGCGCGGCTCAAGTCGCGGCTCAACATTCCGCAGGACGCGCCCCTCGACGTCGACGAATCGCTCGAGTTCACGCCCGGCGACTTCGACCTCAACTCCGAAGTCGACTACATGTTCGAGCACCGCTCGGACCTGCTCGCGAGCCGCCAGCGCGTCGACGCCGCCCGCGCCGGGCTTTCGGTTACCAAGAAGGCGCGCTACCCGACCCTGAATGGTTCGTTCAGCTACGGCTGGAACGACCGCACCTTCCCCGGCGACGGCGAAGTGTTCAAGAACAACTACGTGTGGTCGGTCGGTATCTTCCTCGACTGGAATCTCTTCGACCGCTTCCAGACCAAAGCCGGCATCCAGAACGCGCACGCGCAGCAGCGCATCGCCGAGTACAACTTGCAGCAGGCCAAGATCGACGCCGTGCTCGACGTCAAACAGATCGTGCTCAACATCGACCAGGCCAAGGAACGCCTCGACCTGGCCGAGGAAACCGTCGCGGCCGCGGAGGAAAACCTGCGCCTGGCCGAAGAGCGCTACCGCGTCGGCGCCGGCACCATCCTCGAGACCATCCAAGCGAGCGCGTCGCTCACACAAGCGCAGGCGAGCTTGATCGACGCGCGCGTCGACTATCTCGTCAATCGCGCCGACTTGCAGCGCGCCACCGGGCGCAAGGTCACCTCGCGCTAGACCGCTTCGACACGCACACCGATTCCACCCACGCGGGCGGGGCGCTTTGCGGCGTCCCGCCCGCGTGCTATGCTGGCGCTTCCATGCTGATCCACATGCGCGGCATTGCGAAGCGCTACCAAATGGGGAGCCACGTCGTGAACGCCCTCGACGGCGTCGACCTCGACGTCGAGCGCAACGAGTACGTGGCGCTGATGGGCCCGTCGGGCTCCGGCAAGACCACCTTCATGAACATCATCGGCTGCCTCGACACCCCCACCGAAGGCACCTACATCTTGAACGGCGAGAACGTCACCGAGATGGCGGACGACACCCTCGCCCACATTCGCAACAAGGAAATCGGCTTCGTGTTTCAGACCTTCAATTTGTTGCCGCGCGCGTCCGCGTTCCAAAACGTCGAGCTGCCCTTGATCTACGCCGGCCTCGACGCCGGCGCTCGCCGCGAGCGAGCGCGCGCGTCGCTGGACGCGGTCGGGCTCGGGGACCGCGCCCACCACAAGCCCAACGAACTCTCGGGCGGGCAGCGCCAGCGCGTCGCCATCGCGCGCGCGTTGGTCAACAATCCGTCGATCATCCTGGCCGACGAACCGACCGGCAACCTCGATTCCAAGTCGGGCGCGGAGATCATGAAGTTGTTCGCGGAGCTCCACGGGCACGGGCACACGCTGATCGTCGTCACCCACGACGACGCCGTGGCCGCGCACGCGCACCGCGAGATTCGGCTGCGCGACGGGCGCGTCGAGGTCGACCGGCGCCGGACGGCGGCGTCCGCGAGCAAGGGAGTTTGACGTGACCAAGAAACGCAAGGTGATCCTCGCGGCGGTGCTCGGCGTCGTGGTGGTGGCTCTGGTCGGCATCAATCTGACCGTCAAGCGCGGCAAGCGCACCGAGGTCGAAGTCGCGAAGGTGGTGCGGCGCGACGTCGCCAAGGTCGTGACGGCATCGGGCGAGATCCAGCCCAAGCGCAAGGTCGACGTGAGCGCCACCACCATCGGCAAGGTGACCAAGCTGGAGGTAACCGAGGGACAGCGCGTGAAGAAGGGCGACTTCTTGCTCGAGATCGACGCGGCGCCGTACGAGTCGGCGGTGGAGCAACTGGCCGCCGCGGTGCGCGGCGCGCAGGCGTCGCTCCAACTCGAGCAAGCAGCGCTGCAGAAGGCGCAGTACGACTACGATCGCGCAGTACAGCTGGGCGAGAAGGGCTTTACCTCCGACACCGAGCTCAAAGACGCCAAGGCGGCGCTCGACATGGCGCAGGCGCGCGTGAGGTCGGCGCAGGAGATGAACCTGCAGGCGCAGGCCAACCTCAAGAAGGCGCAGCACGACTTGCGGCAAGTGCGCATCGAAGCCGAGATGTCGGGCGTCATCACGGCGCTCAACGTGGAAGAAGGCGAGAGCGCGATCATGGGCACCATCAACAATCCCGGCACCGTGCTGCTCACGATCGCCGACCTGTCGGAGATGGAGGCGGAGGTGCGCGTCGACGAAACCGAAGTGGTGCGCGTGCGTCCCGGCCAGAAGGCCACCGTGCGCCTCGACGCGCAGCCCGACACCACCTACCGCGGCGTCGTGACCGAGGTCGGCAACAGCGCGCTGCGCGCGCAGGTGGGGCTGGGGCAGGAATCGGTCGATTTCAAGGTGGTGGTCGCGATCCAGGATTCGATCCCCGACATTCGGCCGGGGTTGTCGGCCTCCGTCGACATCGAAGTGGCGGAGGAGAAGCACGCGCTCGCGGTTCCCATCCAGTGCCTGACCGTGCGCGACCCCGAGCGCCTCGCGGAGGAACGCCGGCGCGGCAAGCGCGAGAAGAAAGAGGCCCCCGCCGACAGCGCCGCCGCCGACACCACCGCGGCCGACGGCAAGCCGCGCGAGATCGAAGGCGTGTTCGTGGTGGAGAAGGGCTCCGCGCATTTCCGGTCCATTCGCGTCGGCATCGCGGGGCAGAGCCACTTCGTCGTGCTCTCGGGACTCGCCGAGGGCGACCAGGTCGTGTCGGGTCCCTTCAAGACCATCGGCGACTTGCGCGACGGCGAAGCGGTGAAGATCAAGAAAGAGAAGCGCAAGCGGAGGTAGCAGCGTGCGCCCGTCGGTCCGCGTCCTCTTCGAAGGCGTACGCATCGCGTACCACGCGCTCCTCGCCAACAAGCTGCGCACCTTCCTCACCCTCCTCGGCAATATCGTCGGCATCATGTCGGTGATCGCGGTGGTCTCGCTGTTGGGCGGGATCGACCTATACATGCGCAACGAAGTCGCCTCCGAAGGCAGCAACGTCTTCACCGTCCAGCGCGTCAACTTTTTCGAGGCCATCGAAGACTTCGAGAAGTTCATCGACAAGCTCATGCACAACCCCAGGATCACGCGCGAGGACGCGGCGTCGCTGCGCGAATCGTTACAGTGGTCGTCGTACGTGAGCGCACGCGCCGAGACCGGGAACGTCACCGTGTCGTCGCTGGGGAAGAGCGTCAACGTGACGGTCACCGGGTGCGACGCCTACTATCCCTACGTGGGCGACATCCCGGTCGCGACCGGCCGCCACCTCACCGAGGTCGACGACCGCGAGAACGCGCAGGTCGCGCTGCTGGGGTGGGACGTGTACGAAGGCCTGCTCGCGCCGCACGAGGCGCTGGGGAGCACGGTGCGCATCGGCAACCGCCACTTCCGCGTGGTGGGGGTGGCGGCGAAGCGCGGCAAGGTGCTGGGGCAGAGCCGCGACCGCTTCGTCATCATTCCGCTGGGTGCGTACCGCAAGGTGTTCGGCCCCAACCAATCGGTCGACATTCAGATCGCCGCCGCCGACATCCGTCACATGGACGACGCCATGGAAGAAGCGATGGTGGCGATGCGCGTGCGGCACGGGCTCCACCCCGGCGACGAAAACGACTTCGCGGTGGCGTCGAGCGAGCAGCTCATCACACTGTGGAAGTCGGTCAGCCGCGGCATCATGACGGCGCTGGTCGCGTTGGTCGGCGTCTCCATGCTGGTGGGCGGCATCGTGCTCATGAACACCATGGTGGTCTCGGTCACCGAGCGGACGCGCGAAGTCGGCCTGCGCAAGGCGGTGGGCGCGCCGCAGGCGGCCATCATGTGGCAATTCCTGGTGGAGTCGGCGACGCTGTCGGTGTTCGGCGGCGTGGTCGGCATGTCGATCGGCTTCGCGATCGCGGCGCTGGTGTCGGCGGTGTCGGTGCTTCCGTACGTGGTGAACGCGGCCCTGGTCGGGATCGCGTTCGCGGTGACGATCGCGCTGGGGCTCGTGTTCGGCACCTACCCCGCGCTGCGCGCCGCGCGCCTCGACCCGGTCGAAGCATTGCGGTCGGAGTAGCATGCAGACGCCGACCGGTAACAACCTCTGGGACGAGAACGTCGCGCAAGCGATCGAGGTCATGCGCTCGCACCGCATGCGGTCGGCGCTCCTCATTGTCGGTGTCGCTATCGGCATCGCGACCGTGCTCATGATGGTGACGGTGCTCTCGGGCTTGAGCCGGAAGATCTACGCCGACATGGCGTCCGCCAACCGCCCCTACATCTACGTGCAGCGTTTCGACTTCGCGGTGTCGGGCGACAACGAGGAGAACTTGGAGCGGCGCCCCAAGCTGACGCGCGAGGACGCCGCCGCCATCGCGCGCAATTGCCCGAGCGTCGACGCGTCGGTGTTCATGGTGGAGTCGCAGGGCGAATTCGTGGTGCGCTACGAGGGCGAAAAAACGCCGCCCACCAGCATCCTAGGCTCGACCTACCGCCTGCCGGAGTTGTTCTCGCTCACCGTCGACCGCGGGCGCTTCTACAGCGAGAGCGAGGAACGCTTCCGCGCGCGCGTGGTGGTGCTGGCGGCGGGCCCGGCCAAGGACCTGTTCAAGGAGACGAATCCGATCGGGCGCTACGTGGTGATCCGAGGCGCGCGCTACCAGGTGATCGGGACCATCGCGCCGCGCCACTCGATCTTCGGGGCGTGGTCGGACAATTTCGTGTGCGTGCCGCACACCACCTTCGCCAAGGACTTCCACACGGAAAACGACGTGGTGACGCTCGGTGCCACCGTGCACGACGACGCCGACCTGGAGAAGGGCGCCCAAGAAGTGAAGCGCGCGATGCGCGTGCAGCACGGCCTTCGACCCGGGAAGGCCGACGACTTCGCGGTGGGCACCAGCGAGTCGTTCCTCGACTTGGTCAAGAAGATCACGGTCCCCATCGGAATCGTGCTGACCATCATCGCGTCGATCGGCCTCTTGGTGGGGGGCATCGGCGTCATGAACATCATGCTGGTCTCGGTCACCGAGCGCACGCGCGAAATCGGCGTGCGCCGCGCCATCGGCGCCGCGCGCGGCGACATCTTGCGCCAGTTCCTGATCGAAGCCGGAACGCTGACGGGCGTCGGCGGCATCATCGGCGTGGCCGCGGGCACGGTGCTCGCGTACGGGGTGTCGAAGCTGATCCACTTCCCGTTCGTGTTCTCGCTCGCGTGGACCATCGTGGCCCTGGTGTTTTCGGTCCTGGTGGGCATCGGGTTCGGGCTCTACCCCGCGCGCCGCGCGAGCGACATGGACCCGGTCACGGCGCTGCGCCACGAGTAGCACGTTCCCCTTGCCCCGCCGCAGGGGCGTGGCCTAACTTCCCTTCGTCGCCGCCCCCCAAACCAAATGAAGCCGAAACACGCATGGATCGCCATCTCGCTCTCCGCGGCGCTCGCGCTCTCCGCGGCGCGCGCGCACGCGCAACCCTTCGGCTTGTTCGCCAACGCATACCTCGACTCCACCCGCACGCCCATGACGCGCATCACCGTCGAGGTGCCGTTCCGCACGCTCGTGTTCCTGAAGAAGGAGGGTTACTACGACGCGCGCTTCGACGCCAACATCTCGCTGCGCGCGGCGGGGAAGGAGAACACGCCGCCCACCACCTACGTGCTGCACGGCTTCGCCACCGTAAAGACGTACGAAGAAACCAAGCGCCGCGACATGAAATCGCGCGCGTGGCGCGAGATCAAGCTCCCGCCGGGGGACTACGTCATCGACGCGCTCCTCACCATCCGGAATACCGGCATCGGGATGCGGCGCTCGACCTCGTTGCGCGTCCCCGACTTTCTCGCCTCCGGACTCGCCTTCGGAACGCCGGCCGTGATCACAGTGCCGACGCCGTTCCCGAAGACGTTCGCGCCCTGGCACGAGGTCGCGCCCACGCTCAAGGCCGACACCCCGCCCGACGCGTCCGTTTCCGGCTTCGACCGCCAGCCCGCGGTGCGGTTCGCGCTGTTCGTCGAGGGCAACGAGGAGCGCTCCACCATGTGCGACGTCTTCTATGAAGTGATCGACGCCAACGACCACCAGGTGGTGTACGGCAAGCGGCGCCTGAACCTCGCCGGCCGCGACGACGACTTCCTGCTCACCTTCAACGTCGATGATTGGTCGCCGGGCTTGTACCGCGTGAACCTGCGCGCGCACACGCTCGACCCGGCGCGCGACGCCACCGCCAGCGCCGACGTGCGCATCGACGTCACCCGCGCGATGCTGGGCGTCGACTTCGACGACACCATCGAGATGCTGAGCCTCATCGCTACCGACGAGGAGCTCAAGCCGCTGCGCAACGCGCCGCTGGAAGCGCGCACCGCGGCGTGGAACAAGTTCTGGGCCGCGCGCGACCCCGACCCCAGCACGGTCGACAACGAGGCCCTGCTGCAGTACCTGTCGCGCGTGCAATACGTCATGCGCGAGTTCTCGCAGTTCGGTCCCGGTTGGCGCTCGGATCGCGGGCGCGTCTACATTCGCTACGGCGCACCCGAGCAAATCGACACCGCGATGGACCAGCGCGGGCAGGGCTCGTACGAGATTTGGCGCTACTACACGGTCAATCGCACCTTCGTGTTCTTCGACATGTTCGGCGTGGGCGACTTCAAGCTGGTGGAAGGCGATTTGTGACGCGCGCGCGCGTGCGCGTGGTCGCCTTCGCGCTTTCCGCGGCGTGCGCGCTCGCGGCGGGGTGCGGGCGCGAGCGCGCGTCGTCCCCGATGCTCGAGCTCGCGCTCGAGACCGCGCCCAACCGCCTCGACCCCGCCTTCGCGGTCGACGCCGCCGAAGGCGAGATTTGCGCGCTGGTGTTCGACGGGCTGGTGGGACTCGCGCCCGACGGCGCGCTCGTGCCCGGCGTCGCGCGCGCGTGGGAGACGAGCGACGGACGCCGCTACGTCTTCCACCTCGACGCGCGCGCGCGTTTCTCCACCGGAAGGCCCGTGCACGCCGCCGACGTGCGCGCGAGCTTCGAGCGCGTGCTCGCGCCCGCCACGGCGTCCCCGCGCGCGTGGGTGCTCGACCGCATCCGCGGCGCGGCCGCGTTTCGTGACGGCGGCGCGCCGTCGCTGGCGGGGGTCGAAACCCCCGACGACTCCACCGTGGTGGTGACGCTCGACGATCCCTTCGCGCCGTTTCTCTCCATGCTCGCGCTGCCGGCGGCGCGCATCGTCGACACCGAAAGTCCCCCCACCGGCGACGTGCCGGTGGGCGCGGGGCCGTGGGTGCTCTCGGAGTGGGTGCGCGGCGACCGCGTCACGCTGACGCCGAACCCGCACCACGCGCGGCGCGCGCGCGACCTCGCCGGCGTGCGCTACCGCGTCATCCCGGAGCCGTTCACGCGCATCGCCGAATTCGAGTCGGGCACGCTCGACGTGCTCGAGATCCCGGACGCCGAGGTGCCGCGCTTCTTGCACGACCCCGCGCGCGCGCCGCGCCTGCTCAAGCGCCCCGAGCTGCGCGTGTTCTACATCGGGCTCAACAACCCGCGCTTCTCCGACCTGCGCGTGCGCCGCGCGCTCAACCACGCCGTCAACGTGCCGCAGCTCTCGCGCGTGTTGCAGGCGGGGGAGGCGATCCCCGCGCACGGGTCGATCCCGCCCGGCATCGCGGGGTACCGCGAGCGCCCCGGATACGAGTACGACCCCGCGCTCGCGCGAGAGCTCCTGCGCGAAGCCGGCGCCGAGCACCTGTCGCTCGAGCTGTGGTTGCGCGAGAGCGCCGAGGGCGGTCGCGTCGCCGAAGCCGTGCAGGGCTACTGGAGCGCGGTCGGCGTCGACGCGAAATTGGTGCGGCGCGAGTGGAGCGCGTACAAGCAGGCGGTGAGCGCGGGCAAGGTCGACGCGTTCCTGTTGGATTGGATCGCCGACTATCCCGACGCGGAAAACTTCCTGTTCCCGCTGTTCCACTCCGCGAATCGCGGCGGCGGCGGCAACCGCTCATTCTTCTCCGACCCGCGCGTCGACTCGCTCATCGTGAGCGCGAGCCGCGTGCTCGACGACGCCGCGCGCGCGGATGCGTACGCGCGCGTCGACAGCCTGGTGTACGCGCAGGCGCCGTGGGTCTACCTCTATTTTCCGACCACGCACCACATCGTGGCCGAACGCGTGAGCGGTTACCGGCTCCCGAGCCTCTACCTCGGCAACGATTTTTCCGGCGTGCGCGTCGCGCACTAGCCAAACGCTGCGATTGCAGCGCGCGCGGGCGCGGGCGTATGCTGGCGCCGCCATGCTCGCGTACGCATTCCGACGCCTCCTGTGGTTCGTGCCGATCCTGCTCGGGGTCGCGACCGTGACCTTCTTATTGCTGCACGTGCTCCCCGGCGACCCCGTCCTCAGCATGGTGGGCGAGCGCTACGACGCCGACACGCTCGCGCGCCTGCGCGCCGAGATGCACCTCGACCGCCCGCTCTACGAGCGCTACGCGCGCTATCTCGGCGACCTGGCGCGCTTCGACCTGGGGACGTCGTACGTCACCGGCGTCCCGGTGTGGGATTCGATTCGCGAGCGCTTTCCCAACACGCTGCGCCTGGCCGCGGCGGCGATGGCGATCGCGATCGCGTGCGGCGTCACCATCGGCGTGCTGGCGGCGTGGCGCCGCGGGTCCGCGCTCGACTACCTGCTAGTGGGAGGCGCGGTGGTGGGGGTCTCGATCCCCGTATTCTGGCTCGGCGTGCTCCTGATCTACGTGTTCTCGATGCGCCTCGGTATTTTCCCCGCGTCCGGCTTCGGCAACGGCAACCCGCTCTACGTGGTGCTGCCGGCGATGACGCTCGCGATGGCGTCGACCGCGTATATCGCGCGCATCACGCGCTCGAGCGTGCTCGACGAGATCCACGAGACCTACGTGAAGGCGGCGCGCGCGAAAGGGGCGGGGGAGAGCCGCGTGCTCATCCGCCACGCGCTGCGCAACGCGCTCTTGCCCATCATCACGGTGGTGGGCGTCGACTTCGGGAGCTATTTGAGCGGCGCGGTGCTGACCGAATCCATCTTCGCGTGGCCGGGTCTCGGCCGCTTCACCCTCGACGCCATCTTGAAGCGCGACCTTCCCGCCATCCAGGGCGCCGTACTGTTCATGGCCGTCCTCTTCATGACCGTGAACCTGCTGGTCGATCTCTTGTACGCGCGCGTCGACCCGCGCGTGAAATTGGGAGCGCGCACATGACGCGCTTTCTCGCGCACAAGGGCGGGGTGGTGGGCGCGGCACTGGTGGCGGTCGTCGTGACGGCGGCGCTCCTCGCGCCCTGGCTCGCGCCGCACGACCCCGTCGCGATCGACATGGACCACGCGCTCACGCCGCCGAGCGCGTCGCACGTCTTCGGCACCGACGCCTTCGGGCGCGACATCTTGAGCCGCGTTATGTACGGTGCGCGCTTCTCGCTGGAAGTGGGCGTGGTGTCGCGACTGCTGGCGCTGCTCCTGGGCACGTGCCTCGGGCTGCTCGCGGGTTATTACGGCGGGCGCGTCGACGTGCTGGTGATGCGCTGCGCCGACGTCACCCTGGCCTACCCGGGCCTGCTTCTCCTCATCGCGGTGATGGCGGCGGTGGGTCCGAGCAAGGCGGCGCTGTTTCTCGCCCTGGGTGTGGTGGGATGGGCGGGCGTGGCACGCCTCGTGCGTGCGCAGGTACTGTCGCTCAAGGAGCGCGAATTCGTGACCGCGATCCGGTCGCTGGGTGCGCCCAACGCGCGCGTCATCCTGCGGCACGTGTTTCCCAACGTGTTGACACCGATCTGGGTGATCTTCTCGATGGGGTTGGGGGCGTCGATCATGGCGGAGTCGTCGCTCAGCTTTCTCGGGTTGGGCGCGCAACCGCCGCGCCCGAGCTGGGGCTCGATGATCAGCGGCGGGCTTGATTATCTTCGGGTGGCGCCGTGGCTCTCGCTGGCGCCCGGCCTGGTGGTGACGATGGCGGTGCTCGGCTTCAATTTGGTGGGGGATGCGCTGCGCGACCTGTTCGACCCCAAGCTCGGTCGCGCGCAACGACGATGAGTATGATCCAAGCAGTCAACGACGCGCTCGCGGCGGTGCTCGAAGAACGCGGGCTCGACGGACGCACGTGCTACGCGCGCGTGGCGTCGCTACCGCCCGACGGTTGGACAGTCGAGCTCGAGTGCAGCGACGCGTCCGTCGTGCACGACGTGGTCGCGCGCTTGCACCTCAAGGGCGAAGACGAGCGTCGCTTTCGCGCGACGCGCATGCCCGCGCCCGGCGTCCCCCCCGCGATGATCGTCGCGAGCAGCGTCGCCGACGTGCGTCGCGCGCCGTCGCATCCTTCCGAATTGGTCTCGCAGGCGGTGATGGGCGACGCGGTGGAGCCGCTCAAGGTCGACGGCGAGTGGATTCTCGCGCGCCTCGACGACGGCTACATCGGATGGAT